>CAIWFK010000001.1 GCA_903911905.1 uncultured Myxococcales bacterium
CCGCTCGGCCGGGCATTGTCATCGGCAAGCGCGGCGCGGGCATTGAGCAGATCAAGAAGGAGCTCCAGGCCTTCACCGAGAACGAGGTGTTCCTCAACATCGTCGAGGTCCGCAAGGCCGAAATCGACGCCCAGCTCGTCGCCGAGAACATCGCGACCCAGCTCGAGCGCCGCATCGCCTTCCGCCGCGCGATGAAGAAGAGCATCCAGACAGCCATGAAGTTCGGCGCCAAGGGCATTCGCGTCGCCTGCTCGGGCCGCCTCGGTGGCGCCGAAATGGCGCGCTACGAGTGGTACCGCGAGGGTCGGGTGCCGTTGCACACGCTCCGCGCCGACATCGACTACGGCTACGCCATCGCGCGCACCACCTACGGCACCATCGGGTGCAAGGTGTGGGTGTGCAAGGGTGACGTTCTGCCGACCAAGGGCGGCAAGGACGCCCAGCCCGCGGCTCGCTGAAAAGAGCCCTGCGTTAACGAGGACACGTCATGCTTCAGCCTTCACGAACCAAGTACCGCAAAATGATGAAGGGCCGCATGCCTGGCAAGGCGAACCGGGGCAACACGCTCGCGTTCGGCGAGTTCGGCCTGATGACCCTGCAGCCCGGGTGGATCACCTCGCGCCAGATCGAGGCGGCTCGTATCGCCATGAGCCGCAAGATCAAGCGCGGTGGCAAGATCTGGATCCGAATCTTCCCCGACAAGCCCATCACCAAGAAGCCGGCCGAGACCCGCATGGGTACCGGCAAGGGCAACGTCGAGTACTACGTGGCCGTCGTGAAGCCCGGCCGCATCTTGTACGAGATGGACGGCATGGAAGCGCCCCTCGCGCACGCCGCGCTCCGCCTGGCCTCGGCCAAGCTGCCGGTCATGACCCGCGTCGTGCACCGCTCCGAGCAGAGCCTGTAAGGAACCTTCGCCATGACGACCGCCAAAGAACTCAAAGACCTGTCCGTTGACGACCTCAAGCGCCGCGCCGTCGAGCTCAAGGCCACGCTGATGGCGGACCAGCTCAAGCTGCGCACCGGCGCCCTGGACAACCCGTCCGAGCGAACCGGCCACCGCCGTGACCTGGCCCGTGTCTACACGGTGCTCACGCAGAAGCAGAAGTCGACGAAGTGAAGGACTGAACACCATGGCCGACGCAACCACCCAGACCCCCAAGACCGACGCGAAGGACGGCCGCGGCCGTCCCAAGACGCGCATTGGCATCGTGACCTCGAACAAGATGACCAAGACGGTCGTCGTCACCGTTCGTCGCCGCGCCTCGCACGCCCAGTACGGCAAGATTCAGACGCTGCGCGTGAAGTACAAGGCGCACGTCGAAGATCACGACTACCCGAAGAAGAGCACCGTCAACGAAGGCGACAAGGTGCTGATCTCGGAAACGCGCCCCATGTCGAAGGACAAGCGTTGGCGCGTGGTGAAGGTCCTCGAGCGCGCCGCCTCGAACGCGTAACCGCGATTCGCTTTTCAAAAGAGAGAGACGACCATGCTTCAGATGACCAGCCGGCTCGAAGTAGCCGACAACTCCGGTGCCAAGGAGGTCTTCATCATCAACGTCGCCGGTGGATCGCTGCGCTATTACGGCAGCATCGGTGACGTGATCACCGTTTCCATCAAGGAAGCGTTGCCCAACGCGAAGGTGAAGAAGGGCGACGTCGCCAAGGCGGTGATCGTGCGCACCAAGAAGGAGATTCGCCGGGCCGATGGCAGCTACATCAAGTTCGACGTGAACTCCGCGGTGCTCATCAACAAGGAACTCGAGCCCATCGGCACCCGTATCTTCGGGCCGGTCGCTCGCGAACTTCGCGCGAAGAAGTTCATGAAGATCATCTCCCTCGCGCCTGAGGTGCTCTAAGTCATGCAGAAGCTCAAGATCGGCGACACCGTGCAGGTCACCTCGGGTGGCGAGCGCACGAAGAAGACCAACCGCGGCAAGATTCTCGAGTTCGATCGCGTGAAGGACCGCGCTCGGGTCGAGGGTCTGCGCCTGGTGAAGCGCCACGTGGCCAAGGGCCGCGACCGCGCCAACCCCGAAGGTGGTGTGGTCGAGAAGCCCGGCACCATCGCGCTCTCGAACCTGGCGCTGGTGTGCCCGAAGTGCGACAAGCCGACCCGCGTCGGCATTCGCACCATGAAGGACGGCGACAAGGAATCGAAGAAGCGCTTCTGCAAGAAGTGCGACGCGACGATCGACTGATCGTTCATGGGCACACGTGCCCATTGACTGATGAACCCGGGCTGCGCTAAGGCGCGGCTCCTGCTTTTCCCTGGTGGCAAGTCATGGCTGACGACAAGAACAAGAACGACGCTCCTGCTGCTGCAGCTCCGAAGGTCGAGAAGAAGAAGTCGGAGAAGCGCAACAAGAAGGAAGACGTCAAGAAGGCTGGCTTTGCCGCCAACATCGAGGAAGGCCTCGAGGCGAAGCCTGCGCGCCTCAAGCTGCGCTACCGCAAGGAAATCGTTCCTTCACTGATGAAGGACCTGAACCTCAAG
Source organism: uncultured Myxococcales bacterium (assembly GCA_903911905.1). GTDB lineage: Bacteria > Myxococcota > Myxococcia > Myxococcales > Myxococcaceae > Xiheilimnobacterium > Xiheilimnobacterium phototrophicum. The sequence continues at coordinate 2,498 of CAIWFK010000001.1, forward strand.
AACCCGAACCAGGTTCCCCGAATCGACAAGATCGTGGTGAACATGGGTCTGGGTGACGCGCTCGCGAACAACAAGATTCTCGAGTCGGCCGTCGACCAGCTTGGCGCGATCACCGGTCAGAAGCCGGTGGTGACCCGCTCGCGCAAGGCCATCGCGAACTTCAAGCTGCGTGAGAACCAGGCGATCGGCGCCATGGTCACCCTGCGTGGCGACCGCATGTTCGAGTTCCTCGATCGGTTGATCAGCGTGGCGCTGCCCCGCGTTCGTGACTTCAAGGGTGTCTCGCCCAAGGCGTTCGACGGTCGCGGCAACTACACGCTCGGCGTTCGCGAGCAGATCATCTTCCCGGAAATCAACTACGACCAGATCGAGAAGGTGAAGGGGCTGAATGTCAGCATCGTCACCACCGCGCTCAACGACGAGCACGGTCTGGCGTTGCTGAAGGCTTTTGGAGTTCCGTTCCGCGCGGCCTGAGCCGCACGAAGAACGAATACAACCGGTTCAAACGAACCACCGGGATTGGCCCGGCAGGCGTTTGAATCTCCAGTTGGGCGCGGACAGCGCTCTCTGTAGGTAGTTCAACATGGTCGTCAATGATCCTGTGGGTGACCTCATCACCCGCATTCGCAACGCCGTCCTCGCCCGCCACGACAAGCTCACGCTCCCGTCGTCGAAGCTGAAGGCTGAGGTCGCCAAGGCGCTCAAGAGCGAAGGTTTCATCTCGGACTTCATCGTTCACGAGAAGAAGCCCCAGAACGAGCTCACCGTCGTTCTCAAGTACGGCCCCGACCGCGAACCGGTCATCACGGGCATCAAGCGCGAGTCGAAGCCTGGCCTGCGCAAGTACGTGAACGTGCGCGACATTCCCCGCGTCAAGGGCGGAATGGGCATCGCGATTCTCTCCACTTCGCACGGTGTGATGGCTGACCACGAGGCCCGCAAGGCCAACGTGGGCGGCGAGCTCATCTGCACGGTGTACTAAAGGACCCGACCATGAGCCGCATCGGCAAGCTGCCCATCAAGCTGGAAGACAAGGTCAAGGTGACCCTGTCTGGTGGCAAGGTGAACTTCGAGGGCCCCAAGGGCAAGCTCTCGATCACCGTGCCCTCGCCTGACATCAAGGTCGAGATCAAGGACAAGGAACTGCATGTCGTTCGTCCGTCGGACAGCCGGCAGCACCGGGCGCAGCACGGCCTGGCGCGCGCCATTCTGGCCAACGCTGCGAAGGGCGTGGGCTCGGGTTGGGAAAAGGCGCTCGCGATTCGCGGTGTCGGTTTCCGCGCCGAGGTGAAGGGTAAGCAGATTCACTTTGCCCTCGGCTTCTCGCACCCGGTGGTCTTCGACCTCCCGGAAGGCGTGACGGCCGAAGTCGGCAAGGCTCCCCGCACCGAAGAGCAGCTTCCCACGCTCGACCTGACGCTGCGCTCGAACGACCGTCACCTGCTCGGTCAGACCGCCGTCAAGATTCGTGCGCTCCGCCCGCCTGAGCCGTACAAGGGCAAAGGCATCAAGCTGTCCACCGAAACTGTCCGCCGCAAGGAGGGCAAGACGGGTACGGCGTAACAGCCAACCCGTTTCATCCACCCGCGGAATTCACCATCGCGGGTGGAAGGAAAGAAAGACACCATGTCCAACACGAACGCACGCCTCAACCGCAAAGAGCGCATCCGCAAGAAGTTGTCGGGTACTCCTGCGCGTCCCCGTTTCACCGTCTACAAGTCGCTCAAGCACCTGCACGCGCAGGTCATCGACGACGCCAGCGGCCGCACGCTGGTGGCCGCCTCGACCCTCTCGAAGGAGCTCAAGGGCAAGCTCGACGAGGGCGACAAGAAGGCCGCCGCCAAGCAGGTCGGTCTGCTGATCGCCGAGAAGTGCAAGGTCGCGAAGATCGAGAAGGTGGTCTTCGATCGCAACGGCTTCCCCTACCACGGCCGCGTTGCGGCGATTGCTGATGGCGCCCGCGAGGGCGGCCTGCAGTTCTAAAGGACGGCGCACACGTGAGCACTACTCCTATCAACCCGAACGACCTCGACCTCCAGGACCGCGTGGTGAGCATCGCCCGCGTCGCCAAGGTGGTGAAGGGTGGCCGTCGGTTCAGCTTCTCGGCGCTGGTCGTCGTCGGCGATGGCAACGGCCACGTCGGCGTGGGCCTCGGCAAGGCGAACGAAGTTCCCGAAGCCATTCGCAAGGGCGGCGAGAACGCGAAGAAGCACATCTTCAAGGTTCCCCTGATCGCCCACACCATTCCCCACGAAGCGCTCGGTCACTTCGGCGCCGGCTGGGTGTTCCTGAAGCCCGCGTCGGAAGGTACCGGTATCATCGCCGGTGGCCCCGTGCGCGCGGTGCTCGAGGCGGCTGGCGTTCGCAACATTCTGACCAAGAACCAGGGCAGCCGGAACCCGCACAACGTGCTCAAGGCCGTCGTCAATGGCCTGCAGCAGCTCAAGTCGCCCGAGCAGGTCTCGCGGCTGCGCGGCAAGGAAGTCACCTTCGGTAAGCGGAAGGAGGCCTGATCATGGGTATCAAGATCAAGCTGACCAAGAGCCACTCGAGCTCGTCGGCTCGCCAGGTCGCCACTGTCAAGGGCCTGGGCCTGACGAAGTTCAACTCGGAAGTGATCGTCAAGGACAACGCGGCCACCCGCGGCATGCTCGACAAGGTTCGCCACCTCGTGACGTTCGAAGTGGTCAAGGAGGAGCCGAAGGTGGTTCCCCGCCGCAAGCCCCGGCACATTCGGGTGCGTGATGCCGCTCGCGCCAAGGCGCAGTCGGCCGGAAAGTAAGGAACAACACACCATGGTGACGCTCCACTCGTTGAAGGCGCCGTACCGTTCGAACCACCGCAAGAAGCGCGTGGGTCGTGGCCAGGGCTCAGGCCTCGGCAAGACGGCCGGTCGCGGTGGCAA
>CAIWFK010000002.1 GCA_903911905.1 uncultured Myxococcales bacterium
CCGGCGTAGCTCAAGACCACGGTCGCGCCGCGCTTGCCCAGCTCGAGGCAGATCGCCCGGCCGATGCCACGGGAACCGCCGGTGACCAGCGCCACCTTGCCTGCGAAGTCAGTCGCCATCGTCTTTCACGCTCCCAGAGCTGCGAGGGTCTTCTCGAGGCTGGCGGGGTCTTCCACGTTGAAGGTCTCGAGGCCCTTCGCGATGCGCTTGACCAGGCCGCACAGCACGCGACCGGGGCCCAGCTCGACCACCTTCGTCACGCCGGCCCGTTCCATGGCCTGCACGCACTCGATCCACCTGACCGAGCCCACGACCTGGTCGAGCAGCAGCGCCTTGACCCGGCTGCCGTCGGCATTCGGCGTGGCCTCGACGTTCGAGACCACCGGCACCTTCGGGTTCACGAAGGCCACCTTGCCCAGCACGGCGTCGAGCTGCGCGACCACCGGCTGCATCAGCGCCGAATGGAACGGCGCGCTCACCGGCAGCGGCACCACCCGCTTGGCGCCCGCGGCCTTGAGCAGCTCGCTGGCGCGCTCCACGGCCTTCGCGTGGCCGGCGATCACCGTCTGCGCGGGCTCGTTGAAGTTGGCCGGGCTGACCACTTCGCCCTGCGCGGCTTCCAGGCAGATCGCCGCGACCTTCGCGGGGTCCAACCCCAGCACGGCGGCCATCGCCCCCGAACCCTGGGGCACGGCGGCCTGCATGAAGGTGCCGCGCGCGCGCACCGAGCGCACCGCATCGCCCAGCGACATCGCGCCGGCCGCGACCAGCGCCGAATATTCACCCAGCGAGTGGCCAGCGACCACGGTGGGGGCGGTAGCGAAGCGCTTCGAGAACACGGCATGCGCCGCGATCGAGACGGTCAGAATGGCGGGCTGGGTGTTGGCGGTCAGCTTGAGCGCGTCGTCGGGCCCTTCGAAGCAGAGGGTCGACAGCTTCTCGCCCAGCGCGTCGTCGGCGGCGTCGAAGACGGCCTTCGCTTCGGGGAACGCGTCGGCCAGGGCCTTGCCCATGCCGACCGACTGACTGCCCTGCCCGGGAAAGATGAATGCGATCGAGCTCATGTTGTCTCTCACCAGCGAACGAGCGCGCTGCCCCACGACATGCCGGCGCCGATGGCCATCATGGCGATGGTGTCGCCAGCCTCGAGCCGGCCCGCGCGGTTGGCCTCGTCGAGCGTCATGGGCAACGAGGCCGACGAGGTGTTGCCGTACCGGTCGATGTTCAGCCACGCCTTGGTCATCGGAATCTCGAGCCGGCCCAGCACCGCCTCGATGATGCGAATGTTGGCCTGGTGGGCGATGACGTGGGTGATGCCGTCGGCGGTGGCCTGGTTGGCCGCGAGCGCTTCGTTCACCACGTCGGTCAGGGCCCGCACCGCGAACTTGTAGACCTCGCGCCCCTGCATCGACACCTTGTGCAGCTTCTGGGCGATCATCTCGGGCGAGACGGGGTGCTTGCTGCCGCCGCCGGGCAGACACAGAATGCCGGTCTGCTCGCCATCGGTGTGCAGGTGGGTCGACAGAATGCCCCGCGCGTCGTCGCTCGAGGGCCCCAGCACCATGGCGCCCGCGGCGTCTCCGAAGAGCACGCAGGTGTTGCGGTCGCTCCAGTCGATGATGCGGGTGAGCAGCTCGACGCCGACCACCAGCGCCCGCTTCACCATGCCGGTGGCGATGTACTGCGAGGCGATCGACATGCCGAAGAGCGAGCCTGCGCAGGCCGCGCTCACGTCGAAGGCGAAGGCCTTCCTGGCCCCCAGCTTCTGGGCCAGGAACGCGGCGCAGGCGGGCATGGGCATGTCGGGGCTGATGGTGCCGACGATGATCAGGTCGAGATCTTCCGGGCGGGTCGACGACATCTCGAGCGCGCGGAGCGCGGCCTTGAGCGCCATGTCGGAGGTGACTTCACCCTCGGCGGCCATGTGCCGCTGCTTGATGCCAGTGCGCTCGACGATCCACTCGTCACTGGTCTCGACGATCTTCGCCAGATCGTGGTTCGTCAGGACCTTCTCGGGCGCGTAGCTCCCGGTTCCAATGATCTGGGCTCGCTTCACGCGGCGCTGTGTACACACATCGCCCCGCGGTGTCACCGCGTACCATTTTACGCACATTGGAAAGCGGGGTTCGCAGGAGCGCGCCGACCGCACCAAAGGCGCGAATCGACGCGACTCAACCGCGATCGGCGAAGGTCACCCTCGCCGAATCAGTGATTTCGCACTGCTGGGACCAGCAACTTCAGTCAGCGGAGCCGGCCGCGACCTTCTTGGCGTTGTAGAACCCGCACGCCGGGCACACGCGGTGCGGCTGGCGCGAGGCGCCGCAGTTCGGGCACGCCGAGAGCTGCACGGCAAACTTCAGCTTGTTGTTGCCAGCGCGGCGACGATCGCGACGCATCTTCGAGGTCCGCTTCTTGGGAACGCCCATGGGAACTTCCGTCCTTTCAAAACCACTTCAGTTCTTCAGCTTGATGTCCTTGAGCTTCGCCAACCGGACATCGACTTCTTTCTTTCCTGCGTGGCCGCAGTCGGACTCGTTGAGGTTCTGCCCGCACACCGTGCAGAGCCCCTTGCAGTCCTCCCGGCAGACGACTGCGACCGGGAGCGCGAGCAATACCTGCTCACGTACGATCGGGTCCAGATCGATCGTCTTGCCGTCGAACGGTTCCGCGTCGATTTCGTCGAGCTCGAAGCTCGCCGCGATCTCGGCCTCGCCGTCGTCGTCCTTCTTCTGCTGCTTGGTGCGCTTCTTCCGACGCCCCGTGCCCCCGCCCGCGCCCTCACCCGCCTGGGCGTCGTCTTCTTCCGACCGGCGCGCCTCTTCGACCATGCGCAGCGAGAAGTCCACCGGAACCTCGATGGTCTCGTCACTGAGGCACCGCTTGCACGGCACGCTGAAGTTGCCGACGAAGCCGCCGCGCACCAGCACCCGCCCGGAAACGCGCTTGAAGGTCACCGTCAGCGGCGTCGCGCGCGCGAGCGAAAACCCGCCGGCGTCGGCCAGGTACTCGGCCATCGTCTCGGGTTTGATCGCCTCGCTCACCGTGAGCGGCTCGAGGCCTTGAATTTCTTCAATCTTTACGCGCATTTAACGGCTAACATTCGAAAGGGGGCGGAACCTACAC
>CAIWFK010000003.1 GCA_903911905.1 uncultured Myxococcales bacterium
CAACACCGTGCAGCCGGGCACCTCGCCCGAAGACATGGAAACCGACGTGTCGGACAAGATCGAAGCCGCGGTCAACACCATCAGCGGCCTCGACGAACTGCGTTCGACCTCGAGCGAAGGCGTCTCGACGGTGCAGATTCAGTTCCTGCTCGAGAAGAACGTCGACGTCGCCGCGCAGGAAGTGCAGCAGAAGGTCAACACGGTGCTGCCCGACCTGCCCAAGGGCATCGACCCGCCCATCGTGCAGAAGTTCGACCCCGACTCGCAGCCGGTGCTCTTCATCGCCCTGCGCGCGAAGGACAAGCCGGTCAAGGACGTCACCGACATCGCCGACCGCGTGGTGCGTCGCCGGCTGGAATCGGTCAACGGCGTCGGCCAGGCGCTGCTGATCGGCGGCCGCAAGCGTCAGATCAACGTGCAGGTCGACCCGGTGAAGTTGAAGGCCCTGGGCATCAGCCCGGTCGAGGTGGCTGCGGCCATCAACAACCAGAACATCACCCTGCCGGGCGGTCGAGTCGAGACCAGCAAGGACTACTACACGGTGCGCATCGAAGGCCGCGTGGCCAACATCGAAGAGCTGCGCGCGATCATCATCAAGGACCAGGCCGGCCGCTCGATTCGGCTCGACGAACTGGGCCACGTCGACGACGACATGGAAGACGTGCAGACCTCGGCCATGTGGAACGGCGAGCGCACCGTGCTGCTCGCGCTGCGCAAGCAGTCGGGCACCAACACCGTCGAAGTGGTCAAGGCCGTGAAGGCGCGCATGCTCGAGATCGGCAAGGAACTGCCGCCCGGCTACTTCCTCGAGGTGCAGCGCGACGGTTCGGCGGTCATCGAGACCAGCACCGACGCGGTCAAGGAGCACCTGCTGCTCGGCTCGCTCTTCGCCGCCATCATCGTGCTCTTGTTCCTGGGCAACCTGCGCAGCACCGTCATCGCCGCGCTCGCCATTCCCACGTCCATCATCGGCACCTTCGCGCTGATGAAGACCCAGGGCTACACGCTGAACACCATCACCTTGCTGGCGCTGGCGTTGGCGGTGGGCATCGTCATCGACGACGCCATCGTGGTGCTCGAGAACATCTTCAAGCACATCGAAGAGAAGGGTGAAGACCCGATCACCGCGGCCATCAACGGCACGCGGGAAATCGGCCTGCCGGTGCTCGCCACCACGCTCTCGCTCATCGCGGTGTTCCTGCCCATTGCCTTCATCGCCGGCATTCCGGGTCGCTTCCTGGGCAGCTTCGGCGTGACCATGTCGTTCTCGATCGCGGTCTCGCTCTTCGTCAGCTTCACGCTGACCCCGATGCTCGCCTCGCGCTGGCTCAAGAAGCCCACCAGCCACGAGCCGCAGGGGCTCTCGAAGATCGTCGAAATCTTCTACCGCCCCATCGAGCGCGTCTACCTGGCGTTCCTCTCGTTCTGCATGGACCACCGGTGGATGGTGGGGCTGGCCGCGGTTCTGACCCTGGTCGCCATGGGCCCCCTGGCCAAGAAGGCCCGCAAGGGCTTCCTGCCGGTCGACGACCGCGCGCAGTTCGAGGTCGTGGTGCGCCTGCCCGAAGGTCGCTCGGTGGCCAGTTCGGAACTGGTGGGCGAGCGCGTGGCCCGAATCATTCGCGCCATGCCCGACGTGACCGCCACGCTGCTCACCGTGGGTGACGACCCGGCGAAGACGCCGAACCAGGCGCGCATCTACGTGAAGCTGCTGCCGCCCGATCAGCGCACGCTGACCCAGAACGAGATCAAGGACGTGGTGCGCGAGAAGATTCTGCCCACCCTGCCTCCCGAGCTGCGGGTCAACGTCGCCGACGTGAACGAGTTCGGCGGCGGTCAGGCCACCGCGCGCATTCAGTACCTGATGGCCGGCCCCGACCTGAAGCTGCTCGAGGCCGCGACGCCCCGCATCATCGAGCGCATGAAGAGCGTGCCCGGCATCGCCGACGTCGACTCGTCGCTGGTGGTGGGCAAGCCCCAGCTCTCGGTCTTCGTCGACCGTCAGCGCGCGGCCGACCTGGGCGTGCAGATCATCGACGTCGCCCAGGCCTTGCAGTACCTGGTCGCGGGTCAGAAGGTGTCGACCTATTCCGAAGGCGGCGAGCAGTACGACGTGCGCCTGCGCGCCACCCCCGAATACCGCAGCGACGAAGACGCCCTGGCGCTCATCAACGTGCCCTCGCGCAAGCTGGGGCAGGTCGCGCTGTCCGACGTGGTGCGCATCGTGCCCGGCGCGAGCCCGGCGTCGATTCTGCGATTCCAGCGTGAGCGGCAGGTCACCTTCCTGTGCAACGGCAAGCAGGGCGCCGACGAAGGCGCCATCGGTGAAGCGGTCAAGAAGATCATCGACGACGAGGTCGCCAAGCTGCCCAAGGGCTTCAGCGCCAAGCCGCAGGGTCAGACCAAGCTGATGCGCGAGACCGGCATCTCGTTCGTGCTCGGCCTGCTCGCCTCACTGGTCTTCATGTACCTGATTCTCGCCGCGCAGTTCGAGTCGTGGCTGCACCCGGTCACGATTCTCATTTCGCTGCCGCTGACGCTGCCCTTCGCCATCGCCTCGGTCATTCTCTTCAACCAGGCGCTCGACCTGTACAGCTTCCTGGGCATCTTCGTGCTCTTCGGCGTCATCAAGAAGAACGCGATTCTGCAGATCGACCACAGCAACCAGTTGCGCGCCGAGCACGAGGGCGATCTCACCCGCGAACTGAACGCCGTGCGTGGGCTCGAAGGCCCTGCGCGGGTCAATGCCCTGCACGAGCGACTCGACGCGCTCATCGGTCACGAGCGGCTCGAGAAGGCGCTCGCGAAGGTCGACCTGGCCAACTGGGCGAAGGTCGAGCGCGCGACGCGCAAGGCGTACCGGCTGCGCGCCATTCTGCAGGCCAACAAGGACCGCTTCCGCCCGATTCTGATGACCACCTTCGCCTTCATCGCCGGCATGATTCCGCTGGTCACCGCCAAGGGCGTCGGCTCGGGCTACAACCGCGCCACCGCCGGCGTGGTGGTCGGCGGCCAGGCGATGTCGCTGGTGCTGACGCTGGTGACCGTGCCGGTCATCTACTCGTGGTTCGACGACCTCTCGCAGTTCTTCTGGCGACTGGTCGGCAGCGCTCCCACGGTCGTCACCGTGCCTCCCGAAACCCACACTGCTGAGGTCGGCAAGTGAACCGCTTCGTACTCACGCTCGTTGCTGCGTTGGCCGTGCCCACCTGGGCGGCCGACGCGGGTCTGAAGACCTTCCTCGACGCCGCCGACAAGCAGAACGTCGACGGCCGCCTGACGCTCGAAGCCCGCGAGAAGGCCGAGGCCGATTACCGCGTCGCCGTCTCGGCGCTCTTCCCCTCGCTCACCGCCCAGGGCGTGTGGACCAACAACCAGTACCCCGCGGTGATTCAGTTGCCGGGCTCGCCCACCAAGCTGACCATCACCCCCGAGAACCAGCTCAACGGCGTGCTGCGGCTCGACCTGCCCCTCATCGACACCACCCGGTGGATGCGGTTGCTGGCCGCGGGCGTCGGTCGCGACGGCGCGAAGGAACGCGAGGCGGTGATGCGCGACCTGGTGCGCAAGCAGGTCGTCGGCGCGTACTACGGCTATGCCGCGTCGCTGCAGTTGCTGCAGAGCGCGAAGAAGTCGGTCTCGGTCGCCGAGACCCAGCTCAAGTTGACCGAGGTGCGCTACGGCGCAGGCGCGGTCACCGAGCTCGAGGTGCTGCGGGCCCGCGCCGAGGTGCAGCGCAACCGGCAGACCGTGGCCGACTCGGCCTCGCTCGTCGCCACCACCCGCCGCAACCTGCGCACGCTCAGCGGGCTCGAGCCGCCCGCCGACGTCGCCATTCCCGCGCCCGACCTGCATGGAGAGACGGCGTTCGAGGAACTCGAGAAGAACGTCGACGGGCTGCCCGCGGTGAAGGCTGCCGACGCCGACAAGGTGGCCGCCGACGACCTGCGCACCGCCGCGACCCTGGCCTTCGTGCCGGTGGTGGGCGCCCAGTTCACCGAGAACTTCACCAACGCCACCGGCTTCACCGGCAAGGTGACCTCGTACAACCTGGGCGTGGCGCTGACCTGGCGGCTCGACGGGCCGACCATCACGAACCTCGACTCGCAGGACCACGTGCAGAACAGCGCTGCGCTCGGCGTCGAACGCGCCCGCCTGGTGGCCCGCGACCAGATTCACAGCGACTGGCAGTCCTTCACCGCGGCGCTGCTCAAGGTCGAGGCCGCCGACGCGCAGGTGCAGGCGGCCAGCAAGGCCCAGCAGGTGGCGCGCGACCGGTACAACGCCGGTGCCGCGACCCAGGTCGACGTCATTCAGGCCGACCGCGACCTGTTCCAGGCCGAGGTCTCGCAGATTTCGGCGCGCACCAGCCTGGTCTCGGCGCGGCTGTCGTTGCACATCAGCGCCGGGCTCCCGGTGGAATGAGCCGTGAGCACGTTCGAGCTCTTCCACGCGGTCGGAGACGAATCGAGCGCGAAGGTGCGCCGGTTCGTGGTCGACCGTGAGCTGCTCGAGGCGGTGCGGTTTCGCAACGTGACGTACGACGAGGTGAAGGCCGACCTCACCGCGCGAGGTGGTACCGGCGCGCCGGCCCTGTGGGACGGGCAGACCCTGGTGTTCGGCGCCGAGGCCATCATCGCCCGGTTGCTCGCGTGGTCCGACGTGGGCCGCGGTGCCTGAAGTCAGGTGGTGCCGCACGGCCTCACCGTCGGTGCACTCCCGATGCGCGGCTCGAACCAGCGGTGCGTTCTCTCCGGTCGTCGCCCGCCCGGTGCGGGTGCGCTGAACGGCCTCACCGTCAGTGCACGGCGATTCGTGGCCCGCACCGCCAGTGCGTTTGCTGCCGAGCGCCCCAGGCGCGGTGCGGACGCGCCGAGAACCCAGGCTGTCGCTGGGGCCGATTCCCGACGTTCACCCTGGGTGCGGGCCGTTCGGAGCGTCACACTCGCGGTGCAGGTGCGGGTCGAGAACCCTCGCCCGGTTCCTGGTTCGAACCAGAAGGACATGCGCGAGGCGACGCCACGCTTCCCCCGAACGTGGAGCCCACCCGTGACTCCCCCCTCGTCTCGTGGCTCAATGGGGCCCCGATGCGCGCCTTCGCCCTCGCCCTGCTCTCGTTGCATGCGTGTGCGAGGCCCATTCCCCTGCACCCGAACCCGGTGGCCGTCGACGGCGCGCTCCACGCCGTCGCGTGTGGTCCGGTGACGGCGGTGTTCTCGGGTGACGCGCAGGCGTTGCAGCCGCTCGGCCCCGACGCGCCCCGCTCGTACGCGGTGGAATCGCTGGCCTTCCGCTTTCCCGACGGCGTCCAGCGCGGCTTCGCGCCCCGGGGCCAGCTCTTCTTCTCGGACTGGACCTTCGAGGTCTTCTCGCCCGACTGCTCGAAGGTGGCGCTGCAGGTCGACCACTATGGCCCCATTCACGTGATCGACCGCGAACGGCTGCTGGCCTACCTGTCGGGGCAGGCGAAGCCAACGGTCGTCGAAGCGCCGCACGAGAAGGACGCCCTGGTGCACGGCCCCGTGCGCTGGGCCTCGAACGACGCGCTCGAGTTCGTGGCCTCGGCCGGCGGCCAGGCCGAAGTGTGGCGCGCCACCGGCACCCGCATCGAGTCCGTCTTCCCCCGCACTTCGGCTCCCCATGGCTTGCGCCACGGCGCGAAAGGCTGGGAAATCGTCCCGTGACCGCACTGTCCGACCGGGCGCTGGCGTTGGCCCGCGCCGCCAAGCAGGCCTCTCGACTGCTCTCGAGCGCCACCACCGAGCGCAAGAACGACGCGCTGCGCGCCATGGCCGCCGGTCTGCGCGCCGCCACGCCCGCCGTGCTCGTCGCCAACGCGCTCGACCTCGCGGCCGCGCGCGCGGCCGGTCAGCCCGCAGCCTTCGTCGATCGCCTGCTGCTCGACGAGGCGCGCGTCGAGGGCATGGCCAGGGCCGTCGAGCAGATCGCCACGCTCGAAGACCCGGTCGGCGCCGTCACCTCGTCGTGGGACCGGCCCAATGGCCTCAAGGTGCGCAAGGTGCGCCTGCCCCTGGGCGTGGTGCTGATGATCTACGAGTCGCGACCCAACGTGACCAGTGACGCCGCCGCGCTGTGCCTCAAGAGCGGCAATGCGGCCCTGCTGCGCTCGGGCAGCGAGGCCCTGCACTCGGCCCAGGCCATCGCCACCGTGTTGCGTGAGGCCGTCACCCGCGCCGGTCTGCCCGAGGCCAGCGTGCAACTGGTGCCGCCCGACCGGGCCCTGTTGCTCGAACTGCTCACGCTCGAGGGGCTGGTCGACCTCTGCATTCCCCGCGGAGGCACCGGGCTCATTCGCTTCGTGGTCGAGCACGCGCGCGTGCCGGTGGTGAAGCACTACCAGGGCGTCTGCCACGTGTTCGTGCACGCCGCCGCCGACCAGGCCATGGCCGAATGCATCGTGGTCAACGCCAAGGCCTCGCGCCCCGGCGTGTGCAACGCGGCCGAGTGCCTGTTGGTCGACGCCGCGCTGGCCGACGCGTTCCTGCCCCGGGTGGGGCGCGCGCTGCGTGAGAAGGGCGTCGAGCTGCGCGGCTGCGCCCGCTCGGTGGCCGTGCTCCGCGCTGCCGGGCTCGAGGTGGTCGCGGCCCGCGACGACGACTTCGGCCACGAGTTCCTCGACCTGGTGCTGGCGGTGAAGGTGGTCGACGGGCTCGGTGGTGCGCTCGCGCACATCGAGCGCTACGGCAGCGAGCACACCGAGGCCATCGTCACCGCCGACCGCCCCGCGGCCGACCGCTTCACCCGCGAGGTCTGCGCCTCGGCCGTGGTGGTCAACGCCTCGACGCGGTTCAACGACGGTGGTGAACTGGGGCTGGGCGCCGAAATTGGCATCAGCACCACCCGTCTTCATGCTTTCGGGCCCATGGGACTGGTGGAACTGACCAGTCAGAAGTACGTCGTGGAAGGTGATGGCCAGGTCCGCTGACGGTTCCGGGGGGAACGTCGTGCTCACGCTGCTGACGCAGTTCATTCGGCGCTCGCGGGTCATCGCGTTCATCAAGAGCCTCGACGGCCGCTACCAGGTCATCAGCGACGCCTGGCTGCGCACCTTCCACACCACCGAGACCGCGGTGGTCGGGCACACCGACCTCGAGCTGTTCGGCGAAGAAGGGTCGAAGGACTTCCTGGCGACCGACCGGCAGGTGCTCGAGACCGGTGAGCCCATCGAGCACCTCGACCCGGTGCAGGTCGGCACCGAACGCCGCACCTACCTGTCGACCAAGTTCCTGCTCTTCGACCAACACGGTCAGCGCACCGGGCTCGCCGGCTTCGCGGTCGACGTGACCGAGCAGCAGCGGGTGCTCGACGCGCTGCGCGCCAGCGAACAGCGGGCCCGCGACCTGGTCGACCAGGGGCCGTTGGCGTACGTGGTCTTCGACGTCGAGGCCCGGGCCATCGTCGACGCCAACCGCAACGCGCAGGCGCTCTTCCACGCGACGCGCGAGCAGTTGCTGGCCGCCGACCCGTGGGACCTGAGCCCGCCCACCCAGCCCGACGGCTCGCCGTCGGTCGAGGCCGGCCGTCGCTTCTTCGCCAGGCTCGCCGAAGGGACCCAGAGCTTCGACTGGACCCACCGCACCCTCGACGGCCAGCCCCTGGCCACCCGGGTCTGGTTCTCGCGCGAAGAGCACCGCTCGCGTCACCAGGTGCGGGTGGCCATTCTCGACCTGCGGGAAATCGAGCGCGCCAACCTCGAGCTGTCCCGCCACCGCCGCTTCCTCGAGCAGACCCAGGCGATGGCCAGGGTCGGCGGGTGGGAACTCGACGTGGCCCGCGCCGCGTGGTGTGGACCACCGAGACCGCGAGGTTGTTCGGGCGCGACCCCGCGCTGCCGCCTCCGTCGTTCGAGGAATCGAACGCGCTCTACGCGCCCGAATACCGCGACGAGGTCCACGCGGCCGTCACCCGCGCCGTCACCGACGGCACACCCTTTCGAATCGAGCCCGAGTTCGTCGCCTCCGATGGTCGCCGTCGCCGCGTGCGCATCAGCGGCCTGGCCGAGCTGCGCGACGGCACACCGCAGCGCGTCTTCGGCGCCGTTCAAGACGTGACCGAGGAGCGGCTGCTCGAAGAACAACTGCGCCACGCCAGCCAGCTGGACGCGGTCGGGCAGTTGGCTGCCGGCGTCGCCCACGACTTCAACAACATGCTGGGCGCCATCGTCGCTGCGGCCGAAGCGCTGACGCTCGACCACCTGGGGCCTGGCAGCACCGAATCGGTCGACACCATTCTGTCGGCCGCCACCCAGGCCGCCAGCCTGACCCGGCAATTGCTGCTCTTCAGCCGCAAGGAACGCCCCCGGCGCGAACCGGCCGACCTCCACGCCATCGTCACCGAGGCCACCACCATGCTGCAGCGCACGCTCGAGCGCCGCGTGGTGGTCGACACCCGGCTCGAGGCGCGTCACACCCAGCTCTCGGCCGACGCCTCGCAGTTGACCAACGCGCTGGTGAACCTGGCGCTCAACGCCCGCGACGCCATGCCCGCCGGCGGCCGCCTGACCTTCCGCACCAGCAACGAGGGGCCCGGCCACGTACGGCTCGACGTCATCGACACCGGCGTGGGCATCGCGCCCGAGGTGCTGCCCCACCTCTTCGAGCCCTTCTTCACCACCAAGGAGCGCGGGCGGGGCACCGGGCTGGGCCTGGCCGCCGTCTTCACCGCGGTGAAGGACCACGGCGGCACCATCAGCGTGCGCAGCACGGTGGGAGCGGGCGCCACCTTCACCCTGACCCTGCCCCTGGCGGAAGAGACGGCGGGGGTCGCGCCGCCAGTCCCCGCGCAGGCCACCGCCTGGCCCGGGCAGACGGTGCTGCTGGTCGACGACGAAGACCTGGTGCGTCGCTCGATGCGCCGGCTGCTGAATCGAGTCGGGTTCACGGTGCTCGAGGCGAACGAGGGGACCCGCGGGCTCGAGCGATTCTTCGCCACCTCGCCACGGCCGGCCCTGGTGGTGCTCGACGTGATGATGCCCGGAATGTCGGCGCTCGAGGTCCTCAAGCGACTGCGCGAAGACACGCCTGCGCTGCCGGTGGTGTTCTGCTCGGGCTACGCGCCCGACGCGGTGCTGCAGGCGCTGGGAGCCGAGCCGCTGGCCGCGCGCCTCTCGAAGCCCTTCACCATGGACCAACTGCGCGAGGTCATCGAGAGCGTGTTGCCGCCCACGCCTCAGCGCTGAGCGTCGACCAGCATGCCCACCACGGTGACCAGGAAGTAGGGCACCAGGCCCGCCGCGCCCGCGTAGTCCCTGGCGATGCGCTGCCCGAAGAAGAGCGAGAGAATCGACAGGCCCGAAAGCACGGCACCGGCCAACGCGAACGTGGTGTCGCGGGTCACCAGCACCGAGAGCGCTCCGGCGGCGCTGAGCACGCCCGAGCCCACTTCCATCAGGGTGATGACGCCCAGCATCGCGGCCGAAAGCGACTTGAGCGGCGTCTTGGCGAAGACCGAGTCGATGTAGGCGCGGTTGCCGGCCCAATCGAGCACCTTGTCCAGGCCCGACTGCAGGAACAGCACGGCCAGGAAGGCGGCCACCAGGAACTGCGCGGCGAAGAGGCCCAGGTGGTGCATCAGCGCGGCTCTCCAAAGCGGTTGCCGATGAGCGCGACCAGCTCGTCGCAGCACTGCTTCGAGCGTTCACCCGAGCAGCGCAGCGTCACCTGCATGCCCTGCGCGGCGGCCAGCATCAGCACGCCCATGATCGACTTGCCGTTGACCGCCTGGCCTTCGCACACCACTTCGACCTCGCAGGGGTGGGCGTTGGCGACCTTGACCAGTTGCGCCGCCGCGCGTGCGTGCAGGCCCAGGGCGTTGATGATGGTGACCGTGACCTCGACCTCGACCCGTTCCAAGGGCTGCCTCCGCGCAAGGCGCCGACCGTAGGCGAGCGGCCTCAATTTGCCCAGCGATTCCAAACAGATGAGGGGTCGAACTGGTGACGCTGTCCCCAGCTTCCCCAGCGGGTTGTGGAAAATATCCCCGGTCGGAATGCCCCGAGCCCCAGCGATCAACGGGTTTGACCGTGGCACGGACCGCGCAATACGAGGGCTCACCGCATGTCGCGGTACCACGCTTTTCCCTTCAAACCCTGGAGTTCACCATGAAGAAGATCCTCGCGGTCGCCCTGTTCGCCTTTGCGTTCAACGCGTTTGCCGGCACGTTCGCTGAAGAGGCGAAGGCGGCGGACAAGGCGGCGAAGAAGGAAGAGAAGAAGGACGAGAAGAAGGACGACAAGAAGAAGGACGAGAAGAAGGAAGAGAAGAAGTAATTCTCTTTTCGTTTTCTCGAGCGGTTCGTCCGCTCGTCTTCGGGGTTCCCGGGAAACTGGGGGCCCCGTTGTCATGTCTGGACGTTTTGACTGGTGCTAGACCCAACGGCACCTGATGACTTCGCCGCCGCCCCTTCCCACGCAGCGTCGTGAGCGTGCCCTGAGCACCCGCGGCCTCGGCCTGGGCTTCGCGGCGGTGGTGGTGCTGCTGACCAGCGGCGCGGCCTTTTCCATTCTCTCGGCTCGTCGTGCGGCCGAGCGCATCGACCGCCTGGTGACCGCGTCGCTCGAGCGAGAACGGCTCATCGGCCTGATGCGGCTCGACGCCGCCCTGCTGGTGAAGGCCACCGAGGACCACATCAGCGCCGCCAACGACGAGGAGCGCGAGAGCGCCGACAAGGCGATGGACGTGAACCTCGCCGAGATTCAAGATTCCACCACCCGCTTCACCACCGGGCTGCCCAAGAGCGAGTCGGCCCTGTGGGAGCGCTTCGCCGGCACTGCCGAGCGCCTGGTCAAGAAGGTCGACGTCACCATCAAGGCCAGCAAGCGCGCCGACGCCGAGCGGGCGCGCAAGCACCTCGAAGAAGAGGCCAAGCCCCTGCAGTACGAGCTCGACGACCTCGCCAGCCAGCTCGCGCGCGAGAACGCCGAAGACACCCGCGCCCTGCTCGCCGAACTCCAGGCGGTGCGCCTTCGCACCAGCAACCTGGGCGCCGGCGCGGTGAGCCTGGCGCTGGGCTTGTCGGTGCTGGTGGCCTTCCAGGTGCTGCGCACGCTGCGCCGCCAGGAGCGCACCATCGACTCGCAGTTGACGGAATTGAATCACCGCAACGAAGAGCTCGACAGCTTCGCCAGCCGCGTGGCGCACGACCTCATCAGCCCGCTCGCGCCGCTCAAGGGCTACCTCACCCTGGCGCGCCGGCAGGTCAGCGACGCCGACGTGAAGGACCTGCTGGCCCAGGCCGAGTCGTCGACCTCGCGCATGTCCGAGCTGGTCGACGGCCTGTTGCGCTTCTGCCGCGCGGGCAAGTCGACCGATCGCAGTCACGGCGAGCTCGACACGGCGGTCACCACCATTCTGCTCGAGCAGGCGCAGGCGGCGGACGCGGCTCACGTGCACCTCGACCGGCAGCTCGAGCCCGGCGTGGCGGTGCAGTGCCCGGCCAACCTGCTGCAGTCCATCGCCCAGAACCTGGTGGGCAACGCGGTGAAGTACAGCGCGGGGCGCCCCGACGCGCGAGTGAAGGTGCGGGTGTTCCGCGAAGGCACCAACGGCGTGCTCGAGGTGGTCGACAACGGCCCCGGCATGTCGGAAGGCTCGCAGGCCCAGCTCTTTCAGCCCTTCTTCCGCGCACCCGAGGCGCGCTCCGTTCCCGGCACCGGGCTGGGGCTGGCCACCACCCGCCGCCTGGTCGATGCCCACGAAGGCGCCATCACCGTGGTCAGCCAGGTTGGCTCGGGTACCAGCGTGGTGGTGAAGCTGCCGCTGGTCGTACCGCCCACCACCGCGCCCGCGTCGGCCTGACGCCGCTTCAGACGTTGAAGCGGAAGAGCATGCAGTCGCCGTCCTGCACGACGTATTCCTTCCCTTCGACGCGCAGCAGGCCCTTTTCCTTGATGGCCGCTTCGCTGCCCAGGTCGATGAGGTCCTTCCACGAATAGACCTCGGCCTTGATGAAGCCGCGCTCGAAGTCGGTGTGGATGACGCCGGCGGCCTGCGGGGCCTTCATGCCCTTGGTGATGGTCCAGGCGCGCACTTCCTTCACG
>CAIWFK010000004.1 GCA_903911905.1 uncultured Myxococcales bacterium
CCGTCACCGAGCCGTAGCCCGGGTAGAGCGCCACCACGCGGTACCAGTCGCCCGGCTCGCGCGCATCGAGCGTGCGGTCGGCCAGCCGGTCGAAGTCGTCGCGCAGCACCGCAGCCGCACCCAGCACGTTGGCGCGGGCATCGACCTGCAAGCGACCCACGTCGAACCCCGTCAACGCCGCCGCCCGCCCCAGCGTGTCCCACCCGTCGCGCCGCGCCAACTGCATCACGCCCCAGCCACCCGAAGCCGAGGCCTGCATCGCCACCCGGGTCTCGACCCAGGCGATGCTCTCGAGCACGCCCACCGGCACCTGGTAGCGGGTCGCCGCTTCGGAGAAGGCAGCCTGCAGGGGCGACGCGTCGGCCGCCGTGGGCGCACCCGTCGGGTCGGGCGCACAGGCCGCGAGCCACAGGAACACCGGGAGCATCAGCGGCCAGCGCATCGTCACGGAACGGTCCACCTCGAAGCGGGTCTTTTCACTTCAGGGCAGTTGCACGCAAGTGCCGCCCACGCAGGCCTGCAGCGCGCCGCACTTCCCGTTGGTGCCACACGAGCAGGTCTCGAAGGCGTTGGCCACCGTGGGGGCCACGCAGCGGTCGGTGCGCGCCACGTCGCAGGCCTGGCAGGCGCCATCGTTGCGCCGGCAGGTGGGGAAGCCGACGTCGGTGGTCGACGCGCCCGAGCAGCACTTGTCGCTCGCCGTCGAGCAGGCACCACAGGTGCCCGACACGGTGCACACGCCGGTCGAGCACGATTCACACTGCTGCCCGCCGCTCCCGCACCGCATGCCGCTGCCGATGTTCAGCGCGCTGGGCACGCAGGTGGTCGAGTTCGAGCAGCAGCCACTGCAGTCCGACGTGCCGTCGCAGCGGCAGCGCCCCTGCTCGCACCGCAGCCCCGACCCACAACTGGGCCCGGTGCCGCACCCGCAGCCCGCGTCGACCGAATAGTGGTCGCTGCCCAGCAGCGAGCACGCGCCCTGGCAGGCCGCGCCCACCGGCCCCACGAAGGCCACGTGGGTGCCGCGCCCGGCGTCGACCTCGGCGCACTGCCCGGTCTGATCACAGCACCCCGTGGTGCACTGGCAACTGCCTGCGTCGCCCGCGCCACCGTCGCCCGGGCCACCGCCGGTGCCACCGTCGGCCTGGCCATAGAGCGTCAGCTTCACCGTCACCATCGTCTCCTGCCGGGCGACCGGCGTGACGCGCGCGGTGTTCGCTTCGATGGGCACGTTGTCCACGTCCAGCCCCACCACCGTGATGTTGATGGGTGTGCCAGCCAGCGAGTCGTCGAGCAGAATGCGCACCGACTGCCCGGTGGGCAACTGCATCGGCGAGGGCTGCTCGGGTCGGTACTGCCCCGAGAAGACGTCGACCGGCGTGTCGTCGACCCCGGTGATGTACAGAATGCGGGTGCCGTGCCCCTCGTTGAGCAGCACCTTCACCACGATGGCGGTCGGCCCGTCGGTCTTGACCGCACCACAGGCGAGCCCCAGCCCCACCAGCGCTCCGAACCACAGCGCCCTGCGTGTACGCGACTGCATCACGAGCGACCTCACTTGGTCCGGGCGTCGATGTCGGGCAACGTCGTCATCGTCGGCGTGTAGGGAACGGTCTTCGGCTGCGAGAGCAGGACTCCGGCAGTGATGCCTCCGGCCACCACCACCACCGCCCCGCCCACGACGCCCCAGAACCACCCCTTCTTGTAGACCGGCGTCTCGTCGACCGCCACGGGGGGCGGCGGAGGCGGAAGCAGCGGCTCCTTGAGCGCGGTCGGCTCGAGCGCAGCAGGAGCCAGCGGCGTGTCGGTCTTCGGCTTCTCGGCCGCCAGACGCTCGGCCTCGGCCTGCCGCCGGTTCATGTCTTCGAGCAGTTCCCTCGCCTGGGCCACCACCGGCGACTCGGTCGACGAATTGTCGATGAACCGCCCGAAGAAGAACGACGCCATCTTGTAGTCACCAAGTTGGCGGTGACAC
>CAIWFK010000005.1 GCA_903911905.1 uncultured Myxococcales bacterium
AGACGTACCACGCCGACATCGTGCCGCCGTCGTCGTTGCCGGGCAGGCCCTCGGGCGTCGGGGCGTAGAACGTGTCGGCCACCCAGCGACTCCACTGCGCCGTCTTCGAGGGGCGGCCGGCCAGCGCGAAGAGCGACGCGGCGTGAATGTCCGGTTCGTTGGCCTGCCAGTAGTACGGCCGCGGCAGGGTGCTCAGCAACAGGTCGCCCTTCACCTGGTCCCACTCGGTCTGGGCCTGGCTGAAGAAGGCCTCGAGCTTGTCGAGCAGCGCCTGGCGACCGCCGAAGGTCTGCTCGAGCCCCTCGAGGTCGTGGGGTGCACAGAACAGCGTGTGCCAGGCGTTGGCCTCGACGTATTCGTCGCTGATGACCAGCGGGTCGAAGCCGGTCGGCACGGCCAGCGAACCGTCGGCCTTCTTCGCGCGCAGGAACCCCGAGACGGGGTCGTAGAGGTGTCGCCAACTGGCGGCGCGCGCGCGCAGGGCGGTCGCGTCGGCGTCGCGGCCCAGGGCGGCGGCGAGGTTGCCGAGCGCGAAGTCGTCTTGCGCGTACTCGCAGGTCACCGAGGCCGAGCCGCTGGCCACCTCTTGCGGCACCCAGCCCACCCGCGCGTAGTCGAGCACGTGGTCTCGGCCGCCACGAGCGCTCGGCGGCGCGGTCGGGTCGAGCGCCGCCGTGCGCAGGTGTTGGTAGGCCGCTTCGGCGTCGAAGCCCGTCACGCCCCGAAGGTACGTGTCGGCGACCACCACCTCGGCCGACGCGCCCACCATCGAGCCCGAGTCGCCGCGCGCCAGCGGCCATTTGGGAAAGGCCCCGCGCTGCTGGGCCATCACGGCCAGCGAGCGCACGGCGTCGCGGGCCAGCTCGGGATCAAGCAGCGCGTAGAGCGGGTGCGCGGTGCGGTACGTGTCCCACAGGCTCAGGTCGGCGACGTAGCGAAAGCCATCGGTCTGATGCACCTGCCCGTCGTGGCCGACGTAGGCGCCGTTGACGTCGGAATACTCGCCGGGCATCACGAAGGCGTGGTGCAGTGCCGAATAGAACAGCCGCCGCTCGTCGTCGCTGCCCCCCGAGATCTGCGCGCGCAGCAACAGCGTGTCCCACGCGCGGGAAGCGGCTGCCCGACCGTCGTCGAAGCCGGTGGTCTCGGCCGCGAGGTTGGCCTGGGCCCCCTCGATGGACACGAAGGAGACCGCGACGGCCAGCTCGACCGTCGCCTGCGTGCTCAGGTCGAAGGTGAGGGCCGCGCCCACGTCGGTGCCCTCGGCGTGCGTGCCGTCGCTCAGCGGCGCGGCGGCGCTGAAGACCTGGCTCGAGGTGGGGACCTTCGAGAAGCGCGCCGCGAAATACAGGTCGGTGCCGCCGAAGCCGCTGGTCAGCTTGCCGACCGAGTGGAGGCGGCCCGTGACCTGCGCCTGGTTCACGTCGAGCGCCGCGTCGGTAATGGAGCAGCCTCCCAGGTGGTGCCCCAGGTCGAAGGCCACCACGCCGGTGGGGCTCCCCGCGGGGAAGGTGTAGCGGTGCAGCCCCACGTGCGCGGTGGCGCCGAGCGAGACTGCGATGCCGTTGGAAAGCGTCACGTCGTACCCGCCGGCCACCGCGTGCTCGGTGCGCTTCTTCATGGTGGTGGCGAGGCCGTCGGGCTTGGCGCTCTTCGCGTCGAAGCCGAGCGCCGGCATCACGCCCAGCACGCCGTAGTCGGTCGCGCCGGTGCCCGAGAGGTGCACGTGGGTGAAGGCGTTCACCGTCTCGTCGCCGGCCCAGTACCCGTCGAAGTGCAGGAACGAGAGCGTGCCGTATTGGCTTCCGGAGGTGTCGGGCCCCAGCTTGACCAGCCCGGTGGGGACCTGCGCGCCCGGGAAGGCGTTGCCCGCGGCGTAGGCGAAGCCGCCGCTGCCGAAGCGCGGGTCCACGTAGTCCACCGGGTGGTCGACGACGGGGAAGGTGGGGGCGGGGGTGCAGGCCGTCACCACCAGCGCGAGGGCGATCTGTCGAAGGCGCACCCCGCCGCTATGGCGAAGCTCGCGCTCGAAAGCAATCGACCGCCCCCACTCAGACGTTGAACCAGTAGGTCCACTTCACCAGGAAGGTGTCGTTGGCCGGCCCCGCGAACAACTGCGAGGGCTACACGCTGGTCGACGGAGTGGCCGCGGCGCGCTCCTGCTGTGAGTGCGTGTAGACGAAGTACACCGTCGAGCCGAGGCGGTATTCCCAGCGCAACACGGCGTTCAGGTTGAGCGCCGCGGTGTGGCCGCCGGGGGTGCCGGTGTAACGCGCCGCCACCAGGGCCGAGCCGGGCACCGTCGACTGCCCGTCGAGCGGCGCGGAAAGGTAGTCGCCGTAATTCACCACGCCCGAGAAGAGCTGCGCGTAGACCTGGAAGCTGAGCCGAGGCGTCATCACCACCTGCTGCCGCAACGTGACGGACAGGAACGCGGCGTCCTGCTGGCCGAAGATGGCGGTGTCGTCGATGAGGTCGACCCAACGCGCGCCCTGCGGCTTGTGCCCGAAGCTGGTGTCGAGGCGGGTCTCGAGCGCGTCGGCCGGACGCCAGGTGGCCGACAGGTCACCGCCCCAGCCCCAGGCGGGTTGCTCGCTGCCGTAGGCGAAGAGCCGGTAGCCGAAGAGGTCGCCGCCCACCGACAAGCGCCGGTTGCCGTCGGTGCTGCCGTAGATGGCGACCGAGACGTCGGGCTGTCGCTGGAAGGCCACGCCGGTGCCGGGAATCTCACGGGTGTCGTATTGTGGAACTTCCAGCCGGACCTGCGCGCCGACCCAGTCGAAGCTGGGCAGTTGCGCGTTGAAGTTGAGGCTGGTGTTCACGCCGCGCGGCAACAGGTGGGCGTCGGCGCTCCAGTTGAGGTCGAGGTTGTAGTCGACGCTCAGGCTGTGGAAGACGCCGATGCCGTTGGGCCGCACGTAGTGCAGGTTGAGATCGGCCCACTGCATGTTGTTGAGCGGCTGGAAGCCCATGGCGTTCAGGTCGAGCTTCGCGGTCTCGTAGACGTAGACCACGTCGATGCGGAACGGCGCGCCGCCCAGCTTTCCCGAGCGAATGTTGCCCCCTGCGCCGAGGTCACCCGGCTCGAGCTGGGTGCCGTCGGCCAGCGTGCGGCCTGCGGCGTCGCCCAGCACCTGCTGCGTGCCCTCGACCATGCCCAACACCCCCCACACGCTGTCCCTGGTGCGCAGGTTGAAGTCGGCCGCCAACGCGTTGACGCCGCCCACCCGACAGTGCGCGGCCGCGAAGTCCTGGTCGCTGGCGAAGTCGCTTCTCGAGCAGCGCGCGCCCAGGGGCGTGACGGCGGTGAACATCACGCCCACGCTCGAGCTCTCGTCGAGCCGCTTGCGCAGCACGGTGGCCAGGTAGTTGGTGGTGACCGGTGGAGCGTTGGGCAGTTGATCGTTGAGCCCGAAGCGGAACGGCTGCTGCGGGTGCCACTGGAAGCGGCGGTCGGGCGTGGCCTCGGCGTGGTCGATGGTGGCCTGGTCGGGCGAGCCGAAGGCGATGCTGCGCGTCGAGGGGTTGGCGGCGCCCAGCACGATGGCGTCGAGCACGCCCAGGTCGAGCGTGGAGCTGACGCTGCCGGTCAGCTTCACCGCAGCGAGGATGGGCGTGTTGAGCCCGATGCGGCGCGAATAGAAGAGGTTCTGGGGCGTGTCGTATTCCGAACCGACGGTCTGGAAGAGATCGAGCCCCTGCAGGAAGAAGGGCCGCTTTTCGGGGAAGTATTGCTCGGCGGTCGACAGGTTCTGGATCACGCGATCGGCCTCGACCTGACCAAAGTCGGGGTTCACCGTGCCCGAGAGCAGCAGCTTGCTGGTCAGCGCGACCTTGAAATCGGCACCGAGGTCGAGCGACGGGTCGACCAGCCGGGGCTGTGGGCGCACGGGGTCGGAATACTGTGGGCGCAGGCTGACGCGCGGGGCGGCATAGCCCGTGACCTCGAGCGAGGTGAAGGTGGTCAGGTCGGTCAGCCCTTCGAGCGAGCCGAAGCGCGAGACGACCACCGCGCCCTGGTTGTTGGGGTTGGCCTCGCGGTCGATGACCTTCGAGTCGAAGACCTGGTGGGTGCGCGGCACGAAGCGGCGCACGTGGAACCCCCACTTCCCGGCGTCGACCGAGAAGCGCAACACGCGCAGGGGAATGGCCAGCTCCATCGACCAGCCGTCGGGCGTGAGGGCGGCGGCGCCATTCCACACCGCGTCCCAGGTGTCGGTGTCGTTGACGTCGGCGAAGAGCAGGCGATCGCGCAGCACGCCCGCGGCGTTGACGCTGAAGGCGTAGGCGGTGCGGCGGTCGGCGCTCGAGTCGATGGCGATTTCCACCAGGTCGGCCGAGGGCGTCGAGTCGCGCCGGCCCAGGTTGCGAACGATGAGCTCGGGGTGCGGGTCGAGGCACTTCACCCCGACGTAGAGGAAGGTGTCGTCGTGCAGCACGCGCACGTCGGTGGCGAAGTCGGGTGCCTTGCCGGCGGTGGGGAAGGCCTCGTGGAACCCGGTGAAGGGCTGTGCGTGTGCCCAGGCCGCGTCGTCGAGC
>CAIWFK010000006.1 GCA_903911905.1 uncultured Myxococcales bacterium
CCGTCGCGTTCTTCAGGCTCAACTTCAACGCGTCGATGGGACTGAGCGCCTTCTCGTTCGCGTCGTCGGGCATGGGCCGCGTCACTTCGCGAGCTGCTTGCGCAGCGCCGTCGCGTTCTTCCTGGCGCGGGTCGCTTCGAGTTCGTTCTGGTCGATGCGCGAGACCAGCTCGTATTCGGTGAGCGCGCGCGGCAGGGCGTCGCCCCCCTGCTTGAAGAGCAGGTCGGCCAGCATCAGGTGCACCGCCGACCACGAGGCGTCGAGCTCGGCGGCCTTCGAATACGCGTCGCGCGCCTTGTCGTCGTCGTGACCTCGCCGCATCACCTCGCCGAGCGCAAACCAGCCGTAGGCCGAGCCCGGCGCCGACGCAGTGGCCTCTTCGGCCGCGGCCTGGGCCGCCTTCGGGTCGCGCTCCTCCAGCTTCACCCGCGCGAGCGTGGCCTGCAGGTACGCGCGGTCCCACGCGGTGGGGGCCTTCGCGATGAGCTGGGTCAGCAGGTCGGCCGGCTGCACCTTGCCCGCGGTCTTCGCCACCGGCCGCACGTGGAGCGGGCCCGCCAGCGCACACGAGGCCTTCGGGTTCTCACGCAGCGCGGCCTCGAAGGCCTTGGGCGCGGTGTCGCTGGCGCCCTGCCGCACGAAGGCGTTGCCGATTTCACAGAAGGTCTCGGCGTCCTTCGGGTCGAGCTTGTTGCCGCGCTCGAGCGCCTGGAAGGCCTGCGCATTGCCACGCGCGAACAGCACGCGGGCCCGGGTGCGCCAGCCCTCGACGTCCTCGCTGGTGGTCGGCACCTTCGTGATCGCCGCCTCGGCTTCCTTCAGCCGCCCCGCCTCGAGGTACACCAGCGCCGCGTCACGCCAGGCCTGCTCGAGCGCCGGGTTGTCCAGCGTCCACGCTTCGACCTGCTTGATGGCGTCGGCGGTGCGACCCAGGGCCAACAGGGTGCGGGTCAGCAGGTGCCGCGAGGGTGCGTGACTGCCGTTGCGCTCGACCGCGCGCTGCAGGGGCTCGAGCGCCAGGTCCAGCGGCACGCCGGCGTCGAGCAGCAACTGCCCGAGCAACGCGTTGCCTTCGTAGTCGAGCGGGTCCTTCGCGGCTTCCTCGAGCTGGGCCTTGGCCTTGTCCAACTGGTTCTTCTGCATGTACACGCGGGCCAGCGCCACCTGCACCGTCGCGCGCTTGCGGGTCGCCGCCAGCTTCTCGAGCAGCTCGACCGCCTTGTCGCCCTGCTCTTCGGCCGCATCGGCCAGCGCCAGGTACACCGCGGCTTCGGCCGGGTACTTGCCGCCGACCTGGGTGCGGGCCAGCTCCTCGCGCACCTTCTTCTGGTCGCCCAGCCGCGACCAGGCGATGCCGCGCACCAGCGCCACCCGGCGCAGGTTGGGCTCGTCCTTGATGCGCTCGAGCAATTCCTTCTCGCGGCTGCGGGCCAGCAGCGTGCGCCCCAGGCCTTCCTTCGCCTCTTCGCTCTTCGGGTTGAGCTTGAGCGCCTCTTCGTAGGCCTTCTGACCGGCCGCCATCTGCCCGGCGTTGCGGTGCGCCTGGCCCAGCGCCATCTGGTAGGCGAAGGCCTGGGTCTTCGCGTTCGCCGCCAGCCCGTCGGTCAACGTCTTGAGCGCTTCCTCGTGCTTGCTGTTGGCCGACTGGGCGCGCCCCAGCAGCAGCGCGTGGCGGCCCTTGAGCCGCTCGGGCACCGCGGCGTTGGTGGGCAGCGCCTCGAGGTCGCCGAGCGCTTCGGGCAGCTCGCGGGACAATTCGAGCCGTGCCTGCGCCTGCCCCAGCACCCGCTCGGGGTGGAACTTCGAGAGCGGCTCGGCGCGCGCGAACATGTCGAGCGCCGATTCCCAGTCTTCGAAGTTCAGGTAGTAGTTGCCCAGCGCCACCAGCGCGAGCGTCTGACGCGGGTCGAGCTCGACGGCCTTCTTGAGCTGCTCGAGCGCGGGGTCGAACTTCTTGTCGGCCATCAGCACCCGGCCGGCGTGGGCGTGCACCAGGCTCTTGTCGA
Source organism: uncultured Myxococcales bacterium (assembly GCA_903911905.1). Lineage (GTDB taxonomy): Bacteria > Myxococcota > Myxococcia > Myxococcales > Myxococcaceae > Xiheilimnobacterium > Xiheilimnobacterium phototrophicum. The sequence goes on from CAIWFK010000006.1 coordinate 2,007, forward strand.
GCACCGAGCCCAGCAACTGCTGGCGCGCGGCGTTGAGCGAGGCCTCGTCGGCCACCAGGTAATCGACCACCAACGCGAACTCGGGCAGCGCGGTGCGCACCCGGCCGGTCAAGGAGGCCAGGGCGGCCTCACGGTCCTTCGGGTCGCGCCCGTGCTCGGCGAAGAGCATGGCGTGGGCGTACGCGCGGTAGGCCTGGGCCGAGACGTTCGAGTCGTCCATCGACAGGGCCTGGTCGAGCGACTTGAGCGCCAACTGGTACTGCTCGCGGGTGTCGGCACCGATGCCGGTCAGGCCCTTGGCGATGGCCGAATCGAGCGTGTCGCCGTGGTTGCGCCGCTGGGTCAACCAGTAGCTGCCACCGAAGCCGCCGGCCACCACCGCCACCACCGACACCAGCGCCACCACCAGCCCGTAGCGCTGCAGGAAGGTCTTCTTCTGCTTCTTCGCCTCGAGCTTCTCGCGCAGCTCGCGCTCGTACTCGCGGGCGATGGCCTCGGTGGCCTGGGTGTTGAGCTCGACGCGGGGGGCTTCGCCGAGCGACGAGACGGGCTCGAGCACCTCGTCGGGAATGTCGGCCAGCAGGCCGCCACCCGACGGCGCGGGCGCCCGGGCCGGCGCGGGGCGCGCGGCGATTTCCGAGGGTCGCGGCGGCGCCACGCCCGCGGGCAGGGGGAATTCAGCCGTCGGCACCACCGACTGGCTCGAGACCACGTCGTCGAGCAGGCCGCCATCGGCGACCACTACCGCCGGCTCGGACGGCGCGCGGGACGGAGCGCGGGACGGAGCGCTCACCGGCCTCGGCACCTCGGGGCTGGCCCCGTCGGACAGCGCGTCGAAGGTGCTGGTCAGCCCGCGCATGGTCTCGTTCGACTCGGCAGCCGGCGTGAGCGCGGCGAACGGGTCGGGCGGCTCGACCGTGGCGCTGATGATGGGCAGGTCGCTGTTCGACGCCCCGCTGGCGGGAATTTCGAGCGTGGCGCGCCCTTCGACCGCCGGAATTTCGGTGGTGGGCACCGGAGGCGCGGGGCGCTCGGTCAGCGGCGGCACCACCAGGCCCGGGGTGTACGCGTTCATCAGCACCGTGGCCTGTTCCTGCGTCTCTTCCCTGGTGGGGGAAAGGAACGAGGCGAACACGTCGGGGTCGGCCGGCGCGGTGGGCGCCGAGCGGGGCAATTCGTTCTCGGCGGTGGTGTCGGGAGCGGGCGGAGGTGCCGCGGCAGCCGCCCCCGCTGGTGCCACGGGAACGGCGGGAACCACCGCCGGCGCCGCAGGCGCGGTCTCCACCTCGAGCGGGGCGGCGGCGGGCGCCGAGGCCTCCCGCGCGCGGGTGTCGACCGAGGTCGCGTCGTACAGCACGGGGGCGGGGCCACCGGCGAGGGCGGCACGCGTCTGCTCGAGCCACTGGGCGATGCGCCCGTCGTTGGGCTGGAGCGCGGCGGCCTTGCGCAGAATGGGCAGCGCCGAGCGGAACAGGCCCTTGCGCAGCAGCGCTTCGCCGATGAGGTTGTAGGCGTGCGGGTTGTCCTTCTCGACGCTGGTGGCGAGGTCGAACTGCTTCATCGCCTCGGCGGCGCGGCCCACGTTGATCAACGCCTTGCCCCACAGCACGCGGGCGGTGACCGAGTTGGGGTGCAACGCGACGCCGCGCTGACAGGTCTCGATCGCCTTTTCGTTGTCTCCCCGGTCCAGGTACGCCCGGGCCAGCTCGACGAAGACCGTCGACGTCGGGTCCTGCGCGAGCAGCTGCTCGTATTTTTCCACCATCGACTTGGACATCGCTGTGAGCCGCCTTTTGGGAGCGGGGCACCATAGCGTGCGGTCGGCGGTGGGTCAGTGCAAAAGGCGACAAGCCGCCCCCATGCGCTACCGTGACGACCATGCGCGCGTTTCCCCTGCTCTGCTGCCTCGTCGTCTCGGCCTGTGCGACCGTGCACCAACCCGAGATCGACGACCTCAAGCCGGCCGTCGACGCCTTCCACAAGAGCGTGCGCTGGAAGGACTTTCGCACCGCCGCCGAGCTGGTGGTGCCCGAGCGCCGCGACTCGTTCCTCAAGGCCCGCGCCAAGCTGCACGACGAGCGCGACCTCTTCATTTCGGACTTCACGCTCGACGACGCCCGCCTCTCGAAGACCGGCAACACCGCGACCGCCGTGTCACACGTCAGTTGGTACCGGCTGCCGTCGAACAGCGAGCGCACCGAGACCGTCACCAGCGTCTTCGTGTGGCGTAACGACGTGTGGTTGCTCGAAAGCCAGCTCGATGGGCCCTTCGATGACCTCAAGCCGGCCCCCGAAAAGGTGCCCGCGCCCCCGCCCGGTGCCAGGCTGCCGTAGCGCGATCGCCGTTTTTCAGGGCAGCCCTGACTTCGATGTCAGGTGATCAACCCCCGAAATGAACGTTCGATGGGGTTCATGGGCCTCCAAGCCATTGAATTCACTTTTGTCGCCAACGACCCATGGCATGGCACCCGCGTTGCTATGTCATACGCCCAGGTAAGGAGATTCCATTGGGGAACCTCCGACGCCCGTCGTCTCGGCCGGCCCCGAGACGACGGGTGTTTTTTTTGCCCGGACGCGACAGGGGCTCGGCTGATCAGGTCCAGATCAGCCGCTGCTGGCGCCCCGCCACCCAGCCCACCTTGCGGGCGATGTCGGCGAAGTGCGACGCCTCGTCGATGCGCACCGTCAGGCGCGGCAACGACGAGAGCAGGAAGCGCGAAATCTGCCCCAGGCACAAGGTGGCGTGGCCACGGTTGCGCGCGCCCGGCACGGTGTAGACCCCTTCGAGTTCGGCGCCGAACTGGCTGCGCGAGCCGACCTCGAGCTTGAAGACCAGTTGCCCGTGCTCTTCGAGCACGTAGGTGCGCCCCGACCTCACCCGCTGGCGCACCCGCATCGGAAAGCCTTCGGGGTCTTCGAGCAGCGGGTCGCGCTGCAGCATTTCCTTCACGCAGGCTGCCGAAATCGGCACCAACTGCGGCAGGTCGGCCAGCGTGGCCTGGCGCAGCGCCGGGTTGGTGAAGGGCCCCAGGTCGTCGGCCGAGACCGAGAACAGCTTCTGCACCTTCGAGAAGCGCGGCGCGGGCGCCAGGTGCTGCGCCAGGGTGTCGACCAGGGCCTTGTCACCCAGGCTGGCGCCCAGATTCACCGTGCCCACCAGCTTCTTCGCCAGGTCGCCCAGGTGCGCGCTGGTGCCCGCCGAGGGCACCACCAGCCCGCCGTTGCCCCCCACGAAGACCACCGCGGTCAGCTCGCCGTCGGCCGCGAAGCGCCCCAGGAACGAGAAGGGCACCGACGACGGGCCGCACACCACGCCGAATTCCTCCATCAACCCCAGCAGGTAGAGGTTGTGGGTCACGTCGCGGCACAGCAGCGTGCGCAACGCCGTGACGTGGGTGGGACCGAGCGGCTCGACGGTGAACGACATGACGGTGGCCCAGAAGACTAGTGCGCTTTGGGCGGCGCACGAAGCCCGGCGTGGAAGTGGAAGACGTGGGTCGCCCGCTCGAAGGTCTCGCGGCCGGTCGGGGCCCACCCCACTTCCTCGAGCACGTCGGTCAGGCAGGCCGTCAGGTACGGGTCCTGCCAGGTGCTGGTCAGCTCGGTGTCGGAGAAGCCGCCGTCGCGAGTCGGGCGAAACCGCAGCGTCACGTCGACCGGCGCCTGCGCGCGCGAGCCCACGTCGGCGAAGCAGCGCGTGAACTCGGGCGTGATGGCGCGCAGCGGCGCGGCGACTTCGGGCGGCAACGGCTCGTCCTCGACCCCGGCGTCGGTCACCGGCCTGGCAGCGACAGGCGCGACCGGCCCCCCCGTGCCGTCGTTCGCTTCGGCGCCCGAACCTGCCGCCTGCGGAGCCGGGCGTGACGACTCTGAAGTCACAGGAACGTCGACCACGCGCGAAGGCTCGTTGACCGGCGTCGGCAACGGCTCGGGCGGCGTGGAGGTCGAGGTGTACAGGAAGCCCAGCGCCACCAGCACCGCGAACGGCCCCAGCACGCCAAAGAGAATCGCCAGCTCGCGCTTCATGTCAGCAGGCCCTCGTCGACCACCGTCGGCGTGCGCGAGACCTTCGAGAGCGAGAAGCCCGACACCAGCTCGGCCGCCGCGACCGGCCGCCCGTCACCCAGCCCGCTGAAACCGGCGAGCAGCCCCACCACCCGCTCGGGGGTCCACCCGCGCTCGCGCAGCGCCGCCACCGTCGAGCCGCCTTCGCGTTTGGACAGGCGGCGGCCGTCGGGCTGCACCAACAAGGGCACGTGCGCGAAGTGTGGCGCGGCAGCCCCGAGCGCGCGGAAGAGCTGCGACTGCCGCGGCGTGGACGAGAGGAGGTCGTCGCCGCGCAAGACGTCGGTGATGCCCTGCGCCGCGTCGTCGACCACCACCGCCAGTTGGTAGCTGGCCACGCCGTCCGAGCGCCGCACCACGAAGTCGCCCACCGCGGTCGCCACGTCGTGCCCGAAGTCACCGGCCAACGCGTCGTGCACCAGCTCGGGGCCGGGCTCGACCACGAAGCGCAGGGCGGGCGTGCGGTCAGCCCGAGCCACTGGAGCGCGCCGACAGGTGCCCGGGTACACCGGACCGTCGTCTCCCGCGTGCGGTGCCGACGCCGCGCGAGCCACCTCGGCACGCGAGCACCAGCATGGGTACACCCGCCCCGCGCGCTGCAGCCGCTCGAGCGCCGCGTCGTACGCCTCGGTGCGCGCCGACTGGAAGAGCACCGGCCCGTCCCAGGAAAGACCCAGCCATTCGAGGTCTTCGAAGATGCCGTCGGTCGCGGCCCGGCTCGAGCGCTGCGGGTCGAGGTCTTCGATGCGCAGCAGGAATTCCCCTTTGCGCGCGCGCACGTCGAGCCAGCCGAGCAGCGCCGAGCGCGCGTTGCCCAGGTGCAGCCGCCCGGTGGGGCTGGGAGCGAAGCGCCCGCGAATCACTGCTTCTTGAGCGGCGCGCGGCGCTTCGGTTCGGCGGGCTTGCGCGTGCCGTCGACCGGCGCGGCGTCCTTCGCGGGCTCGTCGAGGGCCTCGAGCGCGCCTTCCTTGCCAGGCACCACGCCGTACTTCGCTTCGGCCACCTTGGGCCCCGCGGCCACCAGCGGGCTGGTCGACAGGCTCGAGGGCACCCGCACCGCCTCACCGACCTTGTCGCCCTTCTTCGAGAGCTCGCCGGCGACGTTGTAGAATTCCATGCCGGCCGAGAGCAGCTCTGCGTCGAACTGGGCGCGCGGCAGCCGGCGAATCTCACCGGTGCTGGCCGCGAAGAGGAACGTGTCGAGCGCCAGGCCCTTGCCGTCCTTCGAAAGCGCGCCGAAGACCACGAACTCGGCCTCGGCGGCCTTCGCCTGTTCCTTCGCGGCGGCCAGGGCCTCGGCGTCGATGCGGTTCTGCGCCAGCGAGACCAGCAGCCGCGACTCGGGGTCCTTCGACGACGAGGCACCCTTGACGGTGGTGGTCTTGTTGCCCGCCACGTCGATGACGCCGCCCACGGCCTCACCGGTGGGCAGGCGCGCGCTCCACACGTGCAGCCCGGCCGGCACGTTGGTCACCGACAGCGGGGTCGTGCCCAGGGCCAGCCCGTCGAGCGTCACCGGCGCGTTCGAGGGCGACGATTCGAGCAGCAGCGTGCCCTTCGCGCCGTCCTTGAGCTGCTTGCGTGCGTCGGCCACCACGCGGCTGAAGAGCGCCGAGCTCTGCGCCAGCGGCAGCTCGCGGTCGGGCGCGAGCGCCAGGGCCTGCGCCAGGAACTTCACGCCGTCGTCGTCACGGCCCGTGTTGTACGCGACCGCGCTCGCCAGGGCGTAGGTGTCGACCAGCTCGCCCACCTCGGGCAGCGCGGTGGCCGCCGCGCGGTAGCTGCCGAGCGCCTGCTGCAGCGCTTCGTCGGCCAGGCGGAACTTCTTCTTGCCACGCAGCTCCTTCGCCTTCTCGACGCTGGCGCGAGCCGCGGTCAGCGCGTCGGCCGCGGCGTCGGCACCGGCAGCCTTCTTCACCTCGAGCAGCACGAAGGCGTCGGCGCTCTTGAATTCGGTGGTGAGCATGCCCTGGGCCTTGAGCCCGGTGCGCTGCGGCACGTCTCCCGACAGCGCGGCGAAGGGCAGCACCAGCAACTTCGGCTTCGGCCCCTCGGCGGCGGCGGCGGGCGCGTCTTCGGCCAGGGCGCAGAACGCGGTCACGGTGACGAGAGCGAGCATCGAGCGGGTCATTGCTCGACTCCTACACGACTCGCACGCGCAGGGAAACGTGCCACCGGTGCGGGAGGTCTTCACGCACGTTGGCGCAATGGAAGGGGTTTGCTAGCAGACCCGTCATGACGCTCGCCCGGGTTCCCCTGTTCCTCGCTGCGCTCTTCATGTTCACTGCCTGCCCGGACCCCTCGACCAGCGGAACGGGGGGAGGCTCGGCCACGGGCGGAGGGAACTCGACGGGTGGCGGCACGGCGACGGGCGGAGGTCAGACCGGAGGCGGTACGACCACCGGTGGCGGCTCGGCGACCGGCGGCGGCTCGGCGACCGGCGGCGGCGGTGCAACGGGCGGTGGCGCGGCGGCGGGAGGCACCGTCACCTTCGCGCAACCCGGCTTCTACGAGCAGAGCATCGCCAGCGCGCCAGACGGCTCGCTGCATCTGGCGTACTACGACGGCGCGGCCGAGCGGGTGAACTACGCGCACTGCGCGGGCAACTGCGGCGCGGGGGCCTCGTGGTCGCAGGTGCTGCTCAGGACGACCGCCGACCTGGGCGACCTCTCGGTCGGCGTGGCCGGAATCAAGGTGGACTCGACCGGCCGGGTGCACCTGATCATCGACGGCGTGTCGACCACCTCGACCGGGCAGCAAATCGTCTACGCGACCTGCGCGGCGAGCTGCACCACCGTCGCCAACTGGACCTTCACCGACTTGAGCTCGATCTCGCGTGGCTCGACCCCCATCAACACCGCGTCGACGGTGATGGTGGGCCCGGGCGGCCGAGTCTCGTTCTTCACCGACGGCCAGGTGAACGGCTCCCCGTCGCGGTACTACTCATGCGCGGCCAACTGCTCGTCGCCCTCGAACTGGTCGAGCGCGGCCATCATCAACGGCAACGCGCTGCACGCGGTGCTCGACCCGCAGGGCGTCACGCACGTGGTGTTCGACGCGGGCAACACGGCTGCGGGTGACGGGCTGCTCTATTACGCGCGCTGCGCCTCGAACTGCGGCGTGGTGGGCAACTGGCAGTTCTCGACCAACGGCTTCATCACCACCGGCACCACCAAGTCGTTGACCGGCTTCACCGTCACCGCCAGCGGGCGCGTGTTCCTGACCTACAACCAGGGTACCGCGAGCGTCTCGACCGCCGACAACCGCAAGCTCTTCGTGGCCTCGTGCGCCGGCACGACCTGCACCGACCTCAACACCTGGTCGTCGTTCACGGTGGGTGCGCTCGACGACGGCACCGACGGCGCGTGGGTCGAGGCTGCAGGCGAGGGCGTGGTGCTCGCCGACACCTCGAGCTTCGACCTGCACCTGCGGGCCTGCACCGGTTCGTGCGACAACCCCGCCTCGTGGAGCGCGGCGACGGTGGCCGACTCGGCGGCGAGCATCGCGCAGGTCATCGCGCCCGCCACCGGCAGCAACTGCCCGACCACCTCGACGAGCGCGAGCTGGTGGTCGCACATTCCGCGCGTGGCCATCAGCTCGAACGGGGTGGCGGTGGTGCACAACCCGTACGCCATCGTGAGCTGCCCCGCGACCGGCGTGCAGCGGTTGCCCACCATCGGCCGGGTGGTCTCGAGCTTCTGAACGACAGCTCGCCGCTTCGCGGGCGATTGACGGAGAGCCAGAAGAGGTCGATTCTTCGACCGTTCAAGGGGGGGCTCGTGAGCAAGCGTTTCTTCGAAGTGGTGGTGGTGGCGTTCGTTTCGTTCGCAGGCGCGGGGTGCTCGAAGTCGGGCGCGCGCGCGGTGCAGGGCCTCGACGTGCTGACCCAGTCGCCGAAGGTGCCGGTGGTCGACGTGCAGCGTCGCCTCGACGCGCACCCTGACTGGGTCCGACCGGGCAGCGTCACCCAGCTCGACGATCGCCTGGGCGTGCCCAGCTTCGTATGGGCCTCGAACGAGCTTCCACTGCCCACGCTCGCACCGGGCGACCGCACCGCTGCGTACGGCCTGGCGGGCCTCGAGCACTTCACGCGCCTGGCGCCGCTCTACAAGCTGGGCGCCGAGGACCTGGAGACCGTCGCCATCGCCCACACCCACGACCTGGGCCACGGCGCGGTGGTGGCGCAGCTCGAGCAGCGCGTCGACGGCCTCGAGGTCTTCCGTGAGCAGGCCCGACTGGTGATGGGCCGTGACGGGCGGCTGGTGTCCATCGCCGGGCACCTCTCGCCGACCAACGACTCGAGGTTCTCGAAGTACGGCCGCGCGTTTCCGAAGGGCGCGGCGGAAGCGGTCGCCACCGGCTTCGGAGACCTCACCGGCACGCCGGTGTCGACCTCGAGCTTCGTCTCGCTCGGCACGACCGAGGGCGGGTACGAGCGCTTCGGCGCTGCCCCCGAGCTGCGGGCCCGCGCCGACGCGCCCAACCAGCCCGCGCGCGCGAAGAAGGTCTTCTTCAGCCTGCCCGACGCGCTGGTGCCGGCCTGGTACGTCGAGGTCGATTCGACCACCAGCACCACCAGCGACTGGTTCGCCTACGTCATCTCGGCGGTCGACGGCTCGGTGCTCTTCCGCCACGATCTGACGGTCGACCAGCAGAGCAACGCCGTGCAGTACCGCGTCTACGCCGCCGCACCCAACGACCCGGTGAACCCTTCGGCGCCGCTCGACGGCCCGCAGGGCACGCTTTTCGACCCGCACCCCACCGGCGCGCTCGACGGCACCACCCTGCCCGGGGCGGTGCCCCAGCTCGACGTCACGCTCTCGTCGAGCCCGTACCTGGGTGACCCGTGGCTGCCGCTGGGCGCGGTCGAGACCACCGGCAACAACGTCGAGGCCTACGCCGACCTGGTCGCGCCCGACCTCTTCACGCCCAACTCCACCGACTTCCACGCCGACGTGACCGCCCCCGGGCAGTTGCTGCGCACCTACGACCCGACGCAGCCCAACAGCACCAACAGCATGAAGGCTGCGGTGACGCAGCTGTTCTACAACCTGAACTTCTTCCACGACTGGTACTACGTGTCGGGGTTCACCGAGGCCGCGGGCAACGCCCAGACGTCGAACTACCTGCGTGGCGGCCTCGAGGGCGACTCGATCAACGCCGAGGGTGAAGACTACGCCTCGCGCAACAACGCCAACATGTCGACGCCAGCCGAAGGCGGTCGACCGCGAATGCGCATGTACCTCTTCGACGGCGCGGCGGCGCGCCACCTCTTCCTCACTGGAGCCTCGGCCAGCGACGTGGCGACCGGCGTGCCTTCGGGCTGGGGCATCTCGTCGCACGACGTCACGGGCCAGGTGGTGTGGGTCAACGACGGCGTGGGCTCGGCGACCTACCCGCCGGCCACCACCACCACCAAGACCATTCACGACGGGTGCGACCCGCAGACGGCCAGCAACCCGTGGGGCGTGGCCGGAAAAATCGCCTTCATCGATCGCGGCGGCGCTGCGACCGCGCCCGCGACCTGCGGCTTCTCGGACAAGGCGGCCAACGCGCAGGCCGCCGGCGCCATCGGGGTCATCATCGCCAGCACCACGCCGCACAACGCGGCCACGTTCGGGAACATGGCGGTCACGGCTGGCAGCCCGCCGGTCACCATTCCCGTCTACCAACTGAGCACGCCCGACGGTGACGCGCTGCGCACCTCGTTGCTCGCTGGCACCGTGACCGCACGCCTGGTCCGCGCGGCGGCCGTCGACCGCGACGGCACGGTCGACAACCAGATCATGGCGCACGAGTGGGGCCACTACATCTCGAACCGCCTCATCGCCAACTCCTCGGGTCTGACCACCACCATGGCTCAGGGGCTCGGTGA
>CAIWFK010000007.1 GCA_903911905.1 uncultured Myxococcales bacterium
CTTCCAGGTCGGCCAGACCGGCAAGGTCGTCGCTCCGGCGCTCTACATCGCCGCTGGCATCTCGGGCGCCATCCAGCACATCGCCGGCATGAAGAGCTCGAAGACCATCGTCGCGGTGAACAAGGACGGCGACGCCCCCATCTTCACCGTCGCCGACTACGGCCTGGTGGGCGACCTCTTCAAGGTGCTCCCCGAGCTGCAAGCCGCCATCAAGGCCGCGAAGTAACGCCGCGATGTACGGAGACGCCGAGCTGGTCGACGAGACGTTCCTGTCGGCCCTCGGCGTCTTCCGCTTTCCGACGCCGCTCGAGTTCCTCGAAGCAGGCGGCCCCGCCAACGTCTACGCGCTCGAGAACCCCGACGGGACCTGGACGTTGTTCGACACCGGCATCGGTACGCCCGACGCGCTGAGCGCCCTTCGCTCGCTCGCGGCCGACGCCCGCGTCGAGCTCGACCGCGTCAGCGACATCATCATCAGCCATGGCCACCTCGACCACTTCGGCAACGCGCAGCTCTTGTCCGAGCGGAGCGGCGCGCGGGTGTGGGTGCACCCGGCCGACCTCGGCAAGGTCGTCGGCGACGAGCGCCACGCCGACATGCTGGTCAAGCACCGCGCGTACCTGCTTTCCCTGGGGCTGGACGCGGAGCTGCTCACGGCGCTCGCCGACCGCGCCGCCAGGAGCGCGCAACCCCGTTACCTCGAGCGCCACCGGCTCTCGCTGCTCGCCGACGGCCAGGTCTTCCACTTCAAGCACCTCGACGCCGTGGTGCGGCACCTGCCGGGGCACACGCCGGGGCTGGTGTGCCTGCACGCGCCGGCGCAGCGGCTCTTCTTCGCCGACGACCACGTGCTGGCGAAGGTCAGCCCCAACCCGCTGCTCGACCTCTCGCAGGGTGAAGGCGAGACCAAGTTCCTGGCCCTGGTGCGCTACCTCGAGAGCGCGAAGTGGGTGCGCGACCTCGAGCTCGACGCGGTGCTGCCGGGCCACGGCGAATCGTTCCGCGGCCACCGCTCGCTGCTCGACGGGCTGCTCGCCTTCTACGTCACCCGTCAGGACAAGCTGCACGCGCGCCTGAAGGTCACGCCCTCGACCATTCACCAACTGCTCGAGGTGCTCTTCGTGCGCCGCGACGCGAGCCGCCTGATGCTGATGCTGTCCGAGGTGCTGGCCAACGTCGAGGTCCTCGAGGTCGCGGGCCGGGTGCGGCGCGAGCGGCGCGACGATGGGGTCTTCGTGTTCCACGCCGTGTGAAGTGCCGCGGGGTGGTTACAGTGCAGGCATGACGACTCCTCAGCAGCAGCGCCTGGTCCTCGCGTCACGCCCGAAGGGCGCGCCGACTCCCGACAACTTCCGCCTCGAGTTCCTGCCGGTGCCCACGCCCGGCGATGGTGAGGTGTTGCTGCGCACGCACTGGCTCTCGTTGGACCCGTACATGCGCGGCCGCATGAGCGACGCGCCCTCGTACGCCCCTCCCGTGGCCGTCGGTGAGGTGATGATTGGCGGCGCGGTGTCGGTGGTCGAGAAGTCGAACCACCCCGGCTTCACCACCGGAGAGCTCGTGCTCGGCTCGACGGGCTGGCAGAGCCATTCGGTGTCGAACGGCAAGGGGCTCTCGAAGCTCATGCCCGGCATGAAGCACCCCTCGCAGGCGCTGGGCGTGTTGGGCATGCCCGGCTTCACGGCGTACATGGGCCTGTTCGACATCGGCGCGCCGAAGGCCGGTGAGACGGTGGTGGTGGCCGCCGCGACGGGCGCGGTGGGCGCAGCGGTCGGCCAGTTGGCGAAGCTGCACGGCTGTCGGGTGGTGGGCATCGCGGGCGGCGCCGACAAGTGTCGCTATGCGGTCGAGACGCTGAAGTTCGACGCGTGCGTCGACCACAAGGCGCCCGAGCTCAAGAAGCGCCTGAAGGAAGCGTGCCCCCAGGGCATCGACGTGTACTTCGAGAACGTGGGCGGCGCGGTCTTCGAGGCCGTGTTGCCGCTGCTGAACACGAAGGCCCGCGTGCCGATGTGCGGCGTGGTCAGCCACTACAACGACGAAGCACTGCCACCGGGCCCCGACCGCACGGGCCTGCTGCTGGCGGCGATGGTGAAGAAGCGCATTCGCATGCAGGGCTTCATCATCTTCGAGGACTACGGCTCGAGGTACGGCGAGTTCCTCTCGAAGATGGGGCCGCTGGTCGCCGAGGGGAAGGTCGTGATGAAGGAAGACGTGGTGGTGGGCCTGGACCAGGCGGTGCCGGCCTTCATCGGGCTGCTCGAAGGCCGCAACTTCGGCAAGCTGGTGGTGAAGGTCTCCAAAGACGCGCCGTAACCCGTACACTGCGCGCCGATGAGCGCCCTCACCCTCTGCTTGGCCCTGGCGCTCGCGGCCGAGCCGGTGGCCGAGGGCGTGACGCTCGAGACGCGCACCACCCCCACGCCGTGGGTGATTCACGTGCTCACGGTCGACCTCACGGTGCCGGGCGTGCACCTGGGGGCGACGCCGAGTGAGCTGCGTCGACGCACCACCTCGAGCTACGCGCAGGTGGTGGGCGCGGCGGCGGCGGTGAACGGCTGCTTCTTCTCGTACTTGAGCTACGCCACCACGGGCTTGGCGGCAGGAAACGGAGTCCTCTGGAAGGACACCAGCGACGACCGGGACCTGGCGGTCTTCGCCTTCGACGCCGCGACGCGCGTGGAGTTGCACCCTCAGCGCGAGCTGACGGTCTTCGACCCGAGCTGGATGAAGGGCGTGGTGAGCGGCCGCCCGATGCTGGTGAGTGCGGGGGCGACGCTGGCGACCAACCCGACGTACCACGCGTGTGATTCGCGCAACCCGCGCACCGGGGTGGGGCTGAGCCGCGATCGCCAGACGGTCATCCTCGCGGTGGTCGACGGGCGCTCGAAGGCGAGTGTGGGCATGACCTGCACCGAGTTCGCGTCACTGATGCGAGAGCTCGGCTCGTGGGACGCGGTGAACCTCGACGGCGGCGGCTCGAGCGAGCTCTACGTTCGAGGGCCAGGCGTGGTGAACGTGCCCTCGGACGGGGCGGAGCGAGTGGTGGGCAACCACCTGGCCATCTTCGCACCGCCGCTGAAGGTCCGGGGCACGGTGACGGGGCGCGTGTACGACGAAGGAGCGCCGAGCAAGCCCCTGGTCGGAGCCATCATCTCCATCACGGCCGCGGGCACGAAGGACACCACGGACCTCGAGGGTCACTACGCGCTGCAATCGCTCCCGGGGAGCGCCAACGTGTTGGTGCGCAGGCCCGGGTATGCGAGCCGAACGCTGACGGTGAACCTCGACGCGGGAGTCAGCACCACACTGGACGTCGGGCTCGCAGCGGACGCCACGGCCGACTTCGACGGCGATGGGGTGAATGACGCGCGAGACAACTGCCCGATGGTGGCCAACGGAAGCCAACTCGACACCGACCACGACGGGCTGGGCGACGCGTGCGATGGAGACGACGACAACGACGGGCTGGCGGACGAAGACGACAACTGCCCGCTCACGCCAAACCCCGACCAGCGAGACACGAACCACGACGGTCTGGGTGATGCGTGCACGCCGGACGGAGGCGCGACGCCTTGACGAACCGCGAAGCGCCCACCGGAGTCATCCAGCGAACGCGCGAGCCGCAAGGCAAGAGCCGGGGCCGCGACGTCGAAGCTCCAGACGTGCCGAAAGGCCGTCAACCGTGGCTTCGTGGAGCCACGCCCCGTCGAAGCCTGTGGAAGCTTGGGAATCACCGCCGTCGAAGCCTCAGCGGGTTTGTGGCCGGCCGCGGCCAGAGCGGCTCCCCTTCTCCCTCGAGGGAGAAGGAAGGGATGAGGGTGATCTTTCCGCCC
>CAIWFK010000008.1 GCA_903911905.1 uncultured Myxococcales bacterium
GGAACTGGTGCTGGTGCTGGCGGGCGAGCTGGTGGTGCAGAAGGAAGACCCCGGCGGCGGTCAGGTCAGCCTCTCGATTCTGCGGGAAGGCGACATCGCCGGCGAAATCGCCCTGCTCAAGGGCCTGCGCGCCACGGCCACCGTGGCGGCCACCCGCAAGACGGCCATCGCCACCCTGAGCCGCACTGAGTTCGACGCGTTGCTCAAGGCCTGGCCCAGGCTGCGCGACTACCTCGAGGGCCTGTCCGACCGACGGCTCAAGATGATCGGCGAGGCCATGCGCCCGGCCGAGATTCTCGATGCCGACGAGCTGGTCGTCGAGTGACAGGCCGCACCCTGGCGGTGGTGATGGCGCTGGTGGCCGGCGTCGCCGTCTGGGCGCTGTGGCCGAGCAAGCCCCTGTCCGACGACGATCAGGTGCGAGCGCTGGTCGAACACGCGGTCGACGCGGCCAACGCGCGTGACGGGGCCGGCGTGGCGCGCGCACTGGCGGCCGACTTCCACGGCAACGACGGGCTCTCGCAGGGCGAGCTCACGCTGCTGGTGAGCCGGGCGCTGGGTCAGCAACGCGAGGTCGTCGTCACCACCGCGAAGCTCGAGGTCACCGTGCGCGACGGTTTCCACGCGGGCTTCGTGGGTACCTTCGTGATGTTCGGTCGGGCCGGCGCCGACCCCACCCAGGGCCGAACGCTCTTCCTCGAGGCGTCGCTCGAGAAGCGCGAAGGCCAGTGGCTGGTCACCCAGGCCAACTGGCACTGAAGCTGGCTCGTTACTGAATGAGCGGCTTCGCCTCGGTGATCCACGCCTTGGCGATGTCCTTCTGGTTCACGGCCTTGAGCTTCTTCTCGACGTCGCCGAGCAGCTCGTTGAGCTTCTCGCGCGGCTGCTGGGTGGCCTTCATGCGGGCGAGCGCGAACGCGTAGTTCTGGCAGCCCGGCGCATATTCCTTCTTGGCGAAGAGCACCTCGCCCATGGCCATGTACGCCTCGGCGAGCTGACCCGAGCCGTCCGGCGGGGTGATGTCCTGCAGCAGTTGGCCGGCCTTGTCGTATTCCTTCTTGCTGATGAGCACCGTGCCCTTGGCCAGGTACGCCTTGTTCAGGTTCAGGTTCTTGGCCTCGATGGCCTTGTCGTAGGCCGCCAGCGCGTCGTCGAGCTTGTTGGCTTCGCGGGCCGCGTCGCCACGGGCCAGCCAGTAGCGGTCGTCGCGGTCGAGGTAGGCGACCTGCTTGCCGTCGGCGGTCACGTTCTTCACGTTCTTGAAGAAGGCCTCGTACTTGTTGAGCAGGGCGGTGGCGGCGTCGACCTGACCGGCCCGCTGCAGGCGCTGGGCGCCTTCGAAATAGAACACCGGGGCCGAGGGCGCCTTGGCGATGGTGGCGTCGAACGCCGCAGCGGCCGCCGGGTCCTTCTTCGCGGCGAGCGCCTCGGCCTTGTAGAAGAGCGCCCAGGCGTCGTCGGGGTTGAGCGCCAGCGCCTGGTCGGCGGTCGAGATGGCGGCGTCGAACTGCTCGCCCACCACCGCGATGCCGGCGGTGACGGCCAGCGCGCGCGCCTTCTGCACCTTCGACAGCTCGTCGCCCTTGGCCAGCACGTCCTTGACGATGGACTCGGCGTCGCCCAGCCGGTCCTTCTTCTGCACGCGGGCCAGCGCGAGGCCAAGGCGGGCGCGCACCAGCTCGGGGCTCTGGCCGGTGATGCGGGTGAAGAGGTCGAGCGCACCGGGCGCCGCTTCCTCGAGGGTCGCTTCGCCAGCGGCGCAGCCGTAGTTGCCGTCGCGCCAGGCCTTGTCGCTGGCGGCGCTGAAGCCGGTGCGGGCCAGCGCCAGGTTGCCCTGCGCCTTGAGCGCCTGGGCCTGCGCCAGGTAGATGCGCGCGCCAGAGCCGCCCTTCTTGCGCAGCTCTTCGACGAAGTCTTCGGCGCCCTTGGCGTTGCCGGCCGCCAGCATCAACTGCGCGTCGACGCCGTAGCGCTCTTCGGTCTGCGAGTCGGCCTTGCGGGCCTTCTCGAGGTATTCCTTCGCCTTCGCGTCGGCGCCCGGTTCGTGGTGCAACAGGAAGAGGTCGGTCTCGACGGCGGCGGCGAAGGCGTTGGGGTCACCGGCCGAGCTGTCCTTGGCCAGGGCTTCTTCGACGACCTTCAGCGCCTTCTTCTGATCGCCGTAGTTGCCCTTCTGCGCCGTGGCCCGGGCTTCCTTCATCAGCTCGCCCAGTTCCTTGCGCGTCGAGCCGCGCTTGTAGACGACGAACACGACCAGCGCGAGCACCACCGCGACCACGCCGATCTGCATCAGCGCCGAGGCGAAGCTCTCTCGCTTCTTCCAGTCGCCGGCCTTCGGGGAGGGGGTGTTCGAGTCGTTGCCAGCCATGTGCGGCCTCACTGACGAAAGCAGGAAGAAACCAAAGAATCGCGGCGGTATAGGCGTCGCTTTTCAGTGGTGTCAATCGAAACGGGGAACGGTTCCCCGCTCGATGCCTGCTCGTGACAGGGGCTGCGGTGCGTCAGATGCCGCTGGTGATCTTCCAGGCGTTCTCGCCGACCCGCTTGAGCGTCATCTGCTTGATGTCGTTCTCGGTCTGGGTGCGCGCGGTGTACTCGGGCACCTTGAAGGTCAGTTGGTAGCTGTAGGTGACCCGGGCCTTCTTGGTGTCGTCGTCGAACTCGATGCGCCGCACGGTGAGGTCGAGCTTCACGTCGGCCAGCTTCTGCAGGCGCGCCGGCAGGGCGGTGAAGAGCGACTTGTAGTCGAGGTCGTCGTCGGGGTTGACGCTGCCGCCGTCGTCACGGAACGACTCGTCGGCCAGGTCGATGATGCCCTGCGCGTTGCGGTGTTCGACCGCGGCCCGGTACTGGTTGACCACGTCGAGCACCGCGCGGGTGTCGCTGGTGTCGTCGATGTCGGTGCCCGCCAGCTTGTTGTGGAGGCAGCCGCTGAGCACCAGCGAGAACAACAGCCCTGTCATCACCTGACGCATGTCTTCTCCGCGATGCCTTCATTGCACCCGGCAGGGGGCCGGGTTGCCAAATTGTCAGTCTGCCCGCTCGCAACAGCGCTGAAATGCCGCATCTGCGCGCTGTGCGTTGCACCCGTCATGCCGGGTTGGGCGCGCGCAGCACCTCGGCCAGGAACCGGTTCATCACCGGAGCCTCGCCGTCGAGAATCTTCAGCCCCTCGCGGTGAATGACCGCTTCACCGATCATCGCCAGCGGCTTGAGCAGGAAGGGCAGCTTGAGGCCGATTTCGCCCTCGGCGAAGCGCTCGCACTGACCGCCGACCTCGCGCAGGCGAATGGTGCCGGTGTTGATGAGCATGCTCGAGATGGTGGCCGAGGTCGGCGTATTCTTGAAGGTCAGCACCTTGCTCGCCTTGTCCCAGGTCGACTCTTCGACGAAGGCGAACCACTCGGGCGGCACCGGCTTGGGGCCGATGCTGGCGATGACCGGCTTGGGGCGGTAGCGCACCTTGCGGCGAATCTTCGAGCCCTCGTCCTTCACCTCGACCACCTTGGCCTCGAGCAGCACGCCGTGGTGCTTGAGCAGGAAGTCGGTGTACCGCGGGTCGAACAGGGCACGCTCGACCTCGTCGACGGTGCCAGCAAGGCGGTGGCGGGCTTCGAAATGCATAGGTGCCGTGGCCTACTTCGCACCGCGCGCGTTGTCACTCGAGACGAAGGCGCAGCGCTGCACCCAGTCGGCGGCGCGCGCGTCGAAGGTGGCGCCGAAGCGGCCGCTCGCCGCCAGCGTCTCGAGCCGGGCGCAGTCGTGCGCCGCGAAGGCCGCTTCGATCGACAGGCGCGCCGTTTCCTTCGCCACCGAAGGCGGGGTCTGGGGGTCGTCGAGCGTGCGGGCCAGCCACCGCAGCGCTTCGCCCGGCTCGGCCTCGTCGATCAGCCGCCGACCCAGCAGGTAGGCGACCGGCCAGCCGCCGTCGTCGACCGCGCCGCGCAACCAGTAGAGCCTGGCGCCCGCACCGTCGAAATACCGCGTCACCGCCTCGCGCTGCGCCCGCGGGCCCTCGAGCGCCGCCAGCCGCACCCGGGCCGTGCGGTCCATGGTGGGGCTGACCTGCCGGGCGATGACGGCCTCGAGCAACGACTTCGCGCGCGCGTCGTCTTCGGCGGTGGGGGTGGCGTGCTCGCCCCTGGGGCTCATGGCCAGCGCCACCCGCTCGAGCGCGACGTCGGCCCACAGCGCGGCGTTGGGCTCGGCCACCGGCAACAGCTCGTCGAGCGTGCGCGCGGCTTCGTCGAATCGGCGCAGTCGCACCAGGGTGCGCGCCAGGCTCAGCGTGTGGTGCGGCTCGTCGGGCTGCAGCACCTGGCAGCGACGGTAGATCGCCACGGCCTGTTCGCCCTGGGTCGCGCCCGCTTCCTCGAGCAGCTTCGCCACCTCGCGCGCGCAGGGCCTCGCGAAGAGCGACCCGCCCTTGAAGCGCCCGAAGGCCTGGTTCACCGCCTGTTCGTCGAGCGGCACGCCGTCGAGGAAGGCGAGGTAGCCGGCGACCAGCGTGTCGAGTGGTTCGCCGAACGCGCGCTGGAAGTCGCCGTCACGGTAGAGCGCGAGCACCTGGCCCGGGCCCTTCGTCTCGACCAGCCAGCGCACGAAGCTGCCGGCGGCGGTGTAGGCGCGCGCCGCGCTGGCCGCGAAGAAGCCGTCGGCGCCCATCAACGCCTTCACGTCGGGCAGCAGCGCCTTGCGCTTCATGGCTGCGGCCCACTCGTGGAGGCGCAGGTCGTCGACGGGGTTGTCGGCGGCCACCGCCAGCCCTTCGATGACGCCGGTCTGCGGCAGCACGCCCAGGGTCGCGGTGACGCCGAAGGGCCACGCGCCCCAGCCCGCGGCCATGGCGTGCACCAGTTCGTGCTTGAGCACGCCGTTGGGGAAGCTGGTGCCGTCGACGTGCACTTCACTGCGCCAGGGCTTCGAGAATTGCGTACTGGCCGCGCCCACCAGGCGTTGCTTTTCGTCGCTCGAGCGGTACCACCACACCGTCACCGGGCGTCGGGGCGGCTGACCGAGGAAGGTCTGCACCTGGAAGAAGCGGAAGCGTGCGTCGTCGACCATGCGGGTGACGAGCTGTTCGGGCAGCTCCTTCGGGTAGTGCACCACCAGCGTGCCGAGGTCTTTGGTGCCACCGAGCGCCTCGACGAGCGCCGCGTCGTTCATGCGGAAGCCCAGGCGCGTGCCTGCGGCCTCGACGAGCCCGAAGGTCGAGAGCGCCGCCGCCAGCGTGGCGTTGCGCGCGCGGCCTCGCGGCGCTCGCAGGGCCATCAGCCCCACCGCGAGCGCCACCGAGCCCAGACGGAACCAGCCCAGCGCGGCGGGCACGTGCAGTTCCTCGTCGTAGATGGGGCCCGGCAGGTACCCGGCCAGGTGCGCGTAGGCGAAGACCTGCGGCCCGAAGACGATGGGCCAGACGGTGTGCACCGCGCTCGTCAGCACCACTGCCAGCCAGCCCAGGGCCGAGCTCCACCATCGCCGGGTGAGGCTGCCCACCACCACGCCGGCCGAGGCCGCGACCAGGCTCGAGGGCAGAGTGAGCAGGGGAAAGAAGGCGGTGGTGGCGAACGGGTTGCAGCGCGTCGAAATCAGCGCCGTGGCGGTGGCGGCGATGAGCGGAGGCACCAGGGCCGCCCAGAGCGCCACGGTGGTCGCGATCGCTGCGAGTGGAAAATTCCGTCCGGGCGCTTCCCGTTCGACCCGCCCCACGGCGATCGCCAGCGCCAGCCCGAACAGCCCATGAATCAACGCCAGCGCGGCGGCCAATTCATAACCGGGTTGGTCGAGCAGAGGCAGGGCGACCAGCGCACAGGGCCCCAGTGCGAGCAACAGCCACATCGCCACGATTCGCCGAGGTGCGACCAGCCCCCGCACGCGGATGAGGACTTCGCGCATGACTCGAACCTATACTCTCGAGCCTATGGTTGATCAGAAACCCGGACCCGAGGGCCGCGTGCATACCCGGGCACCGATTGAGCTGAAGGTCGACTACAAGAAGCTGAACTCGTTCTTCGCCGACTACACCAAGAACATCAGCAAGGGCGGGACCTTCATCAAGACCAAGAAGCCGTTGCCCATCGGCACGCGCTTCCTGTTCAAGCTCTCGGTGCCCCAGCGCGGTGCGCCGTTCGAGCTCATCGGGGAAGTGGTGTGGGCCAACGCCGAGGGCGACGAGGCCGGCATGGGCATCAAGTTCGTCTACAGCG
Source organism: uncultured Myxococcales bacterium (assembly GCA_903911905.1). Lineage (GTDB taxonomy): Bacteria > Myxococcota > Myxococcia > Myxococcales > Myxococcaceae > Xiheilimnobacterium > Xiheilimnobacterium phototrophicum. Next base: position 6,207 of record CAIWFK010000008.1, read on the forward strand.
ACGACAGCCAGCGCAACGACTTCGAGGGCGTGGTCGAACAGTTGATGAGCGACAGCCTGGGCGCCGAGCTCGCCGGTCGACTGCTCAACAAGCCCGCGCGGTCATGAAGGCGCTCGTCGCGGTCGTGGTGTTGTTGCTGGCTTGCGAGTCGAGCGCGCAGGCGCCTGGCTCGAAGAAGGTGGTCGCCGCGTCGAGCGACGTCACCGCGCAGGACTATGTCGGCCCCACGCTGCCCCGGGCTCGGGTCACGCTGGTCGATGCGTTCGGCTTCAAGCACGCGGTCGATTCCGAGGTCGCCGCGACGCGCGATTCGCGCACCCGCGGGCTGATGTGGCGCACGCAGTTGGCCGAGGGCGTGGGCATGCTCTTCATCTTCCCCGCCGAGGAAGAGCTGAATTTCTGGATGAAGAACACCCTCATTCCCCTCGACATGATCTTCATCTCGAAGGACCGGGTGATCGTGGGCATCGCCGAACGCGCCGAGCCGAAGACGCTCAGCCCCCGCGGTCCGGGCAACGGCAAGCCGGCGATGTACGTGCTCGAAGTGCCGGGCGGGTGGGCCTCGAAGATCGGGCTGCGGCCAGGGCTCAAGGTGCAGCTCGACGGCATCGGGTCGATCACCGCGACCGACTGAGGGCGCGTCGTTCGAGTGGTCGATTCGGGGTGAAGTCGGAGTAGAGAGCGTCCATGCGCTTCGCCCTCGTGTCGCTGTGCCTGCTGGTCGGGTCGAGCTTCGCCGCCGAGCCTGAAGAAGAAGACCTGAGCGAGGAGGGCGAGGGTGCGCTGCCCGCGGCCGAGGAGCGCCCCGGGTCGCTCTACGAGGAGGCCCAGCGCCAGCTCGCGGTGATGCGCGAGAGCACCTATTCGCATCAGATCGCCATCGACGAGAAGACGGGTCGCTTCGACTACGACTGCTCGGGGTTCGTGAGCTACGCGCTCTCGCGGGTCGACCGCTCGGCACTCGCCCAGGTTCGCAACGAGCCCGGCAAGCGCCCGCTGGCCAAGCACTACGAGGCCTTCTTCGCGAAGCTGCCCCCCATCGGCGCGGGGCACTGGATGCCGGTGAAGACCGCCGACGCGCTGGTTCGCGGCGACGTCATCGCCTGGAAGAAGCCGGCGAACAGTCTGTCGAAGAACACGGGTCACGTGATGCTGGTCGCCGGCGCGCCGAGCAAGCGGAGCAGCAGCGAGTGGGTGGTGCCGATCATCGACTCCACCGCAGCGCCTCACGGTCACGGTGATTCGCGCTGGCACCGCGCCACCGGCCTCGGCAACGGCAGCATCGTGTTGGTGGTCGATGCGCAGGGTCGGCCGTCGGGGTTCAAGTGGACCGTGAAGACCCACCGGCTGTGGGACACCGACGTGTCGATGGCGCGGCTTCAGCGCTGAGCCGTAGGGAAAGGTAGGCTCCCGAATCTCGGTTCGAGAGGCGGTGACGCCCCCTGGAATGCGGCTCACATGACGCGTCTGCTCTTCCTGATGCTGGTGTGCGCGCCGCCGATTTCCCTCGCCGCCGAGAAGCCGCGAGTGGTGGTGCTCGGGGTCGTCACCCACGACAAGGCGCTCGAAGGGGTGGCCGCGCAGGTCTCGGAGCAGATCATGACCGAGCTCACCGAAACCCAACGCGTCGAGGTGTTGGGCAGCAGTGACCTGCAGTCGATGCTCGGCTTCGAGCGGCAGAAAGAACTGCTCGGGTGCTCCGAGAAGAGCCAGAGCTGCATCGCCGAACTGGGCGCGGCGCTCGGAGCTCCATGGTTGGTGGCGGGCGCGGTGGCCAAGGCCGGCAAGGCGATGCGCGTCGACCTCAAGCTCATTCACGTCGCCGACAACAAGGTCGTCTACCGCTCGGGCAAGGCCTTCAAGGAAGAGAGCGAGGTGTTCGACGCGGTGTCGTCGCTCTCGAGGGGGCTGCTGGGGGCGCTCAAGGCGCCGACCCTCGCCGAGCTGCAGGCTTCGAAGCCGACCCCGCCGCCGAAGAAGGAGGAGCCCCCGGTCGCGAAGCCGCCTGAGCCCTCGCAGCCGACGGCCCACCCGGTGGCGCACGTCGAGCAACCGGCGCCCTCGAAGCCAGTGCGCGTGGCACCGCTGAGCCTGATGATCGGCGGAGGCGCGGTGCTCGTCGCGGGCGGTGTGTTGCTGGGCGTTTCGATTCCCACCGTGACCAGCCCGCACGGAAAATCGGCGACGTCGGTCACGAGCGCCGCGATGCTCGCCAACCTCGGCGTCTACGCCGCCATCGCTGGAGCCGTCATCGGCGTCGGCGGGTTGGTGTGGTGGTTGCTGGGCAAGGACGAGGCGACGCCGGCCGTGGCCTTCGCGCCTGTCGGCAACCAGGTGTTCGTCATGGGGAGGTTCTGAACATGCGTCGTTTCCGTGCGGCGGTGTTGGTGTTGGGTAGCGCGTGTTTCTTCAGCCCCTCGCTCGAAGGGACGACCTGCACGAAGTCGGAGGAGTGCGGGAACGGCTTGGAGTGCGTCAGTGGGACTTGCGAGAAGGCTGATGCCGGCAGCGCTACGGGCGGAGGCGCTGCAACGGGTGGTGGCAGCGCTACGGGCGGAGGCGCCGCGACGGGCGGGGGAACTGCGACTGGCGGGGGCGCGACGGGAGGCGGTGCTGGGACGGGTGGTGGCACCGCGACTGGCGGAGGAACTGCGACTGGCGGAGGAACTGCGACTGGCGGAGGAACTGCGACTGGCGGCGGTGCGGCAACGGACGGCGGTACGGCAACAGACGGCGGATCGGTCGACGCTGGTCCAACCACCTGTCTGCCGGCCACGCAACTGACCGTTCGATTCGAGACCGACGCAGGCATTGCCGACGCGGGTGTCCGAGACGGTGGTTTCCTGCCTGGCCAGGTCGTCGTTGCTGACATCGACCATGACGGTTTGGTGGACCTCGTCGCGCCCGACTACGCGACGCGCGCGTTGCTTGCGCTTCGCAATACCGGTGCGGGGTACGAGCAACGCACGTTGCTCGCTCTGACGGGAGAGTCACCAGTCAATGTCGCGGCTGCGGACCTCGACGGCAATGGGTTGGTCGATCTGGTCCTGCTCACGGACCACCCGCGCCTCTATGTGTTGCTCAACGTTCCCGGGAGCGTGCAGCAGCAGATTCCAATCGCGATTCCGCTGGGTCCACCGGCCAACGGCTACGGAGGCACAGTCAACCTCGTCGACTTCACTGGCGACGGTCTGCTGGACATCCTGGTGAACGTGACGAGCGGTACCTACGGACAGGTTCACCTCTTTTCGAATCTCGGGAATGGGGCGTTTCCGGCGCAGCCGACGGTCTCGAAACTTTTCGACAACAGTGGCTACGCATCGGTGATCGGTGACTTCGACCACGACGGTGGCGCCGAAGTGGTCATTACCCATCAGGGAGGCGACGGGGGCGTGAACCTGTTTCCGAACCTCAACGATGGCGGGCTGCTGTTTTATCCGGCGGTCGACCCCACGACGTTTGCTTACGCACCCTCGATCGTGGCCAGCGCCGACTTCGACGGCGATGGGTTCCCCGACCTGGTCATCAGCGATGCTGCAAGCAACTTCGGGCATCAAGTCGTCGTGCTGCGCAACGGGGGTAACGACACGTTCACCAAGTGGAACAGCTTCGCCGGTTTGTTCGATCCACAATGGGTCGTCGCCGGCGACGTGACTGGTGACGGTCTGCCTGACGTCATTTTCGCGGACAGGGCGTTGCCGGTGCCGGGCGTGGGCAAAGTCGCGGTGTACTCGGGAGCTGGAGACGGGGGTTTCGCCGTGAATCGCACCCTGTTGTCCGGCACCGAGCCGGAACAACTCAGGCTCTTCGATCTCAACAACGACGGCCAGCTCGACCTGCTCGCGACCACTCGTTTGCCAGATCCTCGCGATGTGACCTTGTTCTTGAGCACAGGGCCGAACTGTCCGCTGTTCCGGCCCGATGGTGGGTAGTCGGCGCGCCGCCGTCGCGCGTGAACTCGAACCGCGCCCCGTCACGCGCACGGTGCCGCAAGACACCGCGAACTCGGTCAGCGGCTACGGCCGCACCATCAGCCTCGTCGACGTCACGGGCGATCACGGCGGCTTCAGGCTCTACCGCACCGTCTTCCAGCACCGTCAGCCCGAGCAGTTGCGCCGCTTCGACGCCAACGACGATGGGCAGCTCGACCTGCTCGGGTCGGGCTCGTCTCCAGACCCACGCGACGCGGTGCTGCTGCCGACCAGCGGCCCGAACTGCCCACTGTTCCTGCCCGACGGCGGGTGACTAGTTCTTCAGCTTCTCGTCGTCGGTCGCGGTAAGCGTGCTCGAGCCCACCTCGACCACCGGAGAAATCACCGCGCTCACTTCGGCCTTCACCGCGGCGATCTGCTCGCGCGAGGCGAAGTCGGCCACCAGCTTCTCGTTGGCGTTGATCTCGGCAGTGGTCGCCACTTCATGCGCCAAGCGCGCCTCGTCGGCCTGGCCCGCCGCCAGCGCGCTCAACTTGCGCGAGACCGCCGACATCTCGGCCGCGCGCACCGTGGCGTGGCTCGAGCGCATGCCGATGAGCGAGACGCGCGCCCGCTCGAGCAGCGCCACCTGCGCTTTGAGCTTGGCCAGCACGCGCTCGCGCTTGAGCCGCATCTCGGCCAGCCGGGTCAGCTCTTCCTTCAGGCTGCTGGCTGCCAGCTCGAGCTGCTGCCGGGCAACGGCGTCGCGCGCCGCCGCCGCCGAGCGCACCAGTTCGTCGATTTCCTTCTGCAGCGCTGCATACGCATCTTCGTGCACCGAGCTCTCGACGCCAGCCCATTCGCGGGCCAGCGCGACCGCGTCCTTCGTCAGTTTCTGAATGGTGCGGGCCAGCTCTTCGCGTGCGGGCTCGCGGGGCAACGAGGCCAGTTGCTGGCCCGCCTGCCGGTACAGCGCCAGACCCTTGGCGATCTGGGTGGCGAAGTCGCCGGTGGTGGTGGCGATCAGCTCTTCGCACTCGGCCTCGACCGGGTCGTTCTTGAGCGCCACGTGCGAGGCCAGGCTGCCCAGCCCGGCGAAGAGCGCCACGATGGTGCCGCTGATGGCCAGGTTGAAGAGCAGCGGGGTCTGCACGTCGGTCATGCGGCTCGAGAGAATCTTCGCCACCTCGGTGCCTGCGACCGCCAGCCCCGCCGTGGCCAGGGCTCCGCCCACGTAGTGCATGGCCCCCGGCCGCACCGCGCCCAGCGAGCCTTCTTCGCCCTTCTCGGTGACCCGCGACTTGACCATCAGCGCGCCGGCCACCGCGCCCGCCATCGCCACGGTCCACCCCGGGCCCAGCCCGAAGAGCCACGGCAGCGCGGGCAGGGTGGTCGCCATGGCGGCCAGCGAGAGCCGCTCGAGCGCCTTGCCGCGCACGCAGGCCAGGGTGGCTCCCACCACCGCGAGGAACGAGAGCGGAATGGGCAGGTGCAGCCGCGAGGCCACGAAGGCCACCACCCCCGCGCCCGCTCCGGCGACGAGCGCCCGGGTCACGTTGCGCTCGAAGGTCTCTCGCTGGTGCAACTGCAGGACGGCGGTGTTGGTCATGATCGGGTGCTCCTGGAAGGCGCTGCTTTCAGTACGTCGAGCCCATCAACCCGTACGCCTTGCGCGCGCTCGAGTTGGTGGCCTTCTTCCACTGCCGCACGTCGTCGTCGGACTTCGCTTCGAGCGCCCCGCGCACCAGGTCCTTCTGGGCCTTGCGATCTTCGGCCACCGCGCCCACGCCAGCGGTCGCCGCGGCCTGATCGAAGAGCACTTCGTTGGCCTGCAGCAGGCGCTGGGCGCCGTCGCGGTCGCCATTGCCGAGCAGCTCGGCCGCAGCTTGCGAGTTCGCCGCGGCCCGGGCCCGCGCCGCTAAGACCACCGCGTCCTTGTCCTGGTTGCGCTGCACGGTCTCGACGTTGCTGCTGGTCATCGCCGCCACCCGGGTCTCGCTCTTCACGTCGTGACCGCTGAGCAGATCGCCGTAGCGCAGCTCGACCTGGCTGACGTCGACGCTCTGGCCGTCGCGCACGCCGTCGACCACGAAGTGCAGCACCACGCGCTCGTGCTGGCGCGCCGAGAAGTCGGGCATGGCGATGGTCACCGTCGAGCCCGAGCGGGTGACCTGCGAGTAGCCCAGCGCCTGGTCCAACTGTGCGCCCGCCGGCACCACGAAGGTCAGGCTGACGCCCCGGGCCACCAGGGTGCCGGCCGCGTTCAGGTCCTTCTGGAAGATGCTCGAGAGCTGCGAGGCGTCCTGCAGGTAGCCATAGGCGCCGGCGCCGACCTCGGCCAGCGAGGCCATCAACTGCTCGTTGAAGTCGTCACCGACGCCGATGCTCGAGAGCGAGACGCCCAGCCCGCGCAGCTCGCGCACGATGCCGGTCAGCCCCTGGAAGTCGACGATGCCCTCGGTGGGCTGGCCGTCGCTGACCAGAATGAGCCGGTTGACCTTGTAGTCGCTGCGGGCGACCGAGAGCAGATCGCGGGCGGTGGTGAGCGCCTCGCCGATGTTGGTGCCGCCGTCGTCCCAGATGCCGTCGATGTACGCGAGCATGCGCTGCTTGTTCTCGGCGGTGGCCAGCATGCCGGCCAGCGACTTCACGTCGCTGCCGTAGTGCACGATGGTCAGGCGGTCGGTGGCGCGCAGTTGGGCGACCAGCTCGCGGGCGGCGTTCTTGGCCTGGTTCAGCTTGAAGCCCGACATCGAGCCCGACCGGTCGATGACCATCGCCAGGTTCACCGGCGAGCGGGTCTCTCCCGGCACGTCGACCGCGGCGAGGTCGACGGTCATGTACACGTCTTGCCGGCCGGGCGAGATGAAGGGGTTCGACAGCCGGGTGGTCATGACGAGGCTGCCGTCGTGCACCGTCGGCACGCCAGGCGAGATGACCGGAACGGGCGTCGGGTCGAGCGGCACCGGCGACGGCTTTTGGCCGCTCGTGTGCGGCACACCAACCACGATCGCGACCAGGGCGAGGATTCCGGCAGCAGCGAGAAAGACTCCAGAGCGGTTCATAAACCCTCGGTAGATCAGTGTACGTCGCAGACAACGCGTCCGCGCTGTGGGTTACACGCCCCAGCGGTCACGGCGATCTCCTGCAGGGAGTGGACCAGAATTCCCGAGGCAGAACCGATGGTTGGTCGCGGCCCGCCAGCCACTCGGACGAATGACGTACCCGCGAGGGTTCAACGGCCCGGCGTCGGCCCGCCCGGTCGCGAAGGTGCGACGGCCGTCAGATGCCGGCGTCTGGCGTCTGACCGCGCGCGCAGAAGAACGGGTCGCGCACGTTGCCCGGCGCGCCACCGTCACCACCGGCGATCACCGCCAGGGTTTCCTTGTCGAGCAGCAGCGCGCGGCAGTTGAGCTTGTTGGCGCTGGTGTCGAGCGACGAGTCGTAGCTGGGGCAGACCGAGCCTTCGAGGCATTCGCGCGAGCAGTAGCCGTACGCGGGGTCGAAGGGGCCAGCGTCGGTGACCAGGTGCGAGTCGCGCACGCAGATCAGGTCGTCGCAGTCGACGGTGCCGATGCTGATGAAGTCCTTGTCGTGGCCCTTGTTCGCCAGCACTTCGCCCTCGAGAATCGGCAGCGCTTCGCCGCCGTCGGGGTTGCGCTTGACCAGCCGGCAGGGCCGGTTGAGATCGGTGGCCGGCTTGCAGCTGGTAACGGCGATGATGGCCACCATCACGGCCAGCAGGGCGATCGAGACTCGGGTCATGGTGCGTGTGCTCCGGGGTGCTTCACTCCGGGCGAGTTGCCCCAGAGCCCCTTTCCACTTCTGAACGCGGCGACCGTAGCACAGGGCCCATGCAGATCGACACTTCACATCAGTCGCACTGCGTGTAGAGTCCCGCCCGCTTTCCGAAGATCCACAAGGGGTTCGGTGCTGCTCGCCGGAACGGAACGCATCAGTACGTACGTCGCGGAGACACCGACTTGAATCGCTATCTGTATGCGGCGTCGCTCGTCCTGCTCCTGGCCGGGGAGCGAAGCTGGGCGCAGTTCGAGGGGCTCGACCTCTCGGATGACAGCGCCAAGAAGGACGAGCCGAAGAAGGACTCGTCGAAGAAGAAGAAGACCGACGACGAGGGCCTCGATCTCGGCGCTCCGAGCAAGCCGGCGGGCGCCACGGCCGACGACCGCAAGCCGCTGACGAAGAAAGACGACGGCCCGGTGGTCGAGCGCGACGTCACGCAGGAAGACCGCGTGAAGAGCGTGCAGCGCAAGCTGTACCTGAAGCGCGGCCGCTTCGAGCTCGCGCCCGCCTTCACCGTCAACATCAACGACGCCTATTACACCAAGCTCGGCGGGCAGATTCGCGCCGCCTTCTACCCGGCCGACACCCTGGCCATCGCCGCGCGGTTCGCGTTGATTCAGACGCTGCCCACCGACGACGTGCGCACTGCCAAGCGCAACCTGAGCTCGCGCATCTTCTTCTCGGTGCCCATCTGGGACGCCATGGCCGACCTCGAGTGGAGCCCGCTCTACGGCAAGGTGGCGATCTTCAACTCCATCCTCCACTTCGACGGGTACTTCATCGGCGGCGGCGGCGTGGTCTTCACCGAGACCTCGGCGGCCAACGACGCGTCGCGCGCGGGCGTCAAGCCGGCCTTCGACCTGGGCCTCGGCCTGCGCTTCATCACCAAGGACTGGCTGGCGGTGAACGTGAGCCTGGTGAACACGGCCTACGTCGACACCCCCACCGGCACCACCCAATCGGCCCTGCAGAACATGATGATGATCAACGTGGGCGTCTCGATCTTCTTCCCGCTCAAGTCGACCTTCCGGGAGGCCGAGTGATGAAGACGACCACGAGAGCCTGGCTGGTGCTGCTGCTCGGCGCGCTGCTGTCCGCGCCCGCGTTCGCCGCCAAGGCCGAAGACGAAGCCGGCGACGTGTCGGAAGTCGACAAGGACGCCTCGGGCCCGCTGCGCGAACGCATTCGCCCGGTGTCGGGTCACCTGTTCCTGATGGACGGCCGCTTCGAGGTCAGCCCCAACGTGGGCATCTCGCTGCGAGACGCCTTCTTCATCAAGGTGCTCTTCGGCGCGGCGTTCACCTACCACTTCAGCGAGACGGTCGCGCTGTCGGCCAGCGGGGCGTACACGCTCTCGCTGATCAGCGGCAACGCGCAGATCTGCAACCCGCCCAACGCGGCCAACGGTCAGCCGGCCGGTTGCCGCAGCCCCACGCTCGCCGAACTGACGCAGCAGAACGGCGTGCCGGCCAACAAGGCGTTCGGCAACACCACCTTCATGGCCGACGTCGACCTGCAGTGGGCGCCGCTGTACGGCAAGCTCTCGCTGTTCGCCGAGAACACGCTGCACTTCAACATGTACGGGCTCATCGGCCCCAGCGTGGTGATGTACGGCCCCAGCAACACCATCACCGTGGGCGGCAACGCGGGCATCGGCTTTCGCTTCTTCATCAACTCGTTCGTCACCGTGCGGCTCGAGCTGCGCGACGTGATCTACGCCGAGAACGGGCTCGAGGCCGGCCTGCCCATCACCTCGGTGCGCAACCAGTTGATGACCGAGCTGGGGGTCAGCTTCTTCTTCCCCACCATCTTCGAGGACAAGTGACCATGCGCCAGACCCTGACGCGACTGGTGCTGGTGGCCGGGCTGTTCGCCTGTGGCGCTGCCTTCGCCCAGATGAACTTCGAAGGCCTCGACCTGGGCAACAAGAAGGCCGACCCGAAGAAGAAGAAGAGGAAGACCGACCCCAAGAAGGCCGACGACAAGAAGCCCGAAGAGAAGAAGGACGACGGCGAGGTGCCGCTGCCCGAGGGCGGGCTCGACCTGTCGAAGACCACGCCCGACAAGAAGGCGCCGGCCGACAAGAAGGGCGGCGCGGCGGCCACCATGTCGTTCGACGCGGTCGACGTGTCGGGCAAGACCGGCGATCGCCAGCGCATGGAAGCGGCCATCACGCTCTTCAAGGCCGAGAACTTCGAAGCGGCCGCGGTGGCCTTCTTCGACATGAGCCAGGACCCCAAGCTGGCGGGCCTGCAGGTCGAATCGCAGTACTGGCTGGGCAAGACGCTCTACAAGCTGGCGATGTACCACTCGGCCCTCGAGATGTTCTCGAAGGTGCTCGAGCGCGGCCCGTCGACCAAGTTCTTCAAGAGCTCGCTCGAGTGGTTGTTCTTCATCGCCCGCAAGACCGTGAACGAGACGGTGGTGCTCGACGAGATCGCCAAGTACTCGAACTACGAGTTCCCCGAGCGGTTCCGCAACGAGTTCCGCTACCTGTTGGCGCGGTACAACTTCGTGCGTGGTCGGGCACTCGACCAGGCCGAGCAGAAGGGTGAAGCCGACAAGTCGTTCGACGAGGTCAAGCGCATCGCCCTGATGATTCCCAAGGGTGACCCGTTCTACCCGCGCGCCAAGTACCTCGAGGGCCTCTCGTACTTCCGCGAGAACAAGCCCGAGACGGCCCTCGAGGCGATGAAGGAAGTGGTGAAGGTCACCCGCCTCGAAGAAGGCCCGCTCAACGCCGAAGCGAAGAACCTCAAGGCGCTGCGCGAGCTGGCGTTCATGCAACTGGCCCGCACCCACTACGGCGCGCGGCAGAACCGCTACGCCATCTTCTACCTTTCCAAGATCGAACGCGGCGGGCCGCAGTGGCTCGAGGCGCTGTTCGAGGCCTCGTGGGCGCACTACCGCGTCGGCCAGTACGAACAGGCGCTGGGCAACCTCATCACGCTCTCGAGCCCGTTCTTCCGCGACGAGTACTTCCCCGAAGCGCTGATTCTCAAGGCCGTCATCTACTTCGAGAACTGCCGCTACCGCGAAGCGCTCTCGATCATCGAAGACTTCGAGCGCATCTACAGCCCGGTGCAGGAAGAGCTCGAGAAGCTGGTCTCAAAGAACCTCGAGGCCACCGAGTACTTCCAGGTCTTCGACGACGTGCGCAAGAAGAACAAGGCGGGCGCCAAGCTCTCGGCCACCGACGAGATTCTCGAGCGCATCTTGAACCTGGCCCTGACCGACAAGGACCTGAAGAAGACGGTCGATTCCATCACCGAACTGGAAGGCGAAATCGACTCCATCGCCGCCAAGGGCGACACCTTCAAGTACTCGAACCTGAGCAAGTCGGTCATCGAGCAGTTGAAGGTGCAGCGCGAGGGGCTGATCAAGAAGGCCGGCGTGATGGCCAAGGGCAAGCTCGAGTTCGAACTGGGCTCGCTCAAGACCATGCGGGCCAACGGCCTGCGCATCAAGTTCGAGACCACCTCGAAGGAAAAGGACTTCCTCGAGGCCATGCTGGCCAGCGGCGGCGAACAGGCGACGGTCAAGCCCTACATCCTCAAGTACGGGGTGCCAGACGAATTCCTGTACTGGCCGTACGTGGGTGAGTTCTGGCGCGACGAGCTGGGCACCTACCAGTACACGCTGACCAAGGGTTGCATCGAGCGCGACTCGGCCAACCGCGTTCGGGAGTAGCATGGTCACGGCATGAGCCGACCCGTCACCATCGCCTTCGACGTCATGGGGGGCGACCACGGCCCCGCCGAGGTCGTCCGTGGCGCGGCGCAGCTCACGCTCGATTCCGATTCGATTCACGTGCTGCTGGTGGGTGACCGCCAGCAGATCGACGAGGCCTTGAGCCAGGTGCGGCACAACGCCGAGCACCTGGCCGTGCACCACACGCCCGACTGGGTGGCGATGCACGAGAAGCCCACCGTGGCGCTCGACCAGAAGCCCAACGCCTCGGTGCTGCTGGCCGCGAAGCTGGTGCACGACGGAGAGGCCGACGCCATGGTCTCGTCGGGCAACACCGGCGCCGGCGTGCTGTCCTGCGCCCGCACCTTCTCGCTGATGCCCGGCGTGCGGCGCGCGGCGCTGGCCACCGTGTACCCGACCGCCACCCACCGCGGAGAGAAGAACGACCCGTTCTCGCTCATTCTCGACGTGGGCGCGACGGTCGACGCGACGGCCGACGACCTGGTGGCCTTCGCGGTGATGGGCTCGGCCTACGCCCGCATCATCTCGAAGAACAAGGACCCGTCGGTGGCGCTGCTGAGCAACGGCACCGAGGCCATGAAGGGCCCGCCCCGGGTGGTCGAGGCCAACGCGCGTCTGAGCACCCTGGCGGGGGTGCGCTTCATCGGCAACATCGAGGGCGTCGACATTCCCAAGGGCACCGCCGACGTGGTGGTGTGCGACGGCTTCGTGGGCAACGTGTGCCTCAAGATGCTCGAGGGCGTCAGCGAGACCGTCATCGAGCTGGCCCGCTACGCCTACAAGGAAAAGCTGCTCTGGCGCGCCGGCATCGCCATGCTCTCGAGCGGCATCGAGCGCATCAAGGAAGTGACCGACTGGGAACAGTACGGCGGCGCGCCGATTCTCGGGTTCGACAAGCTCTTCATCAAGGCGCACGGGCGCAGCCGCGCGCGCGCCATCACCAACGCGGGCAAGGTGGCGGCCAAGGCCGTCAGCCGCGACCTGACGCGGGTCATCACCGAGGGGTTGCCGAAGTCGTGACCACGCCTACGCGCATCTACCGGTGGGACCTCGACAAGACCTACCTGCAGACCGAGTTCGACACCTTCCGCCAACTGGTGAAGACGGCGTTCCAGAAGGCGCACGAGAAGAAGGCCGTGCCGGGCGCGGCCGCGCTCATTCGCGAGCTCAAGGCGGCGGGCAACACCCGCCTGTGCATCGTCTCGGGCAGCCCCACCCAGATGCGCACGGTGCTGACCGAGAAGCTCAAGCTCGACGGCGTCGAGTTCGACGAGCTGGTCTTGAAGGACAACCTGCGCAACCTGGTGCGCGGCCGCTTCAAGGCCCTGCGCGGGCAGGTCGGCTACAAGCTGCCGGTGCTGCTCGAGAGCCGGGCCCGGGCGCCGCAGGACGCCGAAGAGGTGCTCTTCGGTGACGACGCCGAGGCCGACGCCTTCATCTATTCGCTGTACGCCGACATGATCGCCCGACGGGTCAGCGAGCCAGTGGTCTACCAGGTGCTCGAGGCCGCCGAGGTCTACCCCGACGACATCACCCGCATCATCGAGCAGTGGAAGACCATTCCCCAGGCCGACCCGGTGCGGCGCATCTTCATCATGCTCGACCGGCTGACGCCGCCCGCGTACTTCTCGAAGTACGGGCCGCGGGTGGTGCCCATCTTCAACTACTTCCAGGCGGCGCTGGTGCTGCTGGGCGACCGGCACCTGTCGGCGACCCAGGTGCTGAAGGTGACCATCGAGCTGGTGCAGACCGCCGGGTACAACCTGCTGACCCTGTCCAATTCGTTCCAGGACCTGGCGCGGCGCGGGCTGCCGCTGGCCGACGTGGCGCAGTCGCTGACCGAGGCGCTGCAGGGGCCCGCAGCCATGCTGCAGATGGTGCGGCCGGTGCCCGACATCATCGCCGCGTTCAGCAAGCGGGTGGCCTCGCTGGGCGCCCAGCCGCCGGCGCCTCCGGCCCGCGACATCGACTACCTGTCGCTGCTCGACGACGCGCGCCCGCGCGACAAGAAGCGCACCCGCTTCGAGTGACGCCGGCCCTTGCTTGGGGCGTGCGTGCCACCCGTTTTCGGCTATAGGGTGACGCACCTGCCGTGCCAGGGCCGCTACCGGCCATCACGAGGCGGGTGGAAGACCATGACGAACGAACTGCAGTCCACCGAAGCCCAGGTGACCGAGCCTCAGCCCCCCGCGCAGCCCGAGACGGCCGCGGTCGAGATGAGCGCCGCCCTGCCCACCGCCGAAAGCGCCCCCCAGCCAGTCGCCGCGAGCCCCGCAGCGCTGCCCGTGCCCGACCCCAACGACCCCGACATCGAACCCTACCGGCTGGACGCCGACGCGGTGCGCGTGGTGCTACGCCTGCGCCAGAGCGGTCACGAGGCGTACCTGGTGGGCGGCTGCGTGCGCGACCTGCTGGTCGGCCGCACCCCGAAGGACTTCGACATCGCCACCAGCGCGACCCCGAACCAGGTCAAGGGCCTGTTCCGCAACTGTCGGCTCATCGGCCGTCGGTTCCGCCTGGCGCACGTGTACTTCAAGGGCGGGAAGATTCTCGAGGTCTCGACCTTCCGCGCGATGCCCAACCTGGTCGAAGAGCCGCAGCCGTCGGAAGCGGCCGAGGGCGAAGTGCACAGCGAAGGTACCGACGACATCGCCGAGGCCGACCGCCAGGCGATGGACGCGGTCGAGCACGACGCCGAGGTGCCCAGCACCCCGGTGGCCGACGTGCAGGACGTCGACGCCCCGCCGCTCGAGGTCGCGGCGAAGCCCCAGGCCGCGCCCGCGCCCTCGCAGTCCGAGCGTGACCTGCTCATCGTCGAAGACAACACCTTCGGCACCGCGCTCGAAGACGCGCGCCGCCGCGACTTCACCATCAACGGGCTCTTCTACGACCCGGGCGTCGGTCGGGTCATCGACTACGTCTGGGGGCTCAAGGACCTGGCGCTGAAGGAAATTCGCACCATCGGCGACCCCGAGAAGCGGTTGCGCGAAGACCCGGTGCGCATTCTTCGCGCCGTGCGCTTCGCGGGGAAGCTGAAGTTCGACATCGAGTCGCGCACCTACGCGGCGATGGAAGGCGCGGTCGAAGACCTGCCGCGTTGCTCGCCGCCGCGCCTGCTCGAAGAGACCTTCCGCCTGATTCGCGGCGGCACGGCCAGCGAGGCGCTCAAGCTGTGCACCGCGCTCGATGCGCTGCAGTACCTGCTGCCGCCGGTCGACGCCTGGCTCAAGGAGCAGGACGCCGAGGGCGTGGCGGAATACTGGAAGTTCGTGCAGGCGATGGACGATCGGGTCAACGACGGCGCGCCGTTCGACGACTCGATGCTGCTGGCGTGCATTCTGCTTCCCATCGCGCTCGACGAGCCCGAGTCGGAAGGCGAGAGCGACGACAGCAAGCCGCCCACGGTGGCCGAGGCCATCGAGGCGCTGCTCAGCTCGCTGGTGCAGAAGGCCCGGCTGCCGCGCCGCATCGCCGAGCGCTGCCGCATGATTCTGATGGCCCAACGCACGCTGGCTGGCCTGCGCCGCCGTCGCGGTGGGCTGGGCGGCTTCCGCGGGCACCCGCTGTTCGGCGAGTCGCTCAAGGTGTTCGAGGTGTGGGTCGAGGCCACCGGCGACTACCGCGAGCAGCTCGAGAAGTGGAAGACGGGTGGGGCCCCCACGCCCAGCCCCGACGCGCCCGGCCCGCGCCGCAAGCGCCGTCGTCGTCGCGGCCGTGGCGGCGATCGCCAGGGCAACGGCGGCACCGGTGGTGGTGGTGAGCCGCCTCCTTCTTCGGGGAACCCGGCGCCCGCCGATTCGTGAACCCGCTCGTTCACGCCGAGCTGAGCTGGCTGGGCACGTTCCGGCTGGCCCAGCGGCGTGATCGCCTGCTGGTCACGCTGGCCGGCGTGCTGCCCGACCTCGATGGGCTGACCCTGCTGTTCGGTGAAGAGTCCTACGGCAGGTGGCACCACGTGGTGACGCACGGGGTGTTCGCCGCGGTGGTCGTGACGGCCGGGCTGACGGCCTTTGCGCAGCAGCGGGCTCGGGTCGCGGCGCTGGCCTTCGCGATGTTCCACCTGCACCTGGCGTGCGATCTGGCTGGCAGCGGCCCTGGCTGGCCCATCACGTATCTCTGGCCGCTCTCGGCCCGCGAGCTGAGCTGGCGCGGGCAGTGGAACCTGGCCTCGTGGCAGAACACGCTCATCGGGCTGGTCGCCACGCTGGCGGTCCTGGGCTGCGCGGTGCCGCTGGGGCGCACGGTGGTCGAGCTGTTCTCGCCCACGGCGGACGCCAAGGTGGTCGCGGCGGTGCGAGCGCGCCTGCGACGCGGCCCGCCCGAATGAGCGCAGGTCGTACCTTCGGTGGCCTGCGCCCACATCGGGGGCTTCAGGGGTGGCTTTTGGCCGGGGGCGCGGCAGACTGATGTGGTGTTGACCCTGACGTTGAGCGTCTGCGTGCTTGCGGCGGCGCCGAAAAAGGCACCTGTGAAGGCGCCGCCCCCACCGTCCACGCCGATGGTGAAGAAGGACGTGGCGCCCGGAAGCCCGAGCGATCGAACGCAGACGCCCGCCTCGCTCGTCGGCCAACTCGACGCGCTCTACACCGCCCTCGAGTACGACAAGGTCGTGCCGCTGGCCGAACAGGTGCTCGCTCGCGAAGACCTCTCGCTCGACCAACGGCTCGAGGTCTACCGGCTCCAGGGCTGCGCGAAGGCCATCGTCGACGACCCGGTCGACGCCGAGAAGCCGTTCCGCCTGCTGCTGCGCGCTCGAGCCGAGTACGAATTACCGGCGTCGACCCCGCCGAAGATTCTGGCGGTCTTCCGCAAGGTGCAGAGCGAGGAGCGCGCGCTCGCGGGCCTGACCCGGGAGGTCGAGCGGGCGCGCATCATCGCCGGGCTGAAGCTGCTGGGTGACCCGCCGTCGAAGGCGCAGGGTGGGTTGCCGCTGAGGTTCCAGTTCCGCCTTCGCGACCCGACCAGCGCCGTGGAATCGATGCGGGTCTCGTACCGGCGCGAAGGGCAGAACGTGTTCTCGTCGCTCGCGCTGCAGCGTTCGGACGAGGGCGACTGGCGCGGAACGCTCGCCGGTGAGGTGACGGCCGACCCCAAGGGGTTCGTGCTGCAGTACGTCGTCGAAACGGTCGACGCGACGGGGCCCCTGTTGACCCTGGGCAGCGCGGCGAACCCCCGCTCGATTCCCGTCGCCGCGGGCCAGGTGCCGGTGGCGAGGTTCAAGCCGATTCCGCCGCCGCTGTGGGTGACCTCGGCGGCGCTCACCGGCGTGCTGGGGGCGGGGTGGGGCGCGCTGGGGGGCTCTGAGTTGCTCACCCAGAGCACGTTCACCCGGTACGGGAACGCGATGGTTCCGGTCAGCGGCACGGCGGTCAACCGTGGTCAGAACCGGTGACCGGCCCCAGACCCCCAGCGCGCAGCGGCCACAGCCTGACCTGGGACCCCTCGCGCCATCGGCTCGTGCTCTTCGGTGGGTTCGATGCTGCCGGTGGCGCGCTCGGCGACACGTGGGTGTTCGCCGACGGCGGGTGGAGCCCCATCAGTGGGCCAGGCCCTTCTCCCCGAGGGCTGGCTGGCCTCATCGGCTTCGAGCGCGACGGCGTGATGCTGGTGGGCGGGGTCGGGTCGCGTACCGCCGACGCCGGGTTGCGCGACCTGTGGGTGCTCGGTGACCAGTGGCAGCTCCTCGATGCGAGCGTCCCCACCGACCCGCTGCTCTCGGGGGTGTGCAGTGCGCGGGGCCACCTGTCCATCGGCCAGTTCGACTTCGACGGTGTTGGCTGGCGCACGCCCCGCACCGACGACCTGACCCCCACCCGCATCTTGCCTGCCATGACGTTCGACCCCCGACGGCAGACGGTGGTCCTCGAAGGCGGGGAGAGTTGGTACTTGTCGTGCAGCGAGGTCGACTGCTCGACGGTCGGAGATGCGCCCTACGACGATACCTGGGAATGGGACGGTGACCGCTGGTCGCCGCTCGACGCGGGGGACGCGGCTGCCGGATGGTATGGCGCACGCCCCGTGTGGGACGAGGGCCAGGGGCGGTTGCTGTTGGTGGGGGGCCAGAACCTCTCCGCTCCCGACGCCTCGCTCCCGGTCTGGGTGATGGACGGTGGCGTCTGGCAGCCTCTCGTCACCTCGCCCCCGCTGTCCCAACGGTTCGCGCCCGCGGTCGCGGCTTCTGCGTCGCGTGGAGGGGTGGTGATGCAGGGGGGGCTCGGTGCGCAGGGCGAGACCTGGCTGCTCGACGGTTCGACCTGGTCGCCGCTGCCCGCGGGCCCCGACCTGTACCGTCATTCGGTGGTCGAAAGCCCTCGCTTCGGCGGGCCGGTGCTCCGCCGGCAAGACCCCGTACTCGGGTGGCAGACCTGGCTGCTCGACACGGCGTGGTCGCCCCTGGCGATTCCCGGTGAGGGTACCGTGGGCGGCGATCAACTGGCGGCTTCGGCGACACTCCAGGAAGTGGCGGCCTTCGGCCTCGCCCCGTGGATTTCGGGCGCTCGCCTCGGGGCGGCGTGGTGGGAAGGCGTCGCGCTGAGCGAGAACGACCTGCCCGGCGTGGTCTTCGACGAGGCGCGAGACGAGTACGTGCTTCATGGAGCACAGGGCACCCAACTGCTCTCGGGCAGTGTCGGCCAGCCAGCCATTCTGGTGCGGTTCGCGCCCCAGGCGAGCGAACCCACGCCCGCCCGAATGACCCGGTTGCGGATTGCAGTCGAGGTCGGCGGGGTCGGGTGGTCGGGCAGCCAGCAGGTCGAAGGCGCGACGGTGGTGATGATGCGGCGCGGGTCGATGCCTGAAGTGGCGTCGACCGACGCTGGCGTGCAGAGCCCTGTGCAGGTTCAGTTCGAATTCGCCGGGGCGGCGCTCGA
>CAIWFK010000009.1 GCA_903911905.1 uncultured Myxococcales bacterium
CTTCAGCAAGGTGCCCCAGCTCATTCCCCCGCGGTTCGGCAGCCCCTGGTCGCTGGCGCCGATGCAGGTGACGCCCAACAAGCCTCCGCCCACGAAGTAGCGAGCTCGTGCCCCCCGATGTCGCCCGGCGCGCTAGCATGGTGTCGAACCTTCGATGCCACGCCGCCTCCTCCCGCTGGGCCTGACGTTGTTGAGCGCCTGTCATGGCCCCGCCCAGGCGCCCCCTGCCAGCGCCGAAGCGCCGGCCCCGCTGCGTCGGTTGACCAATTCGCAGTACCTCCATTCGCTGAACGATCTGTTCGGCGACCCGCCCGAGGGGCTCGAAGACCTGCCGGCCGACGGCGTGCTCAATGGCTTCGACAACGCCACCGCCGCCCAGCAGCCTTCGGACGTGCGGGTGCAGCGCTGGCAACGGGCGGCGCAGGCCTGGGGCGAACTACTCACCAGCGACGCCGCGCACCTGCAGACGGTGCTGCGCTGCCCTTCGTGGTCGACGTCTGACGAGCAGCAGCAGTGCCTCGAGTCGTTCTTCGACGGCACCGCCCGCCTCGTCTACCGGCGAGCGCTCAGCGACGACGAGCGCGACAGGTTCCGCAGCCGCTTCGCGGTCTGGCAGGCGGCGGTCGACTTCGAGGGTGCCGTGCAGTTGCTGCTCGAGGCGATGCTCCAGGCGCCCGAATTCCTCTACCGGCCCGAGTTGCCCTTCGACGGTCGGGCCCGCGCGACCCGCCTGTCGATGCTGCTGTGGGACAGTTGCCCAGACGATGCGTTGCTCCGCGCAGCCGAGCATGGGCAGTTGGGCAGCGCCGAGGAGCTCCGCTTCCGGGTGACCCGCATGCTGGCCGACCCCCGCGCCCAGCGCACGTGGTGGAACTTCCACCGCCAGTGGCTCTCGCTGGACCGGGTGATGCTCGACGAGCACCAGGTTCGTACGCCCGAGGTCGACCCGGGCTGGACCACGGCGACCCAGCGCGCGGCCCTGGCCGAGACCCAGCGCTTCGTGGAAAACACCTTCCGCGACCAGCCGACCCTGGGTGCGCTGCTCACCAGCCAACGGGCCTGGCTCGACGACGAGAGTGCGCGGCTCTACGACGTGCCCGCCACGCAGAGCACGCTGAGCGATCGCGCCGGGGTGCTGACCCGCCTCGCCTTCCTCGCCGGGCAGTCGCATCGCGGCGCCACGTCCCCTCCCGTCCGGGGCAACGCGATCTTCACCCACCTGCTGTGTCGCCAACCCACGCCGCCGCCGCCGGGCATCGACACCACGCCTCCGGTGGCGAGGTCGGGGGTGATGACCAACCGCCAGGCGTTCGAGCAACGCACCAGTGCTCCGGCCTGCTTCGGCTGTCACCGCGGGCTCAACGGCGTGGGGTTCGGGTTCGAGGAGTACAGCGCAGCGGGCAGGGTGCAGACGGTCGATCAGGGCCTGCCGGTCGACGCCTCGGGCACGCTGTGGGGCACCGACGTCGACGGCCCCTTCGACGGAGGGGTCGAGCTCTCGTGGCGGCTGGCGCAGAGCGTTCAGGTGCAGCGCTGTGCGACCACCAACTGGGTGCGCTACGCGCTGGGGCGTGAGCCGACCGCCGACGAGCAACCGTGGGTCGACGCCACGCTGGCCCGCTTCTCGAAGTCTGGCGGCGACGAACGCGCGCTGGTGTTGGACCTGGTGAGCTCGCACGCCGTGATGAACCTGGAGTCGCCATGAACCGCCGTTCGCTGCTCAAGGCGCTGGGGCTGGGCGCGTTGGCGCCGACGCTGTCGTGGGCGGGCCCCCGCGCCAACCGGGCGCGGGTGGTATTCTTCGTGCAACCGCATGGCCACGTTCCCTCGAGCTGGCGACTGCCGATTGGCGGCACCACCAGCTCACCGCGCTTCGCCGCCAGGGACCTGAGCAGCGCCGCCGAAGCCGACCTGAGCCCGGTGCTCAAGCCCCTGTACCCCTTCCGCTCGAAGCTGCTGGCCGTCGACGGGCTGACCCACACTGCGACGCTCGACGACATCGCGTACGTCACCTCACTGGGCAGCGGCGACATCAACAACCACGACGTGGGGGTGGCCGACCTGCTGACGGGGAGTCGTTCGGCCCAGCACCCCGGCTTCCCCTGCGTGGGCGGGGCGCGATCGATCGATCAGGAGCTCGCGCTGCGCACGGTGGCGCCGGGCCGCTTCGGCAGTCGGGTCTGGGGCGCGGAGTACCGACCCAACCAGGCGGTGGCGCCCTTTTCGTTCCTGGGGCCCTCGCAGGCCTCGCCCATCGTCACGAAGCCGGCCGACGCCTTCCTCGATCTGCTGGCGACGCAGCCCCGCCCCGATTCCCGTGCCAAGGCGCTGGCGGCGTTGCGGCCCTCGGTGCTCGACTCGGTGGCCGAAGACTACCGGTCGCTGGGGCGCAGGCTGGGGGCCGATGATCGACGCACGCTCGAGGCGCATGCCTCGCTGGTCCGCGACCTCGAGCAGCAGTTGGTGCCGATGGGCCAGTGCTCGACCGCCTTCGACGCCACCGGCCCGTCCACGCGCCAGTTCATGCAGTTGGTGCGGTTGGCCTTCGCCTGCGATCTGACCCGGGTGGTGACGTACGTGGCGCCGGTGCCGGCCTGCCCGGAGTTCGGCTACCCCGCGAACGCCGACGTGCACGGCACCTACGCGCATGCCTCGGTGCAGGGGGTGACCTCGTGCGGCGCGATGTATTCGCCGGTGGCCGAGCAGGCGATGACGGCCCTGAGCGTCTGGTACGCCGGGCACGTGGCCGCCCTGGCCAGCGAGCTCGACGCGGTGCCCGACGGCGAGGGCACGCTGCTCGACTCGACGCTGATCGTCTGGGTGACCGAGCTGGGCACGCCGGTGCACCAGCACACCGGAGGCCTGACGGTGCTGCTGGGCGGCTCGCGGTTCTTCGACACCGGCCGTTACGTGCGCTACCCCACGGTCGGCGATTCGCTGGTGGCGCACACCGACCCGGTCGGGCCCGCGCTCAACCGGCTCTGGGTCAGCGTGCTGCAGTTCATGGGGCAGACCGACACCGCGTTCGGCACCACCGCCACCACCTCACTGAGCGGCCAGCAAATTTCGCTCACCGGCGCGCTGACCGAGCTGCACCGGTAGGCCCGGGTCAGAGGCAGTTGCGGGTCTTGAGCACCAGCGGCGGCAGCGGCGTCTGGCTGAAGTCGAACGCCCCCAGCAGATCGTTGGCCTGCCCGTCCTGTGCGGCGGGGTCGAGATCGGTCAAGGTCTGCCGCGAGCCGAAGATCTTCTCGATGAAGCGCGGAATCGAGGCGTGCTCCGAGGTCTCCTTGAAGACGAAGCCCGGCTTCGCGTACGGCGAAATCACGATCAGCGGCAGGCGGAAGCCCAGGCCGAACGGCGCGGTGGTCGGCGCGCAGCCATACTGACGCGGCGGCGGCACGTGATCGTACCAACCGCCGAAGTCGTCCATGGTGAAGAGAATGGCGGTGTTC
>CAIWFK010000010.1 GCA_903911905.1 uncultured Myxococcales bacterium
CGCCGACCGCTCACCTGTTCTCCGAGGCGTCGCGCCCCATTCACGGTAGCCTCGAGCCCGACGATGACCGCCGCCGTCGAAGTTCGAGCGCTGACCAAGTCGTGGCAGGGCCTGTGGGCAAAGCCGCAGCACGCCCTGCGCGGGCTGACGCTGTCCATTCCTCGCGGCGCCGCCTTCGGGCTCATCGGCCCCAACGGCGCCGGCAAGACCACCTTCATCAAACTGCTGCTGGGCGTGGCGCGGCCGACCAGCGGCGAGGTGACGGTGCTGGGCGCAAACCCCGAGGACCAGGCGGTGCGCGCGCGCATCGGCTACCTGCCCGAACGCCTGCACCTGCCCGCCGCGCTCACCGCGAAGGACGTGCTGCGCTCGGTGGCCGTGCTCAAGCTGACCGACGCCAGCGACGCGGTGCTGCGCGCCCTGCTCGAGCGGGTGGGCCTGAAGGACTCTGGCCAGCGGGTGGGCACCTTTTCCAAGGGCATGCGGCAGCGCCTGGGGCTGGCGACCGCAGTGCTGGGCTCGCCCGAGCTGCTCATTCTGGACGAGCCGACCGACGGCATCGACCCCATGGGCCGGGTCGACGTGCGCGCGCTGCTCATCGAAGAGAAGAACCGCGGCGCGACCATTCTGCTCAATTCCCATCTGCTGGCCGAGACCGAGCGGGTGTGCGACCGCATCGGCATTCTCGACCACGGTGCGCTCAAGCTCGAAGGGCCGCTCGACGAGGTGCGCCGCGCGTCGAGCCGCTGGTTCGTCCGGGTGACCGAGGGCAGTGACGCCCGCGTGCTCGAGGGCGCAGGGCTCTTCCGCGAAGGCAACGGCTGGGCCTTCGACGGGCCCGTCGAGCAGCTCAACCAGGCCATCGACCGCCTGCGCGCCGGCGGCGTGACGCTCACCGAACTCTCGCCTGCCACCCGCGACCTCGAGGCGGTGCTGACCGAGACCATCGCCGCGAGCCGCACGCCATGAGGCAGACCGCCCGCATCGCGTACGACCTGCTGCTCGAGGCCGCCCGCCGCAAGTGGTTCCTCGGGCTCTTCGGGGCCATCACCGTCATCCTGGTGCTGCTGGGGCTCACGCTCGAGCTCGACGTGGTCGACGGCGCCATCGCCGGCTCGAAGCTCTTCGGCCAGTCGCTGCTGCGAGACATCATTCCCGGCGACACCGCGCTGGGCTTCCTCTACTTCGCGGTGGCCAACGTCAGCTTCTACGGCGGGGCGCTCTTCCTCGCGGTGGCCTGCGGCGACTTCGCCACCGAGCTGCTCGCGCCCGGCCGCATCGAACACCTCTTGTCGCTGCCCGTCTCCCGCGCGCAACTGCTCTTCGGCACCTGGCTGGGCGTGCTGACCCTGGCCGCGGCGGGCACGGTCTACGGGTCGCTGGGGCTCTCGCTGCTGCTGGGCTTCAAGTCGGGGCTCTGGTCGTTCCGCCTGGTCGAGGGCGCGTTCATCGGCTGGGTCGGGTTCTGCGCCATCTATTCGGCGATGATCACCGTGGTCTTCTTCGTGCGCAGCGCGGCGCTCTCGTCGGCGGCGGGCGTGGCCACCCTCATCGTGGGCATCTTCTCGAGCAACCGCGAGACGGTGGTCGCGGCCATCGACTCGAACGTCGGGCGTTGGTGTTTCCGGGCGCTGGTGATGCCCTTCCCCCGGCTGTCGGACCTGGGCCTGGCCTCGGCCAGCGTGGCCATGGGCCGCGCGGTCGACTGGCACGTGACGGGGCGACTGTTGGTGGCGTGCTTCGTGTTCTCGGCCGGCCTGCTGTCGCTGGCGGTGTGGCGCTTCGAGCGAAAGGACTACTGACGTGGCCAACGGCAGACGGAAGTGGGGGTGGCTGGCCTCGGCGGCAGCGCTGCTGGTGCTGGCCGCGTGGCTGATGTTCCAGGGTGACCCGCCGTTGCCCGAGGGGCCGAACCGCGTGGCCCTGCCGACCTGGCAGCGCCCCGACGAAGTGAAGCGGGTCGACGCGCGCCGCACCGTCATGGTGCTGCCGACCGTGAACGACGCGGGAATGGTCGGCCCCCCGCCCAAGCCGGTGGACCCGGTGATGAAGCTGATGCCCACCTCGGTGAAGCACGGCGCGATGGTGGCCGAGTTCAACGCCATCGTGAACTCCGACGTCGGGAGCCTGATGCTCGACTGTCTCTTCGAGGGTGACGAGCGGTTCCTGTCCGAGCTGCGCGACGCGGGCCTGGACCCCGCGACCGCCATCGACCGGGTGGCCTTCATCGACGACACGGTGGTGGTGACCGGCAACTTCCAGTCGGGCGCGTGGAAGCGACTGATGCCCGGCAACCCGACCGAGAGCGACTACGGCCCGCACGCCAAGCTGTACCAGTGGACCTTGCCCGACGGCGGCGCCGAGGCGCTGGGCACGTGGAACGGCACCATGATGCTGACCGGCGACTCGCCCCAGAGCGTGAAGGCGGCCATCGACCGGTTGGACGACCAGGGCCCCCGGGAACCTGGCGTGCTGACCGACGACCAGGCCTACGGCGAGATGTATGGCGTGCTGGGCGTCGACACGCTCGCGCAGGTCATCGGGCAGAACGACGAGGGGCTGGCCCGGACCTTCCGCGAAGCCGCGAAGAACGTGCGCATTCACGCCGACGTCTCGCACGACGTGGGCCTGGTGGCCGACATCGACGGCAGCGACGCCACCAAGACCGAAGAGCTGCGGCGCTCGCTCGGCGGGGCGCTGTCGCTGGCGCGCATGCAGGCCCAGGCCAAGGGGCAGAACGACCAGGCGCAGCTCTTCGACGCCGCGCGAGTGCGGGAGGCGGGCAAGGGCGCGTTCCGGCTCGAGGCCGGCCTGCCCTATGACTTCATGAAGAAGGTGTTCGGCGATTGCGTGCAGCGCAAGAAGCACCCGCCGCCGGTCGAGGCAGGCGAGGGCGACGCGGGGGAGTGAGGGGCTTCACTCGCGGGTCGAGCGCGCGCGGTTGGCCGAAGCGCAACGCGCCTGAAGGCGCGGTGGGACTCGCCGGGCCGAGCGCCTGCCTGCGAACGACGACGAGCCCCCCGATTCCGGACGAGGGTTGCGCACGCACCGACCTGGCTGGTGACGTCGCGCCATTCCAGTGTGTGGTCGAGCCCCCCCGTTCCAGTTGGCCGGTCCACAGAATGAACCCCGTCGGCCGACGTCGAACTTCAGGCCCGGCGACCTTCTCGCGTCAACCTCGCCAGCCAGTCGGCCACCCGCCGCGGCTCCTCACGCGTCAGCAGTTGCTCGACCTCGACCCGCATGCGGTAGCTCCAGTTGTGGTCGCCGACGGTCCCGGGCGTGTTGACGCGCTCGAGCTCTCCGAACACGTCGCTCCACGGCAGCACGCAGGTCGCCGACTGGGCGTTGAGCGCCGCGCGCAGCAGCGCCTCGTGCACCTCGGGCGTGAACTCGGCCGGGGGCGGCGTGAACTGCCACAGTTCGGGCCACACCTTGCACACCGTCTCGCGCTCCCACGAGGGCGCGCCGACCCACCACGAGCGCAGGGTCTCGGTGTCGTGCGTGCCGGTGGTGACCAGCGAGACCTCGGGGTAGTGGCGCGGGTCGCGGTAGATGCCGTCTTCGCGAGCCCAGCGCATCACCTGGTACCCGGGCAGGCCCAGGCGCGCCAGGGTGTCCTTGGCGAAGCGGGGAATCACGCCCAGGTCTTCGGCCACGATGCCGGCGCCGTTCGAAAGCAACGTGAAGTTGCGCTCGCCGCGAGCCTGCTGCGCGGGCTCTTCCGACGGCACGAAGCGCCCCTTCGGCGTCTGTTCGTCACGAATGTACTGACGGAAATAGCCGATGGCGTGGTCGATGCGGCGCAGGTCGTAGGTCGCCGCGGCCTTCGCAGCGCGGGCCTTGAGCCAGGCGTCTCCATCCTTCTCGAGCGCGTCGAAGTCGAACCAGGGCAAGCCCCAGTCCTGCCCGTCGGCCGAGAAGTCGTCGGGAGGCACGCCCAGTCGCGCATCGCGCCGCAGGAACTTCGAGAACGCCCAGCAATCGGCCGAGTCGTTGCCGATGATGAAGGGCTCGTCACCACACAGCAGAATGCCGCGCTCGCGGGCCTGGGCGCGCACCTTGTTCCACTGGGTCTCGGCCACCCACTGCAGCCACGCGTGGTAGCGCGAGCGCTTGCGGTGCTCGGCCCGGGCGATGTCGAGCGCCTTGGGCTCGCGGGTCGCCAGCCCCCGGGGCCATTCCCACCACGGCTTGCGACCGAAGGCTTCGGACAGCGACGAATAGAGCGCGTAGTGCTCGACCCACGAGCGGTTCTCGAGCGACCACGCGTCGAACTCGCGGCTGCGCGCCGACACGCCCTGCGCATCGAAGCTGGCGAAGGCCCGCTCGAGCGCCGCGGTCTTCACCGGGAAGACCAGGTCGTAGCGCACCACGCTCGAGGCCCGCGCTGCGTCGATGGCCTGCTTCTCGGCGTCGGTGAAGCTCACGCCCTCGGGCAGCCACCCCAGGTGAATGAAGAGCGGGTTGAGCCCGAACGCGCTGCGGGTCGAATAGGGGCTGGGGTCGCCCGGCGTGGTGGGCAAGAGCGGCAGCACCATCAGCAACTTCTGCTGCGCGGTCTGCAGCCAGGCGAAGAGCCCCGACAGGCCGCCGAAGTCGCCGACGCCCACGTCGGTCGCGCTGCGCAACGAGAAGAGCGGCTGCAGCACACCGGACAGGCGGTTGTTCGAGGTCATCGGTGACAGAGATCTACCATCTGCCCGGCTGGTCGGGAGGCGAAGGTGAGGCACGACCACAGACCCGCGGACCGCGGCCCGGCCACAGTCACGAGCCAGTGACGGACGACTCGGCAGGCACGAGCGCGGGTCTCGCGGTGAAGGCGCGACGACCGGCAGCCCGGGAGCGTCGTCTCGCCCTGCCAGGCGGAGTGCACGACCAGATTGAGGCTCGAGGAACGATGGGTGGCATGGTCAGGCAGACCCGAACGACGGCCTTGATGGGTGGCGGCGACAGGCGATGGATGCTCGCTGTGCTGGCCTCGCCTGCCAGCTCCTCATCGACGAACCGTTTTTCGAACAGGTCAGGGAAGTGACGCGCCGGTTCGAGCCCCCACCCTGCCAGACGTCATTGCCGCACCTTCCGCAGCCGGCCGAATTCGCCCAGCGCGAGCAGCGAGCCCGCTCATTACGATCAACCTCAGCCCCTGGAGGGGCACGCCGTTGGGGGAGCGCACATGGACCTCGATTTCGACCTCGATCGCGAAGTCGTCGCGCTCATCAAGGCGCAGCTGATCGAACTGCCCACCTTCCCCGCGGTCGCGCTGCAGCTGCAACGCACCATCAGCGCCGGCGACTTCGGGCTCGAAGCGCTCGCCAAGCTGGTGGTCGCCGACCAGGCGCTCGCCGCCAACGTGCTGCGCGCCGCGAACTCGGCCTTCTACGCAGGCTCGGCGCCAGTGACGACCGTGCCGCAGGCGGTGGCCCGCATCGGGGCGAAGGAGCTGACCAACATCGCCATCGCCGGCACGCTCGGGCTGCGGGCGACGGCCCCGGGCCCGCTCGAAGGGCTTCGCCGCGAGAGCTGGCGCCGCAGCCTGGTCGCTGGCCTGCTCGCGCAGGAGCTGGCGAAGGCCCGCCACCAGAACCCGGGTGAAGCGTTCCTCGCCGGGCTGCTGCACGACTTCGGCGAGACCATCGCCCTCTCCTGCTTCGAGACCATTCTCGAATTGCACCCCGGCTCGCGCCCGCAGCACGCCGCGAGCTGGGAATGGGAGGCCCAGAAGTATCACCTCGAACTCGGCCAGGTGCTGGCCAGCCAGTGGAAGCTGCCGCCCTTCGTCACCGAGGCGGTGATGCAGCACCACGAGACCGCGTTCGAGCGCTGCGAGTTCCCCGAGCTGGTCGGGCTCATCGCGCTCTGCGACGCGGTGAGCACCCGGCTCTTCGACGCACCGTCGGTGGACGCGGTCACGCTCGAGGGCCTGAGCACCACGGACGGCGAGGTCGCGGCCCTGCGGCGCGTGCTGCCGAAGGTCAGCAGCTACGTCGAGTCGCTCGAGAACCTGAACGTGGCGCCAGTGCCACGCGTGGTGAAGAGCCTGGTCGAGCAGGCCCCCACCGAGCTGAGCGGAGTGATCAACGAAGCGCTCGACCTCGAGGTGCTCATCACCAAGAAGGACCAGCACGAGGTGTACCGCGCGGTAGCCATCTCCACCGGCGCCATTCGGCTGCAGGGCCTGATGCCCCAGCCCGAGAGCCACCTGGTGAACCTCGAAGTGAAGGGCGCGCAGCCGCTCAAGCTGTGCGCCACGGTGGTGCGCTGCACCTCGTCTGACGCGGGGTCGGTGGTCGAGCTCAAGCCCTTCGCCATGAACGGCGCGGCCCAGACGGTGTGGCTGGGTTGGGTGCACGGCGCAGCCAGTATCGCGGCGTGAAGCGCGTCGGGCGAAACGCCCCGCCAGCGGCGCGTCACCTCGAGGCGACACCGCCTCTGCCCGAAAAAAAATCAGGGTGAAAGCGGCGCCGCTTTGTAACGCCGTTTCGCAGACGCGCGGGAATTCTGCGCGAGCCGACGACGCGAAAATCTCTGCGTCTTCTCTTTCGGAGCTCACCATGACCGTGTTGCTGCGTCACGCCGCCCACCTTCGCACCGCCGCCATCCACACCAGGACGTCTTCGGTCAGCCTCAACGGCTGGCCCGGAATTCCCGACGAGACCGACGCGCGCATGACGCGAGGCACCGTGCCCGGCACCCACAAGCACGTGCTGCTGCGCAAGGAAGTGATGCCGCTGTTCTTGAACCTCCTCTCGCGCATCAACAAGGAGGTGCTGCCGCTCAACCCCGGCCCGCTCGACTCGTGGGAATACCGCGACGCGCGCCTGGGCGGCGGCCTGTCGAACCACGCTTCGGGCACCGCCATCGACTTCCGGTACGACGTGCTCGAAGCCGACCACCAGATCCACATGACCCAGGCGCAGCGCCGGCAGATGGAGCGCATTCTCGACTCGTACAAGACCGCCGACGGCCACCGCGTCTTCGGCTGGGGCGGCGAGTGGACGCCGGGCCGCGCCTGCGACGAGATGCACGTCGAGATCGGCCAGGACTGGCAGGTCGGGCGGCCGATTGGCGTGGCTGACGTGCGGCAGGTGACCGCCTCGATGCACCTGCGCGCCGACGGCACCGTGGGGCCGGGCGGGCCGGTCTCACCTCCAGGGCCGCACCCCACGACCCGGGTGCACCTGGCGCTGCTGCGCCCCGGCCTGACCAACGCCGAGGTCAAGGTGATGCAGCGGGCGCTGCTGGCCCATGGCTTCAACCCGGGCCCGCTCGACGGCGCGTTCGGCCCACGCACCCGCGCCGCCGTCGCCGCGCTCCAGCGCTCACTGGGGTTCACCGGCTACGACGCCGACGGTGTGCCGGGCCGAAAGTCGATGGCCGCCCTGGGCCTGACCGCGGTCTGACTCGAACGCTGACGCGGGTCTGCTAGCCTCGCGCCGGCGTGAGTCACCCGGCAGCCTGGCAACGCGTGACCCGATGGCTGGTGCCCACCGCGCCGCCGTCGATTCGCCTCGAGCTCGAGCGCCGGCAGCTGGCCGGCATTCGGCAACACATTCCCACCATCTACCTGATGGCCTCGCTCAACGTGGTCCTCGTGATGGCGGTGTGCGCGCACACCGGCATTCCCCCGCTCTGGTGGGGGTGGATGGCGGGGCTGGTCGGGCTGGCCCTGGGCCGCACCCTGGCGGTGTCGCGCATCTCGCCCGCCACGCTCACCCCCGAGCAGGTGTCGGCCGCGCTGCGGACCACGACCACGGTGGCGGTGGTCAGTCTGGTGGGCCTGGGCGCGTTCGCCAGCGCCACCTTCGTCGCGGGCACCTTCGGCCGCTCGACGCTCATTCCCATTTCCCTGGCCTTCGGGTCGATGAGCATCGCCCACTGCTTCTCGACCCACCGCACCTCGTCGGTGGTGGTCATCGCGTTGGGCCTGGGGCCCTCGTCGCTGGCGATGATCGCAGTCGGCGACTTCAACGCGCAGGTGCTCGGGGTCAGCCTGCTCAGCGTGGCCATTCTCATGATGCGCTTCGTGGCGGGGCAGTTCGATCACCTGGTCACCGAGCTGCAGCTGCAGCGCGAAGTACACGACCTGGCCAACACCGACGCGCTGACCGGCCTGCTCAACCGGCGCGCGCTGGTCGCGGCCGTCGAGCGCGAGCTGGCGAAGGGCGCGGCGGGCGGCTTTGCCCTGGCGCTGCTCGACCTCGACGGCTTCAAGGGCGTGAACGATCGCCTGGGCCACCTGGCCGGTGATGACCTGCTGCGCGTGGTGGGGCGCCGGTTGGCCACGAACTGCGAGGCCGACGGGGTGGTGGGCCGGCTGGGCGGTGACGAGTTCGTGGTGCTCTGGCCCGGCCTCACGGCCGAAGGCGTGCCGGCGCGGGTCGCCGCGCTGCTCGACCCCCTGTGCCAGCCCACCACGCTGGGCGCCGAGGCCGTGCCGGTGCGCTCGAGCCTCGGCTGCTCGACCTTTCCACAAGATGGTCGAACCACCGCCGAGCTGCTCGCTGCCGCCGACACCGCGCTCTACGAGCACAAGCGCGCCCGCACCCGAAGTGGGGAACGGCCCGAGCCCCTGGCCGACGATGCGGGTGAGCGGCGTCGTCATCGCCGTGCGTGAGGGGGCACCCCGCCCCACCGACACACCTTGACTGGGCGGCGATCGCGATTAAGCACAGGCCCCGATGATTACCGTCGACGGTCTCACGAAGTACTACGGAGAACGCGCCGCGATCCGCGATCTCCACTTCACCATTCAGAAGGGCGAGGTCATCGGCTTTCTGGGGCTCAACGGCGCCGGCAAGTCGACCACGCTCAAGGTGCTGGGCTGCGTGCTGCTGCCCACCAGCGGCCACGTCACCATCGATGGCTTCGACGTGATGAAGGACCCCCACGAGATTCGCAAGCGCATCGGCTTTCTGCCCGACACCCCCCCGCTGTACGACGAGATGACGGTCGAGGGCTACCTGACCTTCGTGTGCGAGCTGCGCGGCGTGTCGGGTGACCTGGTCGCCTCGCGCGTCACCGAGGTGATGAAGAAGACGGCGCTGAGCGACCGCCGCGACGACGTCATTTCCAGCCTCTCGCACGGCTACCGGCAGCGCGTCGGCGTGGCGCAGGCCATGGTGCACAAGCCCGACCTGCTGATTCTCGACGAGCCGACCAGCGGGCTGGACCCGGTGCAGATCAAGGAAATGCGCGAGCTCATTCGCGACTTGAAGGGCGAGCACACCGTGCTGGTGTCGAGCCACATCCTCACGGAAATCTCGCAAATCTGTGACCGGTACCTCGTCATCCAGAACGGGGAAATCATCGCGCAGGGCACCGAAGAGCAGCTCGCCACCCAGCTCGGCGGGGGGACCGCGGGCGTCGTCATCGAGGTCGAACTGGTCGGCCACACCCAGCAGGCCGTCGACCAGGTCAAGGCGCTGGCCGGCGTGAAGGACGTCACGGTCACCCGGCTCGAAGGAGCGTCGTCGACCCTGCGCATCGAAGCCGAAGGCGAAGTGCGACCGGCGGTGGTCAAGGCGCTGGTGGCCGCGGGCGCGGGCGTGCTCAAGGTCGACCGCACCGCCGCTCGCCTCGAGAACATCTTCTTGAAGCTCACCCACGGAAAGGAGGCTGCGTAAATGCGCAACGTGCTCCTCATTTCGCGCCGCGAGCTGGCCGCGTACCTGCGGACCATGAGCGGCTACATCATCATCGCCGTCATGCTCTTCATCGACGGGTTGCTCTTCAACGCCTTCGCGGTGCCGGGCGCGGCCAAGAAGTCGTCCGAGATCCTGGCCGACTTCTTCACCCTGACCAGCGGCATCACCATGATCGGGTCCATCTTCCTCTCGATGCGGCTCATCGCCGAAGAGCGACAGACCGGCACCATTTCGCTGCTCTATTCGAGCCCCATTCACGACCTCGAGATCGTGCTCGGCAAGTTCCTGGCCTCGCTCGGGTTCCTCAGCCTCTTCTTCCTGTCCACCCTCTACATGCCGCTGCTGGTCGCCGCCTACGGCAAGGTCGCGCTGGGCCACATCGCCGCCGGGTACGCTGGCCTGCTGCTGGTCGGTGCTTCGGGCATGGCCATCGGCACCTTCGGCAGCGCGCTGACCCGCTCGCAGGTCATCGCCGCGGTGCTCTCGGGCGTGATGGTGCTGGCGCTGACCACCTGCTGGCTGCTGGGCAAGGTCACCGACCGACCGCTCACCGACGTCGTCACCAGCCTCGCCTGGTGGGGGCACTTCGACCCGTTCCGGTCGGGGCTGGTGCACGTCAAACACGTCACCTACTTCGTGCTCGTCACCTTCCTCGCGCTCTTCGCCGCCACCCGCGTGCTCGAAGCGCGGAGGTGGAGGTAAGTCATGGAACTGTCCATCGTCCTCACCGTCGGGCTGATGCTGGCCTGGGTCGGCGAACGCATCGTCGAGTCACCCACCGCCCGCGGCCTGCTCACCGGCGTCGGCCTGTTGCTGGTGGTGGTCGCCTTCGTCAGCCGTGCCCTGCGCGCCGGCCAGGCCTCGGGTACGCGCTCGGTGCAGCGCTCCCTGACCGCGCTCCACGGACTGTCGGTGCTCGCGCTCGCCTGCTACGCCTTGCAGAGCGACCTCTTCACCAAGGCCACCGGCGCCTCGCTCGAATCGTCGATGCCGAAGCTGGCCGGCGCCCTGGCGGTGCTCTGGCCGGCCCTGCTGCTGGTCTCGTTGGTGCCCACGCTGCTGGTCGAGCTCTCGTTCTCGGCGATGGCGAAGAGCCCCAGGCTCGAAGACGGCCGCATTCAGGAAGCGCTCTACGCGGGCCTGGGCGTGGCCTTCACCTTCGTCTTCGCGGCCTCGGTGCAGTACGTGGCCAGCGAGCGCGACGCCAAGGCCGACTTCTCGTACTTCCGCACCGCGAAGCCCGGTGACGCGACGAAGAAGCTGGTGGCCAGCATCGACGAGAAGGTCGAGGTCTTCCTCTTCTACCCGCCGGGGTCCGACGCGGCCGAACTGGTCCAGGGCTACTTCGACGAGCTCAAGGAAAACGCGCCGCTGCTGTCGGTGACCCGCCTCGACTACGCGCTCGAGCCGGTCAAGAGCCGCGAATTGGGCGTCTCGAGCAACGGCACGGTGGTGGTCCGCAAGGGCGCCCGCAAGGAAAGCCTCTACATCGGCACCGAGACCGAGAAGTCGAAGACCCAGTTGCGCGGGCTCGACGGCGACGTGCAGAAGAAGCTGCTGCTGGTGGCCAAGAGCAAGCGCACCATCTACCTGACCGCCGGCCACGGCGAGCGCACGCAAGACCCGCTCGGCGGCAGCGATCAACGCGCCACCATCGCGATTCTGTGGAAGGCGCTGGCTGGCCAGAACTTCGAGCTGCGCGTGCTCTCGGCCGCCGAGGGCCTGGGGCAGGAAGTGCCCAAGGACGCCGCCGCGGTCTTCGTGTTGGGCCCGACCCGCGCCTTCACCGAGCCCGAAGCCAACGCGCTCACGCAGTACGCCAGGCGTGGCGGGCGGCTCTTCGTCGCCCTCGACCCTGAACCGGGGCTGCCCTTCGACGAGCTGGTCAAGCCGCTGGGCCTCACCTTCCTGCCCCAGTCGCTGGCCCAGGAGCGCGGCACCGCCAACCTGCACCCGCCGCCGTCGCTGGCCGACCGCACCAACATCGGCACCCGCACCTTCTCGAGTCACCCCGCGGTCACCGAGCTGGGCCGCGCGCAGTCGGCGGTGCTCTTCGTGGGCGCCGGTGGGCTCGAAGAAGCGCCCCAGCACCCTGCCGATCTGGTCATCGACTTCGCGGTGCGCTCGATTCCCGAGGCCTGGAACGACGCCAACCACGACTTCCAGTTCCAGCTCGACAAGCAGGAAACGAAGAAGTCCTGGGGCCTGATGGCCGCCGTCACCCGGCGCGCGCCCTCGAACAAGGCCGACGAAGAGCTGCGGGCGCTGGTGCTGTCCGACTCCGACGGCATCGCCGACGAAGTGCTGCCGCTCTTGCAGGGCAACCAGTACCTGGTGCTCGACGGGCTCAAGTGGTTGCTCAACGACGACGCGCTCACCGGCACCACCAACACCGAGCTCGACGTGCCCTTGACCCGCACGCGGCAGATGGACCTGGCGTGGTTCTACGGCACCACCTTCGCCGCCCCGCTGGCGGTGGTGGGCCTGGGCTTCCTCGCCCGACGCCGCACCCGCAAGCCGGAGGTGAAGTCGTGAAGGCCAGAAGCGCGATGATTCAGGGCGGCCTCGCCGTTGCCGGCCTGCTGGCCGCGTACGTGACCTGGCAGCGCCCCAAGGACACCGCCCGCCCCGACGCGGTCACGGTCTTCACCGCCAGCAAGCAGTCGCTCGAGAAGGTGCACTTCGACGACGGCAGCCGCTTCGTCGAGGTGGTGCGCAAGCTCGAGGGCGAGCCGCGCCTGTGGGTCACCCTGGGCTTCCTGCCGGGGAAAGCGCCTCCGCCCACCGACGGAGGCACGCTGGTGATGATGGTCGACGCCGGCGTCGACGCGGGCCTGATCGCCGCGAACGTCAAGCCACCCGAGCCTGCGCCCACCCGCGAGATGCTGGCCAACG
>CAIWFK010000011.1 GCA_903911905.1 uncultured Myxococcales bacterium
CAGCCTCTCGCGGAAGATCTGGAAGGCGACCCGCGAGAGCGAGCGCCCGAGGGCTGGCGCCTGTTCGACCTCTTCCACCCCGAGCCGCTCGAGCGCATGGTGCACGAGGTCGTCGACTGGCCGCAGATCAGCGTGAACCTGGCGAAGGGCCTGGTGGGTGCCATTTCGGTCACCGCGACCCGCATTCGCGACGCCCGCACCGTCATCTTCGTGCAGAAGCGCGTGCCCGGGCTGCCCGCATGGAGCCACGACCCCTGGCAGGAACCGCAGGACGTGGTGCTGGGCCCCGAGCACGCCAACGCCTCGGCGGCCATTCCCCTGCTCTTCCGCTCGGCCCGCATCGGCGACGAGTACTACTGCGATGGCTTCGTGCGCCAGAACACGCCGCTGGCCCCCGCCCTGCGACTGGGCGCCGACCGGGTGCTGATTCTCTCGCTGCGGCACAAGCCCCATTCGGCCGTCGAGCCACCACCGCTGACTGCCATGCCCACCACGCCCCAGGTCATCGGCAAGGTGCTCAACGCGTTGATGGTCGACCGCACCGATTACGACGTCGAGCGGCTGCGACGGCTCAATGCGCTGCTCGAGAGCGGGCGAACCCTGGGCGGCGAGGCCTTCGTCTCGCAGTTCAACGAGGCCACCCGCACCTTCCGCGGCGAGCCCTGGCGCGTGGTGCGCGACCTGGTGGTGCGCCCTTCTCGTGACCTGGCCGAACTGGCCCGCCCCCACCTCGAGGCCCGCGCGAAGGCCCAGACCGACGACCAGGCCATGCCGACGCGCCTGCTGGCACGGCTGACCGGCTCGAACCTCTTCACCCAGGCCGAACTGGGCAGCTACCTGCTCTTCGACAGCGCCTATGCGCACGACCTCATCGAGCTGGCCATGCACGACGCGCATGCCCGTCGCGAACAGCTGATCGAGTTCTTCGACCCGTCCAGCTCGCCGCACCCGCCGTCTCGCCGCGCGGACTCCCGCTGACCCCATCGGGCGAGCCGTTTCGAGCGGTTGCCCACGGCACGAGTCGTGAAGTGGCTGACCTCCACACCGTCGTCAAGGAGGCCACACCCATGGACCAGCCCACGTTTCGCGTCTCGATGACTCCCACCGTCGCCCGTCAGAGCCAGAAGCAGGACTTCGGCGATGCCCTCAAGGGAGCGCTCGAGAAGGGCGCGCAGATTTCGGGCTCGCTGCTCAACGCCGTGCCCGGAGGCGGCATCATCAGCGCCGCAGTCAGCCAGGTCACCGCGCTCGCCAATCAGCCGGGCCGCAACACCTCGGCGCTCGCCGCCACGGGCGTGGTGGGCGTGGGCCAGGGTTCGGGCGCCAGCCCGTTAGGCACGTCGGTCGCCTCGAGCGTGAACGCCACCGGTGCCACCCCCGGCACCGAGTTCAACGGCTACCTCGACCAGATGCGCTCGGAGGCCGACCGCTCGATGATGATGCAGCTGCAGATGCAGAACGAGTCGCGCGACTACAACACGCTCTCGAACGTGCTCAAGGTGCGGCACGACTCGGCGAAGGCCGCCATCAACAACATTCGCTGAAGGCGCGCGCCATGGCCATCTCAGCTCTTCACGTCACCGGGCCCGCCGGCGCGTCGGCGGTCCCCAAATCGGCCGAGTTCGCGGGCGTGCTCAAGTCGCAGACGCCGGCGGTCCCCCACGCGCCCACGGCGCCGACCGCGCCCACGCCGGCCCACCATGCGAGGCCGGGCGTCACCCACGTCGGCGCGGCGAAGCCGACCACCACGCCCACCCGCCTCATCGACGACGTCTCGCGCGCCCAATCGCGCATGGACCAGGTGCTCGCCCTGGCCGAATCGGGGCGCTCGTTTTCTCCCGCTGAACTGCTCTCGCTGCAGGCCCAGACCTACCGCGCGTCGCAGGAAATCGATCTCGCCGGCAAGGTCGTCGAGAAGGCCACCGGCGGGCTCAAGCAGGTTCTCCAGACCCAGGTGTGATCATGACCCGATGGACGCTGTTGCTCGCCGTGATGTCGTCAGCCTGCTCGGCCCAGATTCAGCATGGGCTCGAGGAGCGCGACGCCAACGAAATCACCTCGGTGCTGGTCGGCCGGGGCTTCCGCGCGGCGAAGGTGCCCGAGAAGGGCAAGAAGCCCACCTGGGCCATCGAGGTCGACGACGAGCACGCGACCGAGGCCATGCGGGTGCTCACCGAGCTCAAGCTGCCCCGGCCGGTGCGGCCCACCACCCGCTCGTTGACGGCCAGCCCGGGACTGATCGAAACCGCCAGTACCGAGCGGCTGCGAGCGCTCGAAGGCCAGGAGGGCGACCTCGAAGAAGCGCTCGAGACCATGGACGGCGTGAGCAGTGCGTCGGTCGAGCTGGTGGTGCCACCGCCACCCCGCCCGGGCACGGCCGCGACCCCTTCGAAGGCCGCGGTGCTGCTGCGGGTGCGCCCCGAGGCCAGAGAGCGCGTCGAGCACGAGGCCGGGCAATTGCGTGCGTTGGTGGCGGGCGCGGTCGATGGGCTTTCGAGTGAGGCGGTGGTGCTGGTCATCGACGAGGTGGGGCTGGCCCCGGCGGTCGTCGAAGCCACGCCGCGGCCCGCCAATGGGCTGCGAGGCCTGGTCATCGGCCTGGGGCTGGCGCTCTCGCTGCTCTCGGGGCTGGTGGTCGTGCTGGCCTTGAAGGGCCGCAAGTCGCCGGTGAAAGACGAGCCGGGCGCCGCACCGAAGGTCGCGCCGGTCCTGCAGCGCAAGGTGGCCTGAGATGCCGCCCGTCGCCCGCGAGCTGGCGTTCGAGGAACGGGTGGCGCTGTTCGTCTTCGCGCTCCACCGTGAGGAATGTGCTGCGTTGTTGGCGCACTTTGCCGAGGGGCCGCGGCGAGCGGCGACCAGCCTGGTCGACGAGCTCGCTCGGGCGGACTCGCCGACTCGACAAGCGCGGTTGACGCGCGAGTTCGGTGCCCGCGCTGACGGTCCCCGGCGGCTGCGCGAGCTGATCGTCGAGGCCTCGCCGGCCATGCGGCTGGCGCTGGTCGAGCAGTTGCCCGAAGCACAGCGGGCGTTGTTCCCGCACCTGGCCCCGGTCGCTCCCGTGGCGCCGGCGATGCGGGCGATCGCCGCGAGGCTGGTTCGGGAAGCGCTGCGCTGACGGCCGCGAGCCCCGGACCGGAGCGGAGACGGCCACGTCGCGAGCGCCGTGCACCAGCTGCGCGATTGGCCGACGCCTGCGAGCCACCGAGGCTCCAGTGACCTGGGCAGCCACGACACGTTCGCCGACACCCAGCGAGCAGGGCCTTCGCGAGCGTCGACTGCTTCCGCGGACGTCGGCCGCGAGCGGGTCTGCGCTCGACTGCGCCGTGGCGACCGGACGGAGTTCGCAGACCCGACTGCACGCCCCTTCGCGCTCCGGTCCATTGACCGCCCAGGGTCTCGTGCCCAGTGAGCCCTGTGAATCGAGACGGTCCAGGCGTCCCGCAACGAGACGGGGGCCGGCGACGCCCAAGTGCCATCAACGACTTGCGTTGGCCCGGCTCGTGAAAACGCCCCTTCCATGCCCGCCGTCGCCTCGCTCACCAGCTCTGCCCCTCGCCGCGTGGGTTCGCGCGTTCAACTGACGCCCGTGAGGCGGCTGACGCGGGCGCACCTGGCGATCGGCCGCCGAGGCACGTTCGCGCAGCAGCTCGGCGACGCCCTGCACCAGCTCGCCGGCAGGCTTTCCACCGCGCTCGGGGTGACCGTCGAGCTGGGTGCGCGACTGGTCGACGCCACGCTCGCCCCCCTGCAGACCATTTCGGCGCAGGCGACCTGCTTCGTGCTCGAGCTGCGCGGCGAGGCGCTCGCGGTGCTCGAGCTGGACCGCGCCTCGGTGGGAGCCCTGCTCACCCACGTCGCCGGTGCCACCAGCGTGTCGGGGCCCCCCGGCCGGCTGACCCGCATCGAAGAGGCTGCGCTGGGCTGGCTGGTGCTCTCGGCGCTCTCGGCGGCACACGCCCACCCCGCGACGAAGCCCTTCGGCGCCCGCGTGGTGTCGATGCCGGTGGATCGCGTGGCGGTGCTGCAGACCGTCGAGGCCCGTCGTCGCCACGTGGCGATCGCGCTCTGGCTGAGCCTGGGTGACGTGCATGGAACGGGGCGGCTGATCGTTCCGGCGACCTGGCTCGAGACCACGCTCGAGGCGCACGAGCCCGAGCCCCTGCCGCCACCGGCCCAGACCGTGCTCGACGCGCGGCTCGACGCCACCGCCCTGGTTGGCCTGATGTCGCTGACCCCTGCCGAGGCCCGGGCGCTCGAGGTCGGCGACGTGCTCGTCTTCCCCGGGCTGACGGCCGACGACACCCGCCTGCGCGGCCCGGGCCGCCTGGCGCTTTCCACCCTTCACCTTCGAGGGGTGTTCGGCCCCGAAGGCTTCACCCTCACCGCCCAGGAGACCACGCCCATGAAGACCGAGGACCCCTCGCTGCCCGTCGACGTCGAAGTCGAGCTCACCCGCCTGCGCCTGCCGTTGCACCAGTTGGGCGTCATCGCTCCGGGGGCGGTGATTCCGCTCCACCTGACCGCCGCCCAGACCGTGGTGCTGCGCATCGGCGACCGCGCGGTGGCCCGCGCCGAGCTGGTCGAGGTCGAAGGCGAAATCGGTGCCCGCATTCTGGCCCTGACCTGAAGGCCCGCCATGTCCGACTCGATTCGACGAAAGGTCATCGCCGTCTCCGTCGCGCTGCTCGCGCTCTGCGCGCTGGCGCTGGTGCAGGCCGGGTGGTCGTTCGCCGCGCTGGCCCGCGTGCTGCTGGGGGCCGGTTCGGTGCTGGGGCTGGCGTGGTGGGGCCTGCGCTCGAGCCAACCTGCGGGCTTCCGTGCCGCACCGAGACTGGTGGTGTTGCAGCGGGTGGGCCTGTCGGCGCGCACCGGGCTCGCGCTGATCGAGGTCGACGGTCGGCCGTTCGTGGTGGTGCACGGTGACGGCTTCGCCCGCCTGCGCCCCGCTCCGCGGCGGGTCCCGTTGCCGAAGGCGGTGACGTCATGATGCTGCTGGCCCTGATGAAGCTGCCCACCGAGACGCTCGAGGCCCAGAGCAACGGCTTCGCCGGCAACCAGGTGCAGATGATGGGCATGCTCGCGGCGATGGCCATGGTGCCCTTCGCGGTGATGATGCTCTCGAGCTTCTCGAAGATCGTGGTGGTGCTGTCCATCGTGCGCTCGGCGCTCGGCACGCAGCAGGCGCCGCCGGCGACGGTGCTCACCGGCCTCGCCGCGGTGCTGTCGATCACCATCATGACCCCCACCATGGAGCGCATGTGGAGCCTGGGCCGCGCGGCGTGGGACGATTCGCCCACCAGCACCGCCCTGCTGACGCGCGCCCCCGAGATTCTCGAGCCGCTCAAGCAGTTCCTGCTCAAGCACGGCAGCGCCGCCGAGCGCGCCCGCTTCGTCGACCTGGGCCGCGAGCTGCGACCTGAAGCCGACGCGGGGCTGGTGACCGAAGAGGACCTCTCGGTGCTGGTGCCGGCCTTCGTCATCACCGAGCTGGCCGAGGCCTTCATCATCGGCTTCCTGGTGTTCCTGCCATTCCTGGTGGTCGACATGCTGGTGGCCAACGTGCTGCTCGCGCTGGGCATGCAGTCGCTGAGCCCCAGCCAGGTCAGCCTGCCCTTCAAGATTCTGCTCTTCGTGGCCGTCGACGGCTGGGCCCTGCTCGCGCACGGCCTGGTGCAGGGGTACCGGTGATGGAAACCCCGCTCATTCTCGGCCTCGCGCGCGAAGCCCTGCTGCTGATGGTGCTGGCCTCGCTGCCTCCATTGGGCGCCGCGCTGGTGGTCGGCTTCTTCATGAGCGTGGTGCAGGCCACCACCCAGTTGCAGGAAAGCACGCTGACCGTGGTGCCCAAGCTGTGCGCCGCGGTGCTGGCCCTGGTCGTCGCCGGCCCGTGGATTGGCGCGCAACTGACGCGCTTCACCACCCAGTTGCTGCTCGCCCTGCCCCAGGTGTCGGTGTGAACGAGCTGACCGCGTCGCTGCCCACCCTGCAGCCCCACGTGCTGGCGCTCGCCGTGCTGGGCGCGCGCCTGGTGCCCATGGCCTTCCTCTGCCCGCTGCTCGGCGGTCAACAGGCGCCGACCCACGTGAAGCTGGGCGTGGTGCTGGCGCTGGCCTGGTTCATTCACTTCGGGTGCGGCGTGAACCTGCCCGAAGGCTCGGCCGAGACCCTGGCCTTCGTGGGGCTGGCGGTGCGCGAGCTGCTGCTGGGCACCACCCTGGGCCTGCTGGCCTCGTTGCCCTTCGACACGGCCCGCCTGAGCGGCCGCTTCATCGACCTCTTCCGCGGCTCGTCGGCCGAGGCGGCCTTGCCGCTGTCGGGCTCGAGGGAATCGGCCAGCGCCGACCTGCTCTTCCAGGTGCTGCTGGGCGGCTGCGTGACCGGCGTGGCGTTCCCCCTGGTGCTCGACGGACTGGTGCGCAGCTTCGTCTGGGCGCCGCCTGGCGCGTTCGCCCACACCCCCGAGGTGGCCTTCGAGGTCGCCACGCTGGTGTGCGGCGCGTTCTCGACGGCGCTGGCGATTTCAGGACCGGTGGCCGGCGTGGCGCTGGCGCTCGACACCGCACTGGCCTTCGCCTCGCGCGCCTCGTCGGGCATGAACCTGCAGGAGGTCGGCTCACCGGCGAAGCTGCTCGCGGGTGGTGCGGTGTCGTGGCTGCTGGTCGGGGTGGTCGCTGCGAGGCTCGAGCGCGGCTGTGTCGAGCTGCCCGAGGTGCTGCACGCGGTGCTGGCGCTGGGCTCGCACTGAAGACCGTCACCCCGTCCACGACCGAGACGGTGCCACAGGGGGTTGCGCGGGAATTGCGGGCACTTGGCGCGGCACGTGGCGTGAACAGGGCTACTCCGCCCATGAGCGAGAAGACCCACGAACCGAGCGCGAAGAAGCTGCGCGATGCGCGCAAGCAGGGGCAGATCGCGAGAAGCCGACTCTTTTCGGCCTCGGCGGCGACGCTGGGCGGGCTGGTGGGGCTGCTCGCGGGCGTGGACCAGACTGCGGCGCGGCTGCAGGCGCTGACCCGGGCCACCCTGTCGCTGGGTCAGGCCACCGCCACCGAGGCGATGTTCGACGCCGGCCGCCTGCTCGCGCTCGCCAGCGCGCCTGCCCTGCTTGGTGCCTTTGCTGGGGCGCTGGGCAGCCAACTGGTCACCTCGGGCCTGCAACTGAATGCGGACGCGGTGGCGCCGAAGCTCGACCGGCTCGACGTGATTTCCGGGTTCCAGAAGCTCTTCTCGGTCAAGCAGGTGATCGAGGTCGGCAAGGGGATGCTGGTGATGGCCGTCATCGGCGTGGTGCTCGGGCGCTCGGTGGTCGACCTGGCACCCCAGGTGCTGCGCGTGCCCGGGCTGCCGGGGGCGCTCGCCTTCCCTGCGGCGCTCGCGCTCTGGAGGCCGGTGGTGCTGAAGGCTGCGGTGCTGCTGCTGGCCCTGGGCGTGGCCGACCTCGCGCTCGCGCGCCGCCGCCACCGCAAGGACCTGATGATGACCCGCGAGGAAATGAAGCAGGAGCACAAGAACGCCGAAGGAGACCCGCATCAGAAGTCGAAGCAGAAGTCGTTGCGCCGGCAGCTCGCCGCCGGTGGCCCCGCGCGGGGGGTGCAGAAGGCGACGGCGGTGGTGGTGAACCCGACGCATCTGGCGATCGCGCTGCGGTACGACGAGACCGAGTGCGAGGCCCCGTACATCGTGGCCAAAGGCCAGGGAGCAGACGCCTTGAAGATTCGAACCGACGCGCAGGCCCTCGACGTTCCGGTGGTGCGTGACGTGCCGCTGGCGCGCACGCTCATTCAGTCCGAGGTGGGTGACGCCATTCCCGAAGAGCTCTACCAGGCCGCGGCCGCGGTGCTCGCCGCCGCGCTCGGCGCCACGAAGGACCACGAGGAAGAGCGATGACGCGCGTACTCGACGCCGTACAGACCGTGCTCGGCAGGGCCAAGGCCTCGAGCGACATCGTGCTCGCGGTGGTGATG
>CAIWFK010000012.1 GCA_903911905.1 uncultured Myxococcales bacterium
CTGAGCGCCGCTCCTGGTGGGCGCACGCCGAGGCAAGGAGCAAGACGAGCACGGTGGCAGGGCGGTTCCATCGCATCACCCGATGGTGATAACCCGTTCCGCCGATGCTGCCCATCGGTCCGTACACGCTCCGCAATCGCTTCATCCTCGCGCCGATGGCGGGGGTCAGCGAGAAGCCCTTCCGCGTCATCGCCTTCCAGTTGGGGGCGGCGCTGTGCCCGACCGAACTCATCAGCGCGCAGGGGCTCTTCCGCATCAACACCCGCACGTTGCGTTACCTGCGCTACGAGCCGTCGGTCGAGGTGCCGTATTCGCTGCAGCTCTTCGGTGGCGAGCCCGAGGTGATGGCGCGGGCCGCAGTCATCGCGAAGGACTACGGCGCGCAGATCATCGACATCAACATGGGCTGCCCGGTGAAGAAGGTGACCAAGAGCGGAGCCGGGTCCGCCATGATGTGCGACCCCTCGCGCGCCGGAGACGTCGTGCGGCAGATTCGCGAAGCGACCGGCCTGCCGGTGACCGCGAAGATTCGCTCGGGGTGGGACGCGAACGCCCGCAACTTCCTCGAGATGGCCGACGCGCTCGGTGCCGCGGGCGTGGCGGCGCTGGCCTGTCACCCCCGCACCCGGGCGCAGGGGTATTCGGGCAAGGCCGACTGGGACGTGCTCAAGGCGCTCAAGGCCCACGTGGGCAACCGCTTCCCCGTCATCGGCAACGGTGACGTGAAGAAGCCCGCCGACGCGGTGCGCATGCTCGAGCAGACCGGCGTCGACTACGTGATGATCGGGCGAGGCGCGCTGGGCAACCCGTGGATCTTCCGCGAGCTGCTCGGCGGCCCGGCCCCCACCACCGAAGAGCGCTGCGCGCTGGTGCTGCGGCACTTCCGCGAGCACGTGGCCTTCTCGAGCGAAGGGCGGGTGCAGAAGGCCGACGTGCCCATCGACCCCGAGCGCACCGAACTGCAGGCCGTGCGCAGCTTCCGCAACCACCTCGCGTGGTACGCGCACGGGCTGTTCGGCGCGTCGACCTTCCGCGGCCGCATCAACGGCCTCGACGGGCGCGCCGAGGTCGAGAGCGCGGTCGAGCAGTTCTTCCTCGGCGCCAGGGTCGACCACGCCGCGCAGGACGAAGAGCAGGGCGACATCGATTACCGCAGCGCGCTGGGCTGAGCGGTCACCAGAAGCTCACGTTCGAAGCTCACCTGGGCGTGGCGTCAGTGGCCGCCCATCAGTTGCTTGAGCAGTTCCTCGTATTC
This sequence comes from uncultured Myxococcales bacterium, assembly GCA_903911905.1. Lineage (GTDB taxonomy): Bacteria > Myxococcota > Myxococcia > Myxococcales > Myxococcaceae > Xiheilimnobacterium > Xiheilimnobacterium phototrophicum. The sequence continues at coordinate 1,256 of CAIWFK010000012.1, forward strand.
CTTGAGCGCCTGGGGGTCCATGCCCGCGCCGCCGGGAACGCCTCCGAGCGCGCCGCTGCCCAGGGTGCCGAGGTCTTCGTCTCCATGCGCCTCTTCCCACCAGCGACGGCGCAGGTGCTTGAGCTCTCCGGCCGCAGTGGGTGAGCGCTTGACGGCCAGCTCGAAGAGCGTGTTCGAGGTCACCCACTTGTAGCGATTGGCGTCGACGTACGCGCGCAGGGTGCCCAGCCACGCGTCGTCGCCCAGCACCTTGCGCCACTCGTCGAACATCAGCGGCGCCTTGCCGTAGACCATGGCCGCGTATTCCATGTTCGAGTCGAAGTTCCAGGTGGGCCGGTTGGCCGCGCCGTCCTTCGCGCCGCTCATGCGCATCATCTGGAAGGCGGCCTTGAGCTGGGCGTCGCGCATCTGGTCCGACGTCGCCCGGTCATTGCGCCACTCCATCAGCAGCAGCGCCACGTGCTGGGTCAGCGCCTCGTCGGCCAGCGGTTCGAGCACCGGGTCGTTGCCGATGAGCATCGCGAAGTACTGGTGGGCCACCTCGTGCTCGATGGTGAACTCGAGCGTGGCGTCGAACAGCCGGGTCAGCATGTCGCCCATGTCGCCCAGCCCCGAGAGCAGCCCGGCGAGCGCCGGGTCGTTGCCCATCGCACCCAGGCCCAGGGCCGACAACGGGTTGGCCGACCCCGAATAGAGCGTCGACGACGCGGTCACCAGGCCGGGAAATTCCATGCCGCCGGCGCCGCCCACGAAGTGCGCCTCGACCACGCGAAAGGTGGTGTACGGCGTGGGCCCCAGCTTCGCTTCGAGCAGCGCCAGCGACTTCGCCGCGTGCTCGAGCGCCTTCTTGCCGCTGGCCACGTCGTGCGCGGCGAACCACGACTCGACCTGCACCTCGCCCGCGGTGGTGGTGACCGACTCGTAGCCCTTGACCGCCAGCACCGGCAGCTCGCGCGCCCCGGCGATGGCGTAGGTGAAGCGCGGGCGCCCCGCACGGTCGGGCACTTCGCCGATGAGCTGACCGGCCAGCAACGCGCGCCAGCCCGAGGGTACCGACACCGAGGCGATGAAGTTCGAGGGGTCGAAGTTGCCGAGGTCGCCGATGCCCGAAGGCCCGTCGCACGGCTCGCCGTCGGCCTTGAGCACCGAGACCATGGGCACGATGCCGTCGAGGTTGAAGACGTCGGGCGTGCTCGAGAACGCGCCGTAGTCGCCGGGGTGATCGTCGCCGCCCATCGCGATGGACTGGGCGACCGGCACCGATGGCACCTTCGCCGCGACCTTGAAGGCCACGGTCACGCTCTTGCCGGGCAGCACCGGCGGGTCGAACGACACGTCGAAGAGCGACGGGTCGGGCACCGAGAAGCCCTTCTTCACCCCTTCGACCTCGAGCCCGCTGAGCGCGACGGCGCCCGGGTGCGCGGCGTTGGGCGTCACCCGCAGGTGCAGGCCGTGCAATTCTTCTTTCGCGGTCACCGTCAGCGACACCTTGCCCGAGACGGTGCGCTTGACCGGGTCGAGGTCGAGCTCGACGCGGTAGAGCGGCAGCTTGTCGACCGGGCCCAGTTGCTTCTCGAGCCGGGCGCGCTCACCGGGCCGCAGCGACTGCACCGCCAGTTGCACTTCGGCAGGCAGCTCGGGGGCTCCAGCGACGGCGCGCAGCGACGAGGTGATCAGCAGGGCGAGCAGCAACGGGCGCATGGCGGGAGACTGTAGCGCGTTCGTCGAGCGAAACCGAACCGGTGGTACCTCGCGCTGCTCGAAAGCCGGTGCTCGCCGCGGGCCTGACGGGTTCGACTCAGCGCCCGCCGTGCTTGCTCAGTTCGATCTTCGCGATGACGCCCTTGTGCACTTCGTCGGGCCCGTCGGCCAGCCGCAGCGCGCGCCCCTGGGCGAAGAGGCGCGAGAGCGGCGCGTCGTCACTGAGGCCGCCACCGCCGTAGATCTGCATCGCGTCGTCGGCCACCTTCGCCAGCACGTTGGGCGCCACCACCTTGATGGCCGAGATTTCCGTCATCGCCGCCAGCGGGCCGACCTCGTCGAGCCGCCACGCCGCGTAGAGCGTGAGCAGCCGCGCCTGGTCGATGGCCATGCGCGCCTCGGCCACGCGCTCGCGGTTGCCGCCCAGGTTGATGAGCGGCTTGCCGAAGGCGGTGCGCGAGAGCCCCCGCTTGACCATCGCCTCGAGCGCCACTTCGGCCGCGCCGAGGCAGCGCATGCAGTGGTGAATGCGCCCCGGCCCCAGCCGGCCCTGGGCGATTTCGAAGCCCATGCCCGGCCCGGCGATGAGGTTGGCCCGCGGCACGCGTACCGCGTCGAAGTGCACCTCGCCGTGGCCTGACGGAGCGTCGTAGTGCCCGAACACCGGCAGCATGCGCACGATGGTCACGCCCTTCGCGTCGAGCGGCACCAGCACCATCGAATGCTGATGGTGGCGGTCGCCTTCTGCGTTGGGCGTGCGCGCCATCACGATGGCCACGCGTGCGCGCGGGTCACCCAGGCCCGTCGACCACCACTTCTTCGCGGTGACGACCACCTCGTCGCCTTCCACCACCGCGGTGGCCTGCATGTTGGTGGCGTCGCTCGAGGCCACGTCGGGCTCGGTCATGGCGAAGACCGAGCGAATGGTGCCGGCCAGCAGCGGCTCGAGCCAGGTGTGCTTCTGGGCGTCGGTGCCGTAGCGGTGCAGCACTTCCATGTTGCCGGTGTCGGGCGCGCTGCAGTTGAAGATTTCGGGCGCCAGCAGGCTGCGGCCGGTCAGCTCGGCGATGGGCGCGTATTCGAGCGTGCTCAGCCCCGGCCCGTGCGCCGGGTCGGGCAGGAACAGGTTCCACAGGCCGGCCGCCCTGGCCTTCGCCTTGAGCTGCTCGACCACCGCCGGCACCTTCCACGTGCGCCAGTCACCCGACGCGCAGGTGCGCGCGACCTCGGCCTCGTACTCGGCCTCGACCGGCGTGATCTGCCGGTCCAGGAAATCGCCAACCCGCGCCAGGTACTCGGTGGTCTTGCTGCTCGGAGTGAAGTCCATGAGTTGGCTGGCACGCTACGCCCGGTGACGGGGGTGGGCTGGTGAAATCGTCGCGACGATCCTAGAACCGTCGGTGGGGGGTACTTCAGCATGATGATTGCCAGGCAGGGGCTCGTGGAGCCCGGTATGCGGCGTGGTGCCTTCGGGGGCGCCGCATGAACGGCTTCCTGTCGTCCACCGTCGATTCCATCGCACACGCGCAGGCCTCGTTCGACGACGCGTTCGCGCCTCGGGCCGACGCCGCCTTCCTCATCGTCGAAGGGCGCATCGCCCGCTGCAACGCGGCGGCGAGCGCGCTCAGTGGCCACGCGGTCGACGAGCTGCTCGGCGCCCCGTTCGAGCAGCTCATTCCGGTGCCGGGTCGCGCGCATCACCGCGAGCAGCTCGAGCTGGTGCTGGGTGACGGGACCGGTGTCGCCGCGGCCCCCTTCGAGCTGTTGCGGCGTGACGGGCGGCTGCTGGCGGTCGAGCTGCGCCTGGCCCGCCTGCCCATGCCAGGCGTGATGGTCGCCACCGCCAGGGACACCAGCGATTCGACCGCCTCGCTGCTGCAGAGCGAATCGATGCGGCGCAACCTCTTCGACGCCGCCAACGACGGCATCTTCGTGTGCGATGGCTCGGGCTTCTACGTCGACGTGAACCCCGCCGGCTGCCGCATGCTCGGCTACACCCGCGAAGAACTGGTGGGCCGTCACCTGCGCGAGGTGGCCGTGCCCGACGGTACGCCCTTCCAGCTCGACGCCATTCACGAAGGGCGCGCGGTGGTGACCGAGCGCACCCTGCGCCGGAAGGACGGCGGGCTGGTGCCGGTCGAGATTTCCGCCAGCCGTGTGGCGGGTGGCCTGCTGCAGGGCATCGTGCGCGACCTCACCGAGCGCAAGCGCGCCGAGCAGGCGCTGCACCACGCGGCCCGGCTCGACAGCCTCGGGCGGCTGGCGGGCGGCGTGGCGCACGACTTCAACAACCTGTTGATGGTGATGGCCGAGCTGACCCGCGAGCTGCGCGGGCGCACGGTCGACCCGCAGAACCTCTCGTTGTTCGACGAGCTGACCCAGGCCACCGACCGCGCGAGCGACCTGACCCGGCACCTGCTCGCCTTCGCCAGGCGTCAGCCCGTCACCCCGAAGGTGGTCGACGTCAACGCCGAGGTGCACGACGCGGCGCGGTTGTTCGAACGGGTGGTCGCACCGGCCACCCTGACGCTCGAGCTGAGCGCTTCGCCGCTGAAGGTGAACATCGACCCCATGCAGTTCGAGCAGGTGCTCATCAACCTGCTGGCCAACGCCCGCGACGCGATGCCCCGGGGCGGCACGGTCACGCTCTCGACCCGACTCGAGGCCGACGAGGTGGTGGTGACCGTCGCCGACACCGGAGAAGGCCTGTCGGAAGCGGCGCTGGCCCACCTCTTCGAGCCGTTCTTCACCACCAAGCCGCGCGGTCGCGGCACCGGCCTGGGGCTGGCCACGGTCTACGGCATCATCACCCAGTCGAAGGGTACGGTGAACGCGACGTCGCAGCCTGGGCAGGGCACCACCTTCCGGCTGCGGCTGCCCCGGGTCGACTGAGCGCGGTGGCCTACAGCACGCCGCGCTTCTGCTGGTCGCGCTCGATGCTGCGGAAGAGGGCGCCGAAGTTGCCCTCGCCGAACGACGAGTGGTTCTTGCGCTGAATGAGTTCGATGAAGATGGGGCCCACCAGGTTCCTGGTGAAGATCTGCAGCAGGTAGCCCTGGTCGTCACCGTCGATGAGCACGTTGCGGCGCTTCACCTCGTCCTTGTCCTCCGTGATGCCGGGGAACTTCGCGAACACGTCTCGGTAGTACTGGTCGTCCATGTCGAGCATCTCGATGGGCGTGCCCTCGAGGTTCTTCAGCGACCCCAGAATGTCGTCGGTCAGGAAGGCCAGGTGCTGAATGCCCGGGCCCTGGTATTCCTCGAGGTACTCGTTGATTTGCGACTTGGCCTCGGTGCCCTCGTTGATGGGAATGCAGAAGAAGCCGCAGGGCGAGCGCAGCGCGTACGAGGTCAGGCCCGTCTTCGCGCCGCGAATGTCGAAGTAGCGCACCTCTTCGAAGCCGAAGACCGACTTGTAGAAGGCGGCCCAGGTCTGCATCGTGCCCTTGACGACGTTGTTCGTCAGGTGGTCGAGCACCGTGAAGCCCTTGCTGGGCACGAGGTTCGGCGTACGCGCGGGCGCGAAGCCCAGGCGCTGGTACAGGTCGTCGCTCTTCTCGACGAAGTAGATGAGGCTGTCGCCGATGCCGAAGATGGCCGGCACGGGCTTGCCGTCGATGAGGAAGTCACCCTCGGGACGGGGCTTCGCGCCGCGCGCCACCGCCGCCTCGAAGGCCTGCTTCGCGTTCTTCACCCGCCAGCCCATCGAGCAGATGCTGGGGCCGTGCAGCGCCGCGAAGCTGGCCGCGAACGAGCGCGACTCGCGGTTGACGAGGAAGGTGAGGTCGCCCTGGCGGTAGAGGTCGATGGGCCGGGTCGCCTGTTCCATGGTGCGCGAGAAGCCGAAGCCGGTGAACAGCGCGTCGAGCACCGCGGGCTTCGGCGAGACGAACTCGACGAACTCGAGGCCGGCCAGGCCGCAGGGGTTGTTCTTCGAGACGGGGAACTGGGGAGCGTGGGTCATGGTCGGGTTCCTGTGAGAAAAGTGAAACGAGGTCAGGGGGTCAGCCAGCTCTTCCAGTACTCGGCCAATTCAGCCTTGCCGGCGCCAGGCAGCACGGTGAGCGGGTTCTTCGTGTCGAGCATCACCGCCACCTCTTCGGTGCGGGTCGCGGCCTTCGCGCGGTCGAACGCCCTGGCCTGCGGGCCGTGGTGAATGCCCTGCGGGTGGAAGGTGAGCATGCCGGGCGCGATGCCCGCGCGGCTGAAGAACTCGCCCGAGTGGTAGAAGAGCACTTCGTCGAAGTCGATGTTCGAATGGTAGAACGGCACCTTGAGCGCCACCGGGTCGCCGTTCTCGAGCGGCCGCGGCAGGAAGGTGCAGATCACCGCGTTGCGCATCACGAAGGTCGAGTGCGCCGAGGGCGGCAGGTGGTAGCGGTCGCTCGAGACCGGGCGAATGTCGCGCACGTTGAGCTTGAGCGCGGCCAGGGTGCCCTTCCAACCCACCACGTCGTGCGGGTTGAAGGGGTAGAAAATCGACGTCATCGCGCCCTGCTGCTTGACCTTGAGCTCGAATTCGCCGGCCGCGTTGGCGGTCAACGAGCTGGCCTCGGGGGAGGGCACCTGCACCACCGCCGGGTCGAAGAGCGCGTGCTGACCCAGCAGGCCCTTCTCGGGGAAGTTCACCTCGCTCGCGGCCTCGACCACCAGGAAGCGCGAGCTGCTGGTCGGCGAGAAGCGGTACGCGGTGCCGCGCGGCAACACCAGGTAGTCGCCCGGCTCGTACGCCAGCGGGCCGAAGTCGGTCTCGAGCCGGCCCGCGCCCGCGTGCACGAAGACGATCTCGTCGGCATCGGCGTTGCGGAAGAGGTACGGCATGAGGCGATCGAGCGTGGTCAGCGAGAGCACCACGTCGGCGTTGCCCAGCAGCCCCCGGCGCGCGCCCAGCCAGTCGTCACCGGCGGCGCCCGGCAGCTCGCGCAGGTCGTACGCGCGCGGCCTGAGCGGGCCTTCGATGCGGGTCCAGCCCACCGGCGCGTGCGTGCGGTAGAGGTGGGCGTAGCGCCCGAAGAACCCGTTGCGGGCATATTCCTCTTCCACCGTTCCGTCGGGGACGCCGACGTGCGCCTGCTGGGCGATGCGGCCGCGAATCCAGGGAATGTCCATGGGCTCGTTCGTAGGCGGGGTGACCTTCGTCAAGAAATTGACAAAGTGTGGTCAGTCATTGTGTATTCGTCGAACAATGAACGTCACGCTCGAACAGGCCCGTGCGCTGGCCGCCTTCCACGCCGCTGGCACCCTGCAGGGCGCGGCGAAGGCGCTGCACCGCACCCACACCGCGGTGCTCTACGCGCTCAAGCAGCTCGAGACCCAGACCGGCCTCGACCTGTTCGACCGCTCCGGGTACCGCACCCGACTGACGCCCGCGGGCGACGAGGTGCTGCGGCGTTGCCGCTCGTTGCTCGAGGCCGAGCGCTCGCTGGTCGAGACCTGTCGTGAGCTCAAGAGCGGGTGGGAACCGGTGCTCACCGTGGTCTTCGACGCCATTCTGCCCCTGGGCCCCACGCTCGAGGTGGTGCAGGCGCTGCGCGACGCCGGTGCGCCCACCCGGCTCAGGCTGACCGTCGATTCGCTCGGTGGGGTCGAAGACCGCTTCGTGGCCGACGACGCCCAGGTGCTCATCAGCGTGTTGCCGGTGCGGCTCGAGGGGCTGACCGTCATCTCGTTGCCCCGGTTGCGCGCCCGGCTCGTCGCGCACCGCAGCCACCCGCTCTCGAAGCTGCGTACCGTCAGCCGCGCCGACCTCGCCCAGCACGTGCTGTTGACGGTGCGCGGGTCGGACCCCCGCCTGCAGTTGTCGACCGCCCAGTTGGACGAGCAGTCCCACGTGCACCTGTCGGACTTCCACGCCAAGAAGGCCGCCATTCTCGCCGGCATCGGCTTCGGGTGGCTGCCCGACTGGCTCATCGAGCGCGAAGTGAAGAACGGCGAGCTCAAGCCGCTCACGTTGCCCCAGGGCAGCGTGCACGCCTTCGAGCCCCGGCTGGCGCACCGCGGGCGACTGGGGCCGGCGGGCCGCCTGTTCCTCGAACGACTCACCGGTCGACCGAGCGCGAACCGCGGGTGAAAGCTTGTGGGTTGACGCGGGTCACGCTGTACTGCGGGCCGTGCCACGACTCGCCATTCTCGGTGCGACTGGAAAGCTGGGCGACAAGCTCATCACCCGCGCGCTCGACCAGGGGTATTCGGTCAACGCGCTCGCTCGTGACCCCCGGGCCATCAAGCGCCAGAACGAGCGGCTGACCGTCATTCCCGGTGACGCCGAGACGGGCGCGGGGCTCGACGCGCTGGTCGAGCGCTGTCAGTTCGTGGTCTGCGCCATCGGCTCGTTGCGGCCGGTGGTGGCGACCGCGATGGACAAGCTGCTGCCCCAGCTCGAAGCACTCAAGCGCTTCGAGCGCTTCGTGCTGATTTCCCGCCTGGGCACCGGCGAGAGCCGCGAACAGAGCGCCAAGGTCTCGGGCCCCATTCAGCAGCGCCTGCCGGTGATTCTGGGGCCGGTGTTCCGCGACATCAACCTGGCCGAAGAGCGCGTGCGCACCAGCCGCGTGCCGTGGACCATTCTTCGCTCGACCCGTCTGACCGACGACCCGCCGACGGGCAAGGCGGTGGTGGTGGGCCCCCACGAGCCGCCTCCGCACCGCATCACCCGCGCCGACCTCGCTCACTTCCTGGTCGACCTGCTCGACCAGCCCGGCCACGTCGGCGAAGAGCTCACCGTCGGGTCGCCATGACCCGCTGGTGGGTCGGGGCGCTGGTGCTGGCGGCGGCGAGTGCGCACGCCTTCGACGTGACGGCTGCGGGCTCGGCGGCGGTCGACTACCGCTACGTGTCGGGGCCCAACCCGCCCGAAAACCCCTCGACGCTGGGCATCACCGGGCTGACCTACGAGGTGGCGCAGAAGCTCGTCGCCGAGGTCGGCCATGGCGTCAGCTTCACGGTGAAGGCCTGCGCCGGGTGTCACGGCCTCGAGGTCGACCAGGGCTTCGGCGAAGTGCGGGTGAAGCGCTTCTTCAACGTGCGCGCCGGTCGGCTCAACCTGCCCTTCGGCGAGTTCAACCTGCGCCACGACCCCACCAACTTCACCACGCCCAGCAAGCCGCTGCCGTACGCCATGGGCGACATGCTCTGGTACGGACGCGAGGGCTTCAACCTGGGCATCGTACCCGCGCCCTTCGTCGACAACGGCGTCGAGGTCTACGGCAGCCTCTCGCTGAGCAAGAAGGTGCAGCTCGATTATTCGGCCTACGTGGTCAAGGGCCTGGTCGGAGACAACGACATCGACTGGGCGCGCTCGCGCAACTACCTCGACATCAACCGCACGCCGGCGGGCGGCGGTCGGGTGGTGCTCACCGGAGAAGACTGGGCGGTGGGCGCCTCGTTCACCGGCGGCACCTACGACCCGAAGGACACGCTGCATTACCTGATGGGCGGGCTCGACCTCTACCTGCGCTTCGGGCCGGTGGTCTTCCGCGCCGAGGGCCTGGCACGTCGCACCGACCTCGACCCGACCGCCACCGGCTACGCCTACCAGGTCATCGATTCCTGGTTCCTCAAGGTCGGGTGGTACGGGCAGGTCGACTGGGCCATCATTCCGCAGTTGACGCTGGTGCTGCGCAGCGACGGGTTGCAGCACTTCGGCCTGCCCATTCCCGAGAGTTCGATTCAGCCCAACGCGCGCGTGCTGCGCCAGACCGTGGCGCTCATGGGCCGGGTGAACGAGAACTTCGCCATCAAGGCCGACTACGAATTGTGGACGGTGACCGACGCGCCGTTCACCGCTCGACACCTGGCCCGCCTCGGCGTCGTGGTGGGGTACTGACATGCTCGCGCTCGTGCTCGCGCTCACCCTGGCCGCTCCTCCCAACGCCCGCCTGGCGTGGGAACGGAAGTGCCTGTACTGCCATTCCGAAGAGGTCGCCGAGGGCCACCGCTACACCGAGCCGCAGTGGCGCCGGGTGGTCGAGAAGATGCGTCTCAAGGCGCCGCTGCTCATCAGCAAGGCCGACGCGGTGCTGCTGACCCGCTACGCCACGCAGACGCTGAAGCTGGTGCTGCCTCCGGCCCGGCCGACGCCCATGGTCGTCGCTCCGCTCAAGCCCGTCCCCGTCGACAAGCCGCCTGCCGACGAGCTCAAGACGCCGGTGATGACCGACCTGCCTGCCGACCTGCCTGCCGACCTGCCGCCCGAGCTTCCTCCGACGCCGCCCGACGACTCGCTGCGCACCAATGCCGACGACGAGCTCGACCAGCAGGCCACCGCGCTCATTCAGGCGCGCTGCTCGAAGTGTCACGCGCTGGGTCGGGTGTACGGGCGACTCGACACCTACGAGCGTTCGCTGACCACGCTCGAGCGCATGCGCCTGAAGACCGGCTCGGGCATCACCGACGACGACCTGGCCGTGCTCGAGCGGTACCTGCGCGCGCAGTTCTAGATTCGGCGTTCTGGCGACGGGAGGGTTTTTCCGCAGCCTGCCAGTGGCCCGGCCGTCAGACCGATGCGGCGTCGCCAGCGGTCACAGGCAGCAGCGCAACCCCAGGTGGCTCGACCCGCCGCCGCCAGGCATCAGGTAGTCGCGGGAATCACACGGCAGCCGCGCGTCACTCTGGTCGAACGAGCCGCCGCGAATCACCCGTTGCAGCGCGCCTTCCTGCAGGGGCGAACTGGTCCACTCGGCGACGTTGCCCACCAGGTCGAACACGCCGTTCTCACCCACGCACTTCGGCCGTGAGCCCGAGGCCGCCGGCCCCTTCACCCGCGGCCCCTTGATGACGCAGCGGTCGCGCTCGAGCTTCTTGCCCCACGGGTACGCGTCGCCTGCGCTGCCTTTGCATGCCGCTTCCCATTCCTGCTCGGTGCACAGCCGCTTGCCCGCGCCGGCGCACAGCGATTCGGCCTCGGCGAAGTCGACGTTGGTGATGGGCATGGCCCCCGCGCGGTTGGGGTACTCGTAGCGGTCGATGAAGACCTGGCCGACCCGCACCATGCCGTTGTGATGCGCGTACGAGGTGCGTTTGACCTCGGCCTGCAGCGGGTCGTCCTTCTCGAGCGTGCCCAGCTTCTCGAGCAGGGCCACCTGCGCCAGGGCGCCAGCGTCGTCGTCCTTCTTGAGCGCGGTCTGCAGGCTCAGCCGCAGCGTCGCCGAGAGCTGCGCCGTCAGCGCGACCCACTCGGGCCGCTCGGGGAAGGCCTTCTTCGCGGCCAGCAGCGCGTCGACCGCCAGCTCGGCAGGGCCAGCCAGCAACTGCTCGACCTCGGCGGCCTTCTTCTTCGCCGCCACGCTCACCGGGTCTTCGACCACCGGCGCCACCACTGGCGTGACCACCGGGGCCGGCCGCAGCGCGAGGAAGGCCACCACCGCGACCGCCACCGCCGCCAACACCCCCACCGTCACGGTGCGGGTCAGCCGGGCCTTGGCCGAGGTCAGGTGGGCCCTCACCGCCAGCAACTGGGTGCGCACCGCCGCCGCCGACGGCGGGCGACGCAGCGGCTCGATGGCCATCAGGTTCTGAATCAGCTCGTCCAGCTCGGCCGGTACGTCGGGCCGCAGCGTCCGCACACTGGGGCGAGGCTGTTCGCGATGCAGCCGCAACACCTCGTTCCAGTCGGACGCCACGAAGGGCAACTGACCCGACAGCAGCTCGAACATCATGCAGCCCATGGCGTAGAGGTCGGCCTTGGCCCCCACGTTCACGTTCGCGGCCTGCTCGGGCGAGACGTACCCCGCCGTGCCCAGCGCGTCGGGCGAGCCGGTGACGATGCGCGCGGCGATGCCGAAGTCGAGCAGCTTGGGAAAGGGCGCCCGGCTCGCGCGCTGCACCACGAAGACGTTGGCCGGCTTGAGGTCGCGGTGCACGAAGCCCGCGGCGTGGGCGGCCTCGAGCGCCTGGAAGAGCGGCACCATCAGGTCGATGACGTCGAGCAGCGGCAACGTCTTCTCGCGCATCAGCCGGTCTTCGAGCAGCTCGCCTTCCAGCAGCTCCATCACCAGCCACGAGCGGCCGTCGGGCAGGGTGCCGAAGCCATAGACGTCGACGATGCCTTCGTCGCCGATGGCGTTGACCGCCCGCGCTTCGGCCAGCAGCGTGGGCAGGTTGGGGTCGTTGCTGAGGTGCGGGTGCACCACCTTGAGCGCGGCGCGCTTGCCGATGGTCTCTTCGAGCGTCTCGTACACCGCGCCCATGCCGCCCACGCCCACCCGCTTGATGACCCGCCAGGTGCCGACCAGCTCGCCCACCAGCGGGTCGTCGGCCGCGGCCACCAGAATGGTGCCGTCGTTGCGGCACACCACCGCCCCGGGCAGGGCTCGGGCGGCACAGGCCGGGCACAGCACACTGGTCGACGAAACGCTCAGGGCACGACCTCGATGGCGCCGGCCATGCCCGACCCGTCGGGCCCACCGTGCTGGTTGCAATAGTACCCAAAGAGGCCCAGCGCGTCGGTGAAGGTGACCGACCAGGTGTTGCCGAAGTGCGAGGTGACGACGTTGCGCACCGGCCCACACGACTGGTCGAGCGGGTGCGACCCGAAGTCGCCCGAGAAGGTCAGCGTCTGCCCCAGGCGGACCTTCACGCACGCGGGGCTGTAGTTCAGGCCGCCCACGGGGAAGCGAATGGTGGGGCTGGCCGCGCCGGTCAGGTCATCGAAGGTCGTGCACCTGGCGAAGGCCGGTCGACACGCGGTGGCGGCAGCCGTGCAGTGCGAGCCGATACACACGCCGCTGGCACAGTCGGTCGGCGCCGTGCAGGTCGCTCCGAGCGTACAGGCCGGGCAGGTCGGCCCGCCGCAATCGACCGCGGTCTCGGTTCCATCGAGTACGCCGTTGGTGCAACTGGCGCCGCCGCCGGCGGCCGTGCCTCCGCCGGTCGTCGTACCTCCGCCGGTCGTCGTACCTCCGCCGGTCGTCGTACCTCCGCCGGTACCACCGCCCGTGGCTGCACCGCCTCCGGTCGCTTCGATCGGGGGGCCCACCTGGGGCAGGCACGCCGCGAGGAAGATCAGGCTGACGACCGCGAAACGCATTCGAACCGTCATACCTGAAACCGACCCAGGGCGCAGGCTACCGGTTCTTCAGGTTCACCAGGGCGTGCGTCACCCGGTCGGCCCAGAGCGGCTCCTTGAAGCGCGCCTGCTTCTGCATCCACCGCAGGAAGTCGCGGAGCTGGAAGTCGCGCCGGACCTCGGCGGCCCTCATGAACGCCCAGCACATGCCCTCCGATTCCTTCGCGACGACACGCTTCTTCCACAGCGCCGCGAACAGGTCATCGTCGAGCGAGGACTCGGCCAGCACCTTCGCGGCCACGTCGCGCACCCGCGCGTCGTCGGAATCCAACAGCGTGACCAGCCGTGCGGCGGTCTCGGCGTCGGGCGGCCCCAGCGCCACGAAGCTCTCGAGCGGCATGTGCCAGGGCCGACCGTCGGGTTCGTCAGCGGTGGGGTGCTCGACGATGCTCAGCAGCGCTTCGATGACCCCGGGCAACTTCAGCTCGGCGAGCAGCGAGTCGACGTGCAGCAGCACCTGGGCGTCGGGGTAGCGCAGCGCCAGCAGAATGCCCGGCAGCACCTCGTCGACGTGGTCGCGCAGCCAGGCGCGGGTCGCCGCCGGGTCGCGGGGCATGCCCGCCTCCAGCCAGGTCAGCCGCTCGATGCAGGCCTTCGCGGTGGCCTCACCCTTCTCGAGCAACTGCACGCGCAGCACGTCGGCGTCCATGCCCGGGTCGTCCTGGTCCCAGTATTCCACCAGCTCGTCCAGCCGCCGCTTCCAGTCGGGCGGGGTGGTCTCGGTGAAGCCGTCTTCCAGTTGCCCTTTCACCAGCGCGTCGAGGTCGGCCGCGCCCAGCACCGGCGCGGCGAAGGGGCGGCGGCGCTCGAAGGTGTCGCCATCGGTGGTGATGCGCAGCTCGACCACCTTCCCGTTGAGGCGCACTTCCCACAGCCGGCCATCGGGGTGAACGAAGCGTCGGTACGGCGGAGCGCGGACCATGGACCGCTGCGTACCACGTCGAATCGACGGAAGGCGCACGGGGTGCCACCGGCGCTTCGCACCCCTGGGTGAACGCCCTGCACGGCCACAATCGCCCTTCGCTGGCACCGTGCTAAGCGATCGACCCATGACGGAACCGTCTCCAGGTCCCCTCGACGTGACCCAGACCCTCACCGGCAAGCGCGTGCTCTTCGCGGGCGCCACCGGCTTCGTGGGCAAGGTCGCCCTGTCGATGCTCTTGCACCATTACGGCGACGTGCTCGCCCACGTGTACGTGCTCGTGCGCCGGGGCAGCAGCAAGGACGCGACCACCCGCTTCTTCGACAAGGTCGCCCCCAGCGAACCCTTCCAGCCGCTGCGCGATCGCCACGGCGAGCAGGGCGCGCTCGACTGGCTCAAGTCGAAGGTCACCATTCTCGACGGCGACATCACCGACCCGTGGATGGGGATGGACGAGACCGCGGCCAGGGCGCTGACCGGCCGCATCGACGTGGTCGTCAACTGCGCAGGTCTGGTCAGCTTCAACCCGTCACTCGAGGTCGGCCTCAACGTCAACACCCACGGCGTGAAGTACCTGGTCGATGCCTGCCTGCACTGGAACGTACCGCTGGTGCACATGTCGACCGCCTTCGTGGCCGGCAGCCGCTCGGGCCTGGTGTTCGAAGACGAAGAGGTGGTCGGCTACTTCCCCAAGCGCGACGAGCTCGACGGCCGCGACTTCTCGCTCGAGCAGGAACTGGTCGACTGCGAGAAGCTGGTGGCCCGCCTGCGCGAACAGGCCGACGACAAGGCCCTGGCCAGCGAGTTCCGCACCCGCGCCATCGAGCGGCTCGACGGCGAGGGCCGCGACTCGGCCGACGAAAAGGCCCTGCGCCTGGCCGTGGGCCGCGAGCGCAAGCTGTGGCTGACCACCCGCCTGGTCGAAGCGGGCATGGAACGGGCCCGGCACTGGGGCTGGCCCAACACGTACACGTACACCAAGAGCCTGGGTGAGCAGGTCATCGCGAAGACGCCCGGCCTTCGCTACGCCATCGTGCGCCCCAGCATCGTCGAGAGCGCGATGAAGTACCCCTTCCCCGGGTGGAACGAGGGCTTCACCACCTCGGCGCCCATCATCTACGCGCTCATCAAGGGCCAGGGCTCGCTGCCGGCCAACGACAAGTCCATTCTCGACATGATTCCGGTCGACATGGTGGCTGGCAGCCTCATCGCCATCGTCGCGCAGCAGTTGCGCGCGAGCGAACGCCGCGTGTACCAGCAGGCCAGCGGCGACAGCTCGCCCTTCGCCGCGCCCCGGGCCGTCGAGCTGGTCGGCCTCTACAAGCGCCGCCGCTACCGCCACAAGACCACGGGCAACGCGCTCCTCAACGACCTGCGCGGCCGCGTCGAACCGCAGGCCATCGGCAAGGCCGCCTTCGACCTGATGTCGAGCCCGCTGTTCTCGCGCGGCGCGAAGTGGCTCAAAGACACCATCGACGACCAGAAGCCCACCTGGGGTGCCCCGCGCGTGTCGGCCCTGCTCGAGAAGGCGAAGGAAACGCTCACCGAGGTCGCCGACCAGGCCGACGGGGTCAACAACATCGTCGACCTCTTCCTGCCCTTCATCTGGGACAACCGCTTCGTCTTTCGCTGCGACAACACCCGCTCGCTCTACGTGGGCATGCCCGCGCACGACCGCGCGAAGATCGACTGGGCGCCCGACCGCATCGACTGGCGCACCTATTTCCTCGAGACCCACATTCCCGGCCTCGAGAAGTGGGTCTTCCCCGGGCTCGACGAGGAGACCGAGCGCCGCAAGACCGTGCACGCCTACCGCGACCTGCTCGAGATGCTCGAGGCCAGCGTGCACGAATGGCGTCACCGCGTGGCCTTCCGGATGTACGAGGCCGACACCACCACCCGCTACACCTACGGCGAGGTGCACCGCTATTCGTCGCGCGTGGGCAGTTGGCTGCTCGCCAACGGCGTCGCGCACGGCGATCGGGTGATGGTGCTGGGCGAGAACCGGCCCGAGTGGGGCGTCACCTTCTTCGGCGTGCTGCGCGCCGGCGCCACCGTGGTGCCGTTGGACAAGGAACTGAGCGTTCCTGAAATCGTCAACATCGCCCGCCGCAGCGAAGCGAAGGTGTTGCTGATTTCCGAGCACCTGCTCGACGAGAACCCGGGCCGGGCGGAAGCGCTGGCCGCCGCGAAGCTGACCTGCCGGGTCGAGACCCTGGCCACCGCGCTCTCGGGCGACGAGTCGAAGCCCGACGGCATCGGTCAGGTGCGCCGCAACGCGTCTCCCGACGACGTGGCCTCGCTCATCTTCACCAGCGGCACCACCGGCAACCCCAAGGCGGTGATGCTGACCCACCGCAACTTCTCGGCGCTCATCGCCAAGCTGGCCGGCACCTTCGACATCGGCGTGGGCGACGGCGTGCTCTCGGTGCTGCCGCTGCACCACACCTTCGAGTTCTCGGCGGGCTTCCTGACGCCCTTCTCGCGCGGCGCCGAAATCTCGTACATCGACGAGCTGACGGCCGACCGCATCGGCGAAGTGCTCGAGCAGGGGCAACGTCACCGGCCTGGTCGGCGTGCCCGCGCTCTGGCAGCTCTTCCACCGCAAGATCACCCAGGAACTGGCCGCGCGCCCGAAGTTCGTCGAGGAGGCCATGAAGGGCCTGATGTCGATGAACGCCGAGCTGCGCAACCGCCGCGACCTCAACCTGGGCAAGCTGTTGTTCTGGCCGGTGCACCGCAAGTTCGGCGGGAAGATCAAGTTCATGATCTCGGGCGGCAGCGCGCTGCCCGACGACGTGCACAAGGCCTTCCACGCCATGGGCTTCACGCTCGACGAAGGCTACGGCCTGACCGAAGCGGCGCCCGTGCTCACCGTCACCAAGATGGGGAACAAGCGCCTGCCCGGGTCGGTGGGCCAGCCCCTGCCCGGCATCGAGCTGAAGATTCACCAGCCCGACGCCGAGGGCATCGGCGAGGTCATCGCCCGCGGCCCCAACGTCATGGCCGGCTACTTCCAGGACCGTGACTCGACCGCCGCCGTGCTCAAGGACGGCTGGCTCTTCACCGGCGACCTGGGCCGGCTCGACGAGCACAAGAACCTCTTCCTCTCGGGCCGCCAGAAGGACGTCATCATCGACGCCAACGGCAAGAACGTGTACCCCGACGACCTCGAAGAGCTCTACGGCGTGCACGCGCACATCAAGGAACTCTCGGTGGTCGGCCTGCCCGAAGAGGGCGGCGGTGAGAAGGTCGCCTGCCTCTGCGTGCCCGACTACAAGGACCGGCCGCGCGAAGAGGTGCGCCGTGAGCTCGACGAGCACTTCCGCGAGGTGTCGAGCGACCAGCCGTTCTACCGCCGCATCAAGGTGGTGCGCTTCTGGGACGGCGAATTGCCCCGCACCTCGACCCGCAAGGTCAAGCGCGCGCTGGTCATCGACGAGCTCAAGCGGCTCGAGAAGGTGGCCAGCTCGGCCGAGAAGGCCCGCCGCGAGCGCGACGGCCGCGAGCACGAGAGCGCCGACTGGGTCTCGCAGATCGTCGCCGACGTCATCGGCCGCCCGCTGGCCGAGGTGCGCCCCGAATCGCGACTGCAGGTCGACCTGGGCTTCGATTCGTTGATGCTCACCGAGCTGTCGACCGCGCTCGAAGCGGCCGGCGTGCCGGTGACCGCGGTCAGCGACCTGACGCGCATCACCACCATCGAAGAGCTGCGCCGCGCCGTGCAGGCCAGCGGTCGACGCCCCGCAGCCGAACTCCAGGCCCGGGAAATCTCGCGCGAGGTCGAGCGCGAGAAGAACGAAGAACTCGAGGTCGAGCTGCCGGCGGTGGTGGCCCAGAGCGGGCGGCTGCTGCTGCAGGCGGGCCAGCGCGCGGTGTACGGCGGGCTGTTCGACGTGAAGGTGACCGGCAAGGCCTTCATTCCCATGAACCGCAACCTGCTGGTGGTGGCCAACCACGCCAGCCACCTCGACATGGGGCTCATCAAGGTGGCCATGGGCGAGCAGGGGCAGCGCATGGTCGCGCTGGCCGCCCGCGACTACTTCTTCGACACCGCGCTCAAGCGCGCCTGGTTCGAGAACTTCACCGACCTCATTCCCATGGACCGGCACGGCTCGCTGCGCGAATCGCTTCGGCTGGCCGGTGAGTCGCTGACCCAGGGCTACAACCTGCTCATCTTCCCCGAGGGCACGCGCTCGGCGAACGGCGAGCTGGCCGAATTCAAGCCCACGCTCGGCTACCTGGCGCTGACCTTCAACGTCGACGTGCTGCCCATCTACCTGCACGGCACGTACGACGCGCTGCCCAAGGGCTCGTGGTGGCCCAGGCGCGAAGATCTCGAGGTGCGCATCGGCGCGCCCATCATCATCGACCGCGCGCGGGAACAGGTGAAGGGGCTGGCCCGAAGCGATTCGTACCGGGTGGTGACCCACATGGCCGAGGCCTCGGTGCGCGCGCTCAAGGAGGGTCGCGTGATGCGGCCCGAAGAGCACGTGATTCCGCCTGGCGCCATTCACTCTCGCCGCGCGCGGAAGGAGTCGTCACCGTGAAGATTCTCGTCACCGGGGCCACGGGGTTCCTGGGCTCGCACCTGATTCCCCTGCTGCGCGCGGCTGGTCACGACGTGCGCGCGCTGGCCCGCACGAAGCCGCCCGCTTCGTGGAGCGTGGGCGAGCACCCGGTGGAGTTCGTTCAAGCCGACCTGAAGGACCGCGAGGCGGTGCGCAAGGCACTCGACGGCGTCGAGGCCATCTACCACCTGGCCGGGCTGGTCAGCTTCAAGAACGCCGACGGGCGCAAGATGTACGAACTGCACGTCGACTGCACTCGCGAGCTGTTGCGTGACGTCATCGCGCTGGGCACGAAGCCGCGCATCATCTTGATGTCGACCTCGGGCACCATCGCCGTGTCGAAGACCGAGCGCACGCTCAACGAGTCCGAGGACTACCCCATCGAGACCGTGGGGCGCTGGCCGTACTACCTCTCGAAGATCTACGAAGAGAAGCTGACCCTCGAGCTGTGCCGCAAGAACGGCCTGCCGCTGGTGGTGCTCAACCCGTCGCTGCTGATGGGCCCGGGCGACGATCGCCTGAGCTCGACGTGGACGGTGGTGAAGTTCCTGCAGCGCGACCTTCCCGCGATGCCCGGCGGCGGCATGAGCTTCGTCGACGCGCGCGACGTGGCCCAGGCGGCGCTCACGGCGTTGACCCACGGGCAGCTCTACGGCCGCCACCTGATGGGCGTGAACCTCTCGATGAAGGACTTCTTCGGGCGGCTCTCGCGGCTGACCGGCGTGGCGCCGCCGCGGCTCTCGCTGCCCAAGACCGCCAACATCCTCGGGGCGTATGCGCTCGAGCAGGTCTCGAAGTGGCGCGGCACCACGGTCTCGCTCGACCCGCAGGAAGTCGAGGTCGGCGAGCACTGGTTCTGGTGCGATTCGAGCAAGGCCGAGGCCGAGCTCAACTTCGTCGCGCGCGACCCGTACGAGACCCTGCACGACACGGTGCAGTACGTGATGTCGAAGCTGCCGCCGGGTGACCTGCCGCCGGCCAAGCGCAAGCTCGACGACGCACGGTGACCTCCTCACCGATTCGCGACCTCGCCGACACGGCGTTCTGGGTCGCGCACTACCGGGCTGAAGAGAGCGAGCGCCCCGACGCGCTTTTCCTCGACCCGCTCGCCCGGACCCTCGCTGGCGAGCGCGGGCGGGCCATCGCCACCCGCATGCCGAACGCACACATGACGCGGTGGCAGGCGGTGGTGCGCACCTGCCTCATCGACCAACTCCTCGGCGAGCTGGTGGCCAGTGGCGCGGTCGACACCGTGCTCAACCTGGGCGCCGGGCTCGACACGCGGCCCTGGCGAATGGACCTGCCCGCGACGCTGCGGTGGGTCGAGGTCGACCAACCCGCGCTCATCGACTTCAAGGCGAGCCAGCTCTCGTCACACGCTCCCCGCTGTCTGCTCGAGCGCCACGCCGCGAACCTGGCTGACGCGGGCGAGCGACGTGCGCTGCTCGAGCGGGTCTGTGGGCCTGGCCGTCGCGTGCTGGTGCTGACCGAGGGTGTGGTGCCCTACCTGTCGAACGACGACGTCGCGGCCCTGGCGAAGGACCTGCGCGCGCTGCCGGCCAGCGTCGGGTGGATCGCCGAATACTTCTCGGCGCAGGTCATTCGGCAACGGGCGAAGCGAATGGCGAAGGCCACCGCCAGCGCCCCGTTCCTGTTCGAGCCTGACGACTGGTTCGCGTTCTTCGCGGCGAACGGGTGGCAGCCGAGGCAGATTCGCTACCTGCCGGTGGAAGGGCAGCGCCTGGGCCGCCCGTTCCCGGCGCCGCCGCTGTTGCGCGCGGTGCTCACGCTCGCCCGCCTGGTGGGGAAGGGCGGCGTCGACAGCCCGTTCTTCAAGACCATGGGCTACGTGCTGTACGCACCGGGCGCGTGATGTGTCGCCGTGGCCGAAGGGCGCCGAGGTCGTGAGCGCTGGCTCGAGCGGGGTGACGGACCGGCGTGAGCGCCTTGCTCCCAGGCGCAAACGACCAGCACCTTTGCCCGCCTGGGTCGCAGTCCCCGGAACGTGGTTTCAATGCACGAAACTGACAAGAAGGTTTGTGGGTTTCGCGCACTGAAACCAAGAACTCCGGGCACCCACCCGCAGGAGGGGTTGGTGGTGTTTGCCGCCAAGGCTCGCCTGGCGGTCCGACCGGCACCCCTCGAGGCCGCACGAGGAGTCACTTGCCTGCGCCACCATCCACTACGCTCCTCACTGCATGCTCGGCCTGTTCGTCGTCCTCGCGCTGACCCAGGTCGAAACGCCTGTCCCTGGTGCCGCGCGGGAGTCGCCTGCTGCCACGCCGGAGTCCGTGCAGCCGCCTCCCGCCGCGCCCGAGCCGACGACGAAGGCCGACCCGCCCGAGCCCACCTGGTGGACCGGCGACCACCTCACTGGCGAATGGGCCGGCGCCCGCACCTGGCTCGCCGACCACGGCGTGACCATCGACCTGCTCTACGCCATCGAGGTCATCACCAACATCGACGCCATGGCCAGCACCGACGCCACCAGCGTCGCCGGCCACCTCGACCTCGGCATCTCGCTCGACTTCGAGAAGCTGGGCCTGTGGAAGGGCGGTCACTTCTACGTGCTGGTGCAGAACGGCCACGGCACCGGCATCAACGCGTACGTCGGCTCGGCGACCGCCATCAGCAACATCGAAGCGCCGCCGTACACCCAACTGACCGAGTTCTTCTTCGAGCAGACGTTCTTCGACGAGAAGCTGCGCATTCGGCTCGGCAAGCAGGACGCGAACCGCGACTTCGGCACCCCGCGCTTCGGCGGCAACTTCCTCAACAACAACTTCGGCATGTTCCCCAGCACGCCCTTGCCCAGCTACCCGACCACGGGCCTCGGTGCGGCGGTCATCGCACAGCCGCTGTGGTGGCTGGCGCTCAAGGCGGTCTTCTACGAGGGCAGCCCGCGCATCAACTCGTTCGGCTTCGACAGCGCGCTCGCCCCCAACGCCGGGTGGATGGCGATCGGCGGCGTGGCCGTCACCCACCGCTACGGCGATGCGGGCCGAAATGGCGGCATCAGCAGCGCGGGCTTCTTCGGCCAGTCAGGCCAGATTCCCGAGCAGGTGCCGGCCGACCAGCCGATGCGCACCTTCCGCTCGAACCTGGGGTTCTTCGTGCAGCACGACCAGCGACTCTACGCACACCCCGAGAACGCCGATGACCCCTCGGGCCTGACCTTCATCTCGCGCCTGTGCTGGTCGCAGCCCGACCGGAACCAGATTCCCCTCTACGTCGGCGCCTCGGTGGCGTGGCACGGGCTGGGCGCGCGCAGCGACGACACGGTGGGCGTGGGCTTCGGGTGGTTCACGCTGCCAGTGCAGCTCAACGGCACCCCAGGCCCGGGCTCCGAGCTGTTCGTCGAGGTCTTCTACAAGTGGCGCCTGACCCACTTCCTGAGCCTGCAGCCCGACCTCGAGTACTACCGTCACCCCGGCGGTGACGGCCCCGACGCGGTGTTGGTGGGCGCGCGGCTCAAGCTGAAGCTGTAGCTCCGAGGAGACTGCCATGGGCCTGTGGGATCGCATCAAGCGCGCGCTCAGCGGAGGCCCGGCCTTCGACCCGATGCTCACCCGCGACCGCGTGACGCTGGTTCCGCTCGAGGGCGTGAGGGTGCCGACCAGCGAGGACCCTGCCGAGTGGTCCGTCTTCCACGACTGGCTCGAGGAGCGCGGCGACGTGCGCGCCGAGCTGCTGCGCCGCTTCGAGCGACACGAGCAGTTCGAGGAGTTCCTCGCCGCCAACGCGCTCACGTTGATGGGCGAGCTGGCGGTGCACCTCACCCGACGCAACTCACGCGCCTGGCGCACGAATCTGGGACTGACGTGGCGGCACGGCCTGCCACTGGGCCTCTCGTTTCGCATGGCCGACGAAGGCCGCCCGGTGTGGCCGTTCGTCGAGCAGGCCTTCTCGTTGCCGTTCTTCTCGACGGTCGAAGAGTTGGGAATTGGCCTCTCGGGCATGGAGCCGTTGATGGAGTCCGAGAACGGCGTGCTCGTGCGCCCTGCCGCGCAGCGCCTGCGCCGGCTCACCCTGGGTGACTTCACCTTCCCCGACGAGTGCGAGCTGTCGTGGGCCGAGCTGGGCGACGTCGGCAGCGTGTGGCGAACGCTCCCGAAGCTCGAGCAGCTCACCTTGCAGGGTTCGGCGGTGCTGGGCGAGGTCGACGCGCCGGCGCTGAAGGCCTTCTCGTGGATCACCGTCGGGGTCGACGATGACGACCTCGACGCGCTCGAGCAGGCGCGCTGGCCCCTGCTCGAGCGATTCGCGCTCTGGGCGGGTTCGAGTGTGACCGCCGACCAGTTGCAGCCCCTGCTCTCGGCGCTGCCCGCCGGCGTCACCTCGCTCGCGCTGTGCAACACCTCGCTGGAAGGCGTGGCAGACGTGCTGGCGTCGCTGCCGCTGGCCTCACGCCTCGAGCGGCTCGACCTGTCGAAGGGCACGCTCGACGACGAGGGCGCGCGGCTGTTGCTCGCCAGGCGAGCGCGCTTCCCTCGGCTCACCTCGCTCGACGTGTCGGAAAACTACCTCTCGCTCGACGGCATGCGAGAGCTGGGCGAGTGGGTGCCGACGACCGCGACCAACCAGCGCGACGCGCTCGAGAGCGACGGCGAACGCTTCGTCGCGGTGGGCGAGTAGCTGCGGTCACTCCGGCAGGCGCACCCAGTCGCCGCTGGGGCGCACTGAGCGGCTCGAGCGAGCGCGCTGTGGTCCCGCTGCCGGTGCTCGGTGCTCGGTGCTCGGTGCTCGGTGCTCGATGCGCTGCTCGCCGCCCAGGCCCAGGTTCATGGCCTCACGATCGTTTCTCGCAACGAGGCCGATTTCGCCCGCTGTGACGTCGCGCTGCTCAACCCCTGGAACGACGTCGGCTAAGAACCCAGGCCGCCCATGGCCAAGGTTCGACGAAAGCCCACGACCCGCATCACCGTTCGCCACAAGGGCACCCGCGAGGGCGCCGCGCAGTTCGGCTACGGCCTGTTCCGCTTCGTGCTCTACGGCTTCGCCGGCATCGCGCTCGAGGTCTTCTTCTACAACCTGGTGCGCAACCTGGCGGGCGTGCCGGTGCTGGGCCTGCTCTTTCGATTCATCTGGCGGGTCGACCCACGCCTCGAGCTCAACCACATCTGGGACGTGCCGGCCGTCTCGCTCTACGGCCAGTGCTCGCTGTGGATGTTCCTGGTCTACGGCGTGGCCTGCTTCGCGGTCGAATTCGAATACCGCAACCTGAGCGACGTGCGCTGGCCCTGCGCGCGCTGGTCTACGGCCTGACCATCTTCCTCTGGGAATGCGCCTCGGGCTGGCTGCTGGTGGCCGTCAGCGGCTTCCGCATCTGGGAATACCTCGACTCGGGCAACTTCTTCCGCATGACCAGTTGGTACATCTTGCCCATCTGGTGCCTGACCGGGCTTTTCGTCGAATACCTCTACCGGCAGTTGATGGACCCGGCGCTGGTCGACGCCATCGAAGGGGAATTGGGCGGCTAAGCCCAGCTGCAGACGAAGGTGCAGGCGTGGCCATCGTGGTCCTTCACCACCACCTTCGGCGTCACGCCCGTGGCCGCCAGGGCGGCGTGGATGATGCCGGCGGTGAACGTCGGGTGGGGGCCGACCTCGTTCATCCACAGTTCGATGGTGTGCGGGTCGACGTCCGTCACGCGCGACTCGGTGTAGTTGTTGCCCGAGCGAAAGTTCTGGGTGGCGCGCATCAGCATGCGACGCGGGCCCAGCACCCGAATCATGCCCAGCACCGCGCGGCCCAGGAACGTCTCTTTGTAGCCGTCGATGAGGTGCGCCCCGACCTTGAACATCGCCTCGGTGGTGGGCCAGGTCGGGTAGAGCTCGCTGGCGGCGATCTCGAGCGACTTCATCCACACGTCGAAGGGGTAGGCGGGGAGCAGCCTGGTGTCGACGTCGAGGCCGATGGCCACCAGGCGCTGCTTGAAACCGGGGGTCAGCTGGGGGCCGAGGGCTCGCACGAAGAGGCCTTCGATGGTCTGCTCGAAGACGACCTTCTCGGCCCCTCCGGCTGGCGCTCCCGTCATTCGGTCACGGCGCCGGAGCGGGCGCTTCCTGCGCTGGCGCGGCGGCGATCTTCTCGGTCGCCATGCCCAGCGTCTCGGCGCCAGCCATGCGGGCGCCGTCGAGCGCACCGACCAGCTTGGCGTAGTTGGTCTCGTCGTCGGCGGTGAAGAAGACGAGCTTGTCGCCCTTCTTCTTCGCGTTGAGAGCCTTGGTCAGACGGTCGACGTATTCCGCTTCGGTGACCTTGTCGGTATTGATGCTGATCTGCCCGTCCTTGGTCAGCGAGACCACGAGCTGGTCCTGCGGCACCTCGTCAGGCGGCGTCTCTTGCGTGTTGTCGGGCACGCGCACCTGAATGTCCTTCTCGAGCAGCGGCGTGACGACCATGAAGATGATGAGCAGCACCAGCACCACGTCGACCAGCGGGGTGATGTTGATGTCGCCGTTGGGCGAAGACTGCGTCGCCACCTTGAACTTGCGCATCTTCGACATGGTTACTTCGCCCCCTTCTCTTCTTCGACGCCCAGCGCGATGGCCTTGGCGCCCGCCTTCTGGGCCAGGTTCATCACCTTGCGCACGTCGTCGAAGGTCAGCGACTGGTCGCCCTTGAGGAGGATCTTCTTGCTCGGGTCGGCGATCAGCTTCTTCTGCAGCTCGGCCTGGAAGCCCTCGTCGTCGAACTTGTCGCTCTCGATGTAGATGAGCTTGTCGGGCGTCACCGAGACGATGATGGGGTCGGTCTTGCTCTCGGGGTCGACCTTCATCGCCTTGGGCAGCGTGACGTTCTTGCCACGCTGGAGCATGGGTGTGATCACCATGAAGATGATGAGCAGCACCAGCACCACGTCCACCAGCGGCGTGATGTTGATGTCGCTCTTGACGCCGCCTTTGCCACCACCAGCTGCCATTGCCATGGCGTCACCTCGACTTCAGAAAGCTCACGTGGGAAAGGCTCACTGCACGTAGTGCTTGGACACCATGTCCAGGAACTCGTTCGACGACTCCGAGATGTCGACCGAGCGGGCATCGACCCAGCCCTGCAGGAAGTTGAACGCCATCACGGCGGGAATGGCGACCAGCAGACCGAAGGCGGTGGTGATGAGCGCTTCGGCGATACCGGCCGACACCGTGCCGAGGCCACCAGAGCCCGAGGCCGCCATCGACTGGAACGAGTTCACGATGCCCATGACGGTGCCGAGCAGACCGACGAAGGGCGCAGTGGAGGCGACGGTGGCCAGCACGCCCAGGCCGCGCTTGAAGACCTGAACTTCGCGAGCCGCCTGGCGCTCGAGCGCACGGGCGACCGATTCGATGGCCGTGTCGCGGTCCTTCGGAGCCAGCTTGAAGGCCACGAGCCCGGAATTGATGACCCGACCCAGGTGCCCCACGTTCTTCGACAGGCCGGCGTTGGCTGCCGCAGCGATGTCGCCGTCCTTGAGCAGGTTCGCCATCTTCTCGGCGAACTGCATCGACTCGGAACGCGACTTCGAGAAGACCACGATGCGTTCGAACATGACCAGCAGGCTCGCCAGCGACATGAAGAACATGACGATGACGATCATCTTCGCGAACAGGCCCATCGAGGCCCAGAGGTGACCAAGCGAGAAGTCCATAGGGGCGCGCTTCCTAGCTCGCGCGTGCCGGCTGAGGCCAGCGCGAAACATCATGGTGAAGGGTGAACGGTTGTTCGACGGGGGAAAGAGACCGCGCTGAAGGGTGCGATCAGCGGGGCATCTTGAAGCTGAAATTGAAGACGTAGTCGATGGCGATCGGCTTGCCCTGGAAGGTCGCCGGCGTCACCTTCATGCTCTGAATGCGGTTGACCACCGCGTCAGAGAGGAACTGCAGCGGCTTGATGACCCGGCAGTTCTTCACCGTGCCGTCTGCGAGCACGTTGCAC
Organism: uncultured Myxococcales bacterium; assembly: GCA_903911905.1. Taxonomy (GTDB): domain Bacteria; phylum Myxococcota; class Myxococcia; order Myxococcales; family Myxococcaceae; genus Xiheilimnobacterium; species Xiheilimnobacterium phototrophicum. The sequence goes on from CAIWFK010000012.1 coordinate 27,432, forward strand.
TTCACGATCATCATTCCCTGAATCTGCGCCTCGCGCGCTTCGCGGGTGTACAAGTCGTGCGCCAGCTCGGCCGCGTCGTACGAGGGGCGGGTCATGCCTTCGCCGAACGGCACCACCTCGGTCGCACCCAACTGGCCACCCAGCGTTCCGCCGATCACGCCGCCCACCACGCCGCCGACCACGCCACCGACCACGCCGCCCTCGACGCCGCCTTCCACGCCCTCGTCTTCGGCCGCCGCCTCTTCCTTCTGGGGCTCGGCCTCCTTGGGCTTCTCCTGGGGAATTTCCTTGGGCTGGATGATCTGATCCGGCTTGGGGATGATCTTGTGCTCGGTCTTGACGGTGTTCTTGTGCGCCGGAGGAGGCGGAGGCGGCGGCGGGGGCGGCGGCGGGGCCGCAGCGAAGAACTTCACCTCGCTCAAGTCATCCTTCACCGGAGGCGGGCGGGTAGTCAGGTAGACGACCACCGCGATCAGCGCCGCATGCACCACGATGGAAATGACCGTGCCCGTACCGAAGCGGCTCTTCGGTGCGTTGCCGCGATTCAAGACTGAATCAAACATGTTGCTCACATAGCACCAGGCGAGTCATTTGTTACAGACCCCTGTTGACTTGGCTGTCACGAAGTGTAGGTTGCGCCCCGCAATTCGATTCCAATCCCGCTGGAGGGGGTTCTCCGTGCGCGTGTCCACATGGCTGTACCGAGTGTCGCTCTTGATGGGCGTACTCGTTTCCTCGATGTCGTTTGCGCAGGGCTCGTCGGTGATCACGGGTAACGTGACTGACGCCGCCACGCACAAGCCTGTTCCTGACGTGGTGATCACGGCCACTTCTCCTGCGCTGCAGGGTGAAGAAGTCGTGGTGACCGATTCCGCCGGCTCGTACCGCCTGGCGCAGCTGCCCGCTGGTGTCTACACGCTCAAGCTCGAGAAGGAATCGTACAAGCCCTTCGCGCGCTCCGAGATCAACGTCCGTACCGACCGCACCGTTCGCCTCAACGTCGAGATCCAGCCGGAATCGATCGAAGGCGGCGTCATCGAAGTCAAGGGCACCGCGCCCACCGTCGACGTCGGTTCGACCACCACCGGCCTGAACGTCGGCAAGGACTTCATCAACAACATCGCCTTCATTCAGCCCAACGGCTCGGGCGTGAAGTCGTTCGAATCGCTCGCCGCGGTCGCCCCGCAGGTCGTCAGCGACGACTACGGCTACGGCTTCTCGGGTGCGCAGTCGCCTGAGAACAACTATCTGGTCGACGGCGTGTCGACCAACGACCCCGCCTTCGGCGTGAACGGCTCGCAGTTCCCGGTCGAGTTCGTCGAAGAGGCGAACGTCATCACCGGTGGCTACCAGGCCGAGTACGGCCGTACCACGGGTGGCGTGCTCAACGTCGTCACCAAGTCGGGCTCGAACGAGTTCCACGGCACCGTCTGGGGCGACATCACCCCCGGCGTGCTCGCGGGTGTCTCGCCGGCCATCAAGAACGACTCCTCGGTGTTCGTCGGCCAGAACCGCCTCTGGAACTCGATCGACTTCGGCGCCGAAGTCGGTGGCCCGATCGTCAAGGACAAGCTGTGGTTCTTCGTCGGCTTCTCGCCCTCGTTCGTGCGCTCGCAGGCGACCCAGTCGCTGCGCCGCTTCCTCATCAACGCGGACGGCACTGACTTCCAGTACGACACCGACGGCTACATCAAGTCGGAGCCCCTGGCCGGCACCACCAAGACCCGGTTCAACGACGTTCGCGCCTTCAGCTACATCGCGAAGTTGACCTACCTGGTGAACTCGGACAACAACATCTCGCTGTCCGTCGTCGGCTCGCCCACCTCGGCCACCCAGCCCTACTCGTTCAACGACCGCCGCATCGCGTGGAACGGTGGCTTCACCGCCAACAACAACACCAGCACGGTGTCGCTGCGCTACCAGGGCGGCTTCCTCGACAAGCACCTGCTTGCCGACGTCAGCCTCGGTTGGTTCCACAGCACCGCCGACGCGACCCCGAACGACGGCAGCACCCCTGGCTCGACGCAGGCCGGTACGGCCTACGGCACCCCGGTGGTCCTGCTGCGCCGGTACAACGCCGACTCGAACGTGGGCCCCATCACCAGCCCGTACTCGATCAACGACCTCCAGACCCTGCCCGCCGACGCGGCCGCGAAGTGCGAGCCCGCTGGCACCAAGTCGACGAACGTCGTCTCGGTTCGTGGTGAAGACCGCATTCTGTTCGCTTGCCCTGCGACCGGCCCCTCGGGCTCGTACGCCATCGGCGGCTTCGGCGGCTTCTCGAACACCGCGCTCGACCGCTTGCAGGGTCGCGCGTCGCTGACGTACCTGGTGCAGGCGCTCGGTCACCACATCTTCAAGGTGGGTATCGACGTCGAGAACCTCCGGTACGACATCTCGAAGGGCTACTCGGGTGGCGCGGCGCTCCAGGAAAACATCACTGGCACCCGCTTCGACGACTTCCGTACCTACGGTTACTTCGTGGGTCCTGACACCGTCGAGCGCACCGCCGTCGTTCACGGCCAGCCCACCTCGGTCGGCATCGGCGCCTACGTGCAGGACAGCTGGTCGATCGCCGACCTGGTGACCCTGAACGCTGGTCTGCGCTACGACAACCAGCAGCTCTTCACCGCGTCGGGTCTGCTGGGCATGACGCTCAACAACCAGTTCGCCCCTCGCGTCGGCCTGATCTACGACTTCACCCAGCAGGGCCGCTCGAAGCTGTTCGGTAACTTCTCGCAGTACTACGAAGGCGTGCCGATCGACCTCGCCGACCGCGCGCTGACTGGTGAGAGCACCTTCAACTTCCGCCGGGCCCGTTCGGCCAACGCGACCCGCCAGGGCTGCGACCCGCTCAAGGACATCAACCAGGCGACGAACGAGTGCAACGACCCGAACAACTACCAGCAGATCAACCGCCTGCTCGGTGACAACTACAGCGTCAATGCCTCGGGTCAGTCCGTCGGCAACGGCGTGACCCCGGTCGACCCGAACATCCACCCGCAGAGCTCCGACGAAATCGTCGTCGGTGGCGAGTACGAAATCATCAGCGACGGTCGTCTCGGCGCTTCGTACACCAAGCGGTGGATGAACTACGTCGTCGAGGACATGTCGCTCGACGAAGGCAACCGGTACTTCCTGAGCAACCCCGGCTACGGCCAGGGCTCGGCCTTCCCCAAGGCGACTCGTGACTACGACGCCGTGACGGTCTACTTCACGAAGGCGTTCTCGGACGGCTGGATGGGTCAGTTCAGCTACACGTACTCGTCGCTGCGCGGTAACTACAACGGTCTGTTCCGCCCTGAGACGGGTCAGCTCGACCCGAACATCAACTCGGACTTCGACCTCGTGTCGCTGCTCGCCAACCGCAACGGTCCTCTCGACGCCGACCGCAACCACTTCATCAAGGTGTTCGCGGCCAAGGAGTTCCGCATCACGAACGCGGTCGGTCTGACCATCGGCCTGACGTACCAGGGTCGCTCGGGCGCGCCGATCAACTACCTCGCCTCGCACCCCTCGTACGGTGCTGACGAGTCGTTCGTTCTGCCCCGCGGCGCTGGTGGTCGTCTGCCGTTCCGCCACGAGTTCGACGCCAAGGTCGGCGTCAGCTACCGGCTGAACAAGGACAACCAGATCCAGCTGACTGCCGACGTGTTCAACCTGTTCAACTTCCAGGCTGTCACCTCGGTCGACCAGACGATCTCGAACGCCGACTTCCTGCCCTTCCAGGCTCCTGCCGGGAAGGACCCTGCGACCGCCGCCTGCCTCTCGGGCTCGAACCAGGCACAGTGCCCGTCTGACGGCACCCTGCCCATCAAGGAGTACGACCCGAACACCGGCAAGATCGTGTTCGCGAACTCCGCGCAGCTCAACCCCAACTTCAAGCGGCCGACCGGCTACCAGGCGCCTATTTCCGTGCGCTTCGGCATTCGGTTCACCTTCTGATCGAGGACGACATCATCATGTCAAAGACAAAGATTGGCCTCGTCGGCCTCGCTTCAGCAGTGATGGGGTTCGTGGTTCAGGGTTGCACGGCGCAGCAGCCGCCTCCGCAGTGCGACGTGGTGACCAGCTCGCCGCTGTACGGCGTGTCGGAGTACTACGCGACCACCACCAAGACCGGTGACAACGCCAGCGCCGACTGCGCCAACGCGCCGTCGAACACGCTGACCAACCTCACCGTCGGCATGACCCGGTACGCTCCTCCGGGCCTGCCGCACACCGCGGTGGTTCGTGCGTCGTACCTGATCGACGTGTGGAACGGCGACGTCTACACCGGTGACCAGGACCCGACGAACGACTGCAGCAAGTCGACCTCGCCCGGCAAGTGCAAGTTCTGCGTCGTCGGTACGGCGCCGAACCTGACCTTCGCCGACGGTGGCGCGGCGACCGAGACGCTGGCTGACGGCGGCCTGGTGGGCATTCCGGTTCCTGGCGGCGACGGCGGCACCCGCGTGGTGCTGACCAACGCCTGCAAGGTCACCGAAGAAGCCATCGCCCGCACCGACCCCAACGACCCGGACGGCCTGAACCTGAACTCGTTCGCGCTGATTCCGAACTACCCCGACAAGAACGGCATCTGCGAGCTCTCGCAGTTCGACGGCGGCTACCAGAACTTCCAGGCTGAGCCGCTGGTCACGGGCGAGCTGCCGGCCATCACCGCGGCGTACAACTGGTCGTCGTTCGACATCGTCAACAACGCGAAGGCCCAGGGCACCTTCTGGACCGCCAAGCTCGAGTTCGTCGAGGGCGCGTGCAAGACGAACTTCGACGTGGTCGGCTTCTGGCCGCTGGTGTCGTGCGCGACGCTCGACGACCAGGGCAACCCGCTGACCGACATGAACGGCGACTTCGTGCCGAACCAGTCGGCGTGCGACCCCAACGCCGACGTCGACGCTGGCCGCGTGTTCGGCTCGGGCATCAACCCGTTCTTCAAGCCGAACTGCAGCGCCAAGCTGGGCACCTGCGTGCCGACCGTGACCACTGCCGACCTGCAGAAGGCCGACTGAGTCTGGTGTGAACTGATTCGATGGTGAAGCCCTCGTTCCCTCACGGGAGCGGGGGTTTCGCTTTTGCGGGCGAGCGCGGGTGGCATCGCGCCGGTCGCGGTGGCACAAGGGGACCATGGACTACCAACTCGTCGACGGCGTCCGGAAGCTGCTCGCCGACGAACGGGGCACGCTCTTCAAGGAAGCGCCGACCGTGGTGGGGCTCTGCTACCCGAGCCCCTACAACGTGGGCATGAGCAGCCTGGGCTTTCAGGCCATCTACCAGGCCATTCACGCCTTCCCGTCGGCGACCGCCGAGCGGGTCTTCCTTCCAGACGACGTCGAGGCCTGGAAGCGGGCGCGGCAGCCTCCCGTTTCGGTCGAGACGCTTCGGCCCATCGGCGACTTCCGCGTGCTGGCCTTCTCGGTCGCGTACGAGCTCGAGCTGACCGGGCTCTTCACCATGCTCGAGGCCGCTGGGCTGCCGCTGCTGGCCTTGGAGCGACGCGCCGACGCGCCCCTGGTGGTGGCCGGGGGGCCCATCACCTTCAGCAACCCCGACCCGTTGGAGCCCTTCGTCGACGTGGTGGTGCAGGGTGAGGCCGAAGACCTGATTGCCCCGCTGCTGGCGGCGGTCGAACAGGGCGGCACCCGCCACGACATCGTCGCGCGGTTGACGCACCAGCCCGGGTTTCGGGTGCCAGGCGTCTCGTCGCCAGCCACCCGCGGGTTCGTCGCCAGGGCGACCGACACCTGCCTGCCGGCGCGCTCGGCCATCGTCACGCCCCACACCGAGCTGTCGGGCATGTTCCTCATCGAGCCCGAGCGGGGGTGCAGTCGCGGCTGCCATTACTGCGTGATGCGGCGCACCACCAACGGCGGCATGCGCACCGTGCCCCCCGAGCGCGTGCTCGAGCTGGTGCCGGAATACGCGGCGAAGGTGGGCCTGGTGGGGGCCGCCGTCACCGACCACCCGCGCATCGTCGAATTGCTCCAGGCCATCGTGAAGGGCGGCCGCCAGGTGGGTGTCTCGTCGCTGCGCGCCGACCGGCTGACCCAGCCGCTGCTCGACGCACTCAAGGCCGGTGGGGCGGGCGTGTTGACTGTGGCCTCGGACGGGCCCAGCCAGCGGCTGCGAGACCTGGTCGACCGCAAGCATTCCGAGACGCAGATTCTGGCTGCGGCGCACATGGCGAAGCAGGCCGGCCTCAAGCGGCTCAAGGTCTACAACGTGGTGGGGTTGCCGACCGAGACCGACGACGACATCGACGAGCTGGTGCGCTTCACGCTCGAACTCTCGAAGATTCTGCCGGTGGCGCTGGGTGTCGCGCCCTTCGCCGCCAAGCGCAACACGCCGCTCGATGGTGCGCCGTTCGCGGGCATCGACGTGGTCGAGAAGCGGCTCGAGCGGTTGCGGCGGGGCCTGAAGGGGCGCGCCGAACTGCGGCCGACCAGCGCCCGGTGGGCGTGGGTCGAATACATGCTCGCGCAGTGCGGCCCCGAGGCGGGGCTGGCGGCGATGGACGCGTGGCGCAACGGCGGCGGTTTTTCGGCCTGGCGCAAGGCGTTCGAGGCGCGCGGGTGTCGGCCCTACGAGCTGCGGCGCACGCCCGATGGCCGGCGCAACGCGGCGACCTGGCCCAGTGTCGGTCGCCTGGCAGGCTGAAGGCTTCCCTGACGACGGTCAGGGCTCCTCGCGCACCAGCTTGTTGAAGGTGGGGTGTGAGATGCCCAGCGCCTTCGCGGTCTCGAGGCGGCGACCGCCGAGCTTCTCGAGTGCCCAGCGCGCGTACCGCCGCTCGAGCTCGTCAAGCGTCTTCACTTCGGGCTCGGCGAACTGGTCGCCCGGGCCGTGGGTGGTCACGGGCGTGCCCGACAGCCACCCGAAGGTCAGCGGCCCGTCTTCGAGCACGGTGGCGCGCTCGAGAATGTTGCGCAGCTCTCGCACGTTGCCGGGGAAGCGGTAGGCCTGCAGCCGCGCCAGGCCCTCGGCCGACAGCCCCGGGACCTCGCGTCGACCCTGCTCGGCGCAGATGCGCTGCAGGAGCCCGGTGACGAGCGACGGCAGGTCTTCGGGGCGCTCGCGCAGCGGGGGGACGAGCAAGCGGAACACCGAGAGCCGGAAGAAGAGGTCTTCGCGGAAGGCCTTGGCCTGCACCTGGGCCTCGAGGTTGCGGTTGGTGGCGGCCAGCACGCGCGCGGTGCTGGTCAGCTCGACCTGCCCGCCCAGCCGGCGGAACCGGCCCTGGTCGAGAAAGGTGAGCAGCTTGGCCTGCAGGGTCGCCGAGAGCTCGCCCACCTCGTCGAGGAAGAGGCTGCCGCCGCTGGCCAGTTCGACCAGGCCGCGCCGGGTCGCCCTGGCGTCGGTGAACGCGCCCTTCTCGTGACCGAACAGCTCACTCTCGGCCATGGATTCGGGGAGCGCCGCGCAGTTGACCTGAATGAAGGGCGCCTCGGCTCCGAACGACTGCTCGTGGAGGTGCCAGGCGAGCGCTTCCTTGCCGCAGCCAGTCTCGCCCAGCAGCAGCACGGGGCTGCGCGGGCTGGTCCGGGCGATGCGCTCGAGCGTGCCCACCACGGCCTTCATCGGTGCCGAGTTCGGTGGCACCAGGGCCCGCCGGGTGCTCAGGCGGCCCTCGGCCAGGGTCAGGCGGTCGCGGAGCCGGATGTCGTCGGCCGCGCGCCGGGCCTTCATCACCAGGTCGCTCAGCTCGATGGGCTTGGCCAGGTAGTCGAGCGCGCCCAGTCGAATGGCTTCGACCGCGCTGGTGATGTCGCCATGGGCGGTGACCATCACGATGACCGCCGAGGGCAGCGCCGCCTTGAGCTCGGGCAGGTAGGCCAGCCCGTCGCCGTCGGGCAGTCGGCGGTCGAGCACCACCAGGTCGAAGCCGACTTCCTGCGTCGCGCGCCTGGCCTCGTGGAGCGAGTGGGCCACCTTCACCGGGAACCCCTCGCGGGCCAGCGCTGCCATCGCTACCGCCGAGAAGGCGCGATCGTCGTCGACGAGCAGCGTGGAGAGCATGGTCCCTCTTAGCGTTCCCCAACGGCCACTGTCAGCTTCGGGCGAGGCGGAGGGTGGCGGAGGGAGGTGGCGGAGGGAGGTGCCACACACGTCGTACGCGAATCGAGTCTGGTGCCTTCTCCAGGGCTTCCTGCTCACGACCTTCTCCAGGGGGAACGGCAAAATGGGTCTGGCACCTTTCGGCGGCGCGATGCAGGAGTGCCCGACATGGCCACCACCCGCCCGCCACCGGAGCACGCGTCGCTCTTCGACTCCTTTCGCCGGCTCATCGGGTGGATGAGGGCAAACGGCGCGCCGTTGCTGGTCGACAACCTCGCGCCCGGGGTGAGCCCCGCGCAGCTCGTGAAGCTCCAGGGCAAGTTGGGCTTCATGTTGCCGTCGGGGCTGCGCGCGATGTGGCTGTTGCACGACGGCCAGCGCAAGCCGCTCAACGGTTTCGTCGGCCCCCTGCACCTGTTGCCGGTCGCCTGGGTGCTCAACGAACGGGTTCGCACCCAGTCGTTGCTGGCCCGGTTGCGAGCCAGGCCCGGCGACTGGGCCGACCTGGGCGTCACGGCCGACGAAGCGGGCTCGGACGCCTGGTTGCCCTTCGCCGCCCGTGGACCGACCTCGTTGGTGGTGCACGCGGTCTCGGGTCGGGTCTTCGCGGGAGATCTCGACGACGACGCCGCGCCGCTGGCCTTGGTCGCCGACTCGGTGCCTCAGTGGCTCGCGTCGTACGCGGACAGCGTCGAGGCCGGCGAATTCGAACTGCTCTCCGGCCACGGCGACTACCACCTGGCGCCCATCGACCCCGAGCTGGACGCCGCCGAGGCTCCCGACGAGACCTGAAGTCGGCTCAGCGTGCCTTGCGCCAGTACGCCCCGGTCCAGTCGATGGCGGTCATCGGCTCGGTGATGCCGTGGGCCTGCCGGTAATCTTCGATGGCCTTGCGGCACCCGGCGACCGCACCGAAGTCGTCGACGATGAGGAAACCGCCCACCGACAGCTTCGGGTAGAGCACCTCGATGGCGTCCATGGTCGACCCGTACATGTCGCCGTCGAGCCGGGCGATGGCGAGCCGCTGAATGGGCGCTGCGGGCAGGGTGTCCTTGAACCAGCCTTTGAGGAACACCACCTGCTCGTCGAGCAGGTCGTACTTCGCGAAGTTGGCGCGCACGTGCTCGAGCGAAATGGCCAGTTCCTTCATGGTGTGGTGCTGGTCGCCCTGGTCAGCGGCGTACTTCGGGTCGGGCGGCGGCAGGCCGGCGAACGAATCGGCGACGAAGACCCGGCGATCGCTCACGCCCCAGGCCTGCAACACCGCGCGCATGAAGATGGTCGCGCCACCCCGCCACACGCCGGTCTCGATGACGTCGCCCGGCACCCCTTCGGCCAGCACGGTCTCGAGCGCGACCTGCAACTGGTCGAGTCGCTTCCGGCCGATCATGGTGTGTGCCTGCGAGGGCCAGTCGAGCCCGACCTCGCGCTTCTTCGCCTCGAAGGTCCTGGGGCCGGTCAGCTGCGCGTCTTCGTAGAGCGTGTTGAGCAGCGCCTTCTTCATCAACTCGAGGAACAGGGCGTGGGCCTTGCCCGACGAGGGCGGGGCGACGGGCGCGCCGGCTGCCGAGCGGAGGTTGACCTCGACGCCGACCCTGCGAGCCAGACCCGTGAGCGCGCTGCGGTTGGCGGTGTCGATGAAGAGCGTGGCGCCGGCGAGCAGACGCTCCCACGCGAAGGGTTCGGCAGGGGCCTCGGTGAGCAGCAGGTCGGCGCCACGCGCCGCCTGGGCCAGAGTCTGGAAGGCGGGCGGCGGCGTCTCGAGGTGGCGGCCCTCGACCGCGATGCCGATGGTGATTTGCGCGGCGCGCGCCTTGTCCGCAAGCAGTTCGCTCACCACCGTGAGCCACGGGTCCGCCGGGTCGAGCGGGTCAGGGGCCAGCAGCACCCGCACCGGTTTGCTGCCCGCCCACTGGTCGGCGAGCGCGCGCCGCGGCACGGGTGAGGGCGTCAGGCCCAGCTCGGCGCCGGTCTTCGCGGGCTTCGCGCGGGTCAGGTACTGAATGACGGCGGCCTCGGTCCGGAATGCGGCCTGGTCTCCGCCCAGCTTCTTGACCGACTTCTCGAGCACCTCCATCTGGGGCGAGAGTTTCGAGCTGACGGCGTCGACCTGCTCTTCCATGGTGAAGCCGGCCTGCGCGAGGAAGCCGGCGAACTCGGTGATGGTGAAGAAGCGCAGGTGGGTGCGGTCGAGAATGCCCGCGTCGGCGTAGTGGAAGCGGCCCGAGACCAGCAGCGGCACCAGCACCGACTCGTGCCGCACGTTGGGAATCGAGCAGACCAGCAGCCCGTCGTCCTTGAGGTAGCGGCGCAGGTGCGCGAGCAACGCGCCCGGGTCGACCAGGTGCTCGAGCACGTCGGCGCAGGTGATGACGTCGAAGAACGCGTCGGGGAAGGGCAGGGTAGGCCGCGTGTCGAGGTCGACCTGCAGCACCGAGGACAGGCGGGTGCGGGCGATGGCGGCCGCGCGGGCCTCGCGCTCGAGCCCCACCACCTCGAGGGCACCTTTGGCGAGCAGCTCGGCGCCCATGGCTCCGGCGGCGCAGCCGACGTCGAGAATGCGCAGGCCCTTCGGGTCGAAGCGGGCGACGACCTCGGGGCGCGAATAGTTGAAGTACGCAGGCAGTGGGGCGTTCATGCGGCCATCCTCTTGTGGGCGAGCGCGGCGCGAAGAAACGGCACCGGGCTGCGCTGGTGCATCACCTCGAAGCCACGGGCGGCGAGGGCGGTACGGGCTGCGTCGTCGGCGAGCAGGCGCTGGCAGGTGGCCACGAGCTGCTCGTAGGGGGCGAAGGCCAGGGCGTTGGCGAACGGCGCCTCTTCCTCGCGGTCGGCACAGGTCTCGGAGACCACCGCGCGGCGGTTGGCGAGCAGGTACGAGACGCGCACCGCCTCGAAGACCTTGGCTTCGTAGAAGTGAACGTTGAGCACCAGCTTTGCGCGGGCGATGACCGCGTCTCGAGCGGGCCCGAAGACACCGTAGAGCGTCTCGACCTTCACGCCCTGGGCGCGGAGCGCATCGAGCACCGCGCGGCGGCGATCGTTGAGGCTGCCGTAGAAGAGGACGTCGAGGTCTTCGGGGCCGTGTGGAATGCGGGTCAGCGAAGGGGTGTAGCTGATGGGTACCACCTGCGGGCGCGGCACGCCCATGGCCACGAGCGCGTCGGCGTTGCGCTCGCTGTAGTCCCACAGCTCGAAGCGGCGGAAGAGGTCGAGCAGACCGGGCGTCAGCCAGTCGGAGCCGTGCTGCACCTGCTCGAGGTTGTAGAGGATGCTGCGCGGCGGCGGTTCGACCTTGAAGGTGGCCAGCAGGTTGGCGCCGAAGATGATGGGGCGCCGCCCCGAGGGGACCTCGAGGCTGCGGGTGAGGACCGCCTCGTGGCCCAACGCGCGCAAGCCCGCGTGCACGGTTTCGGCGGTCTCGGCGAACGCCTCGCTGTGAACGTAGTTGCGGGGCGTGACGATGATGACGGAGAACTTCATCACGCACCGTGCCCTTCAAGGGGCGCGCCAGCGGTCCGCGTCAGGGCTCTGACGCGAGGGCTGTCTGATCGCAGGGTTGACCGCGTCAAGGCCGTCACACGGGGTGGCAAAGCGCGTCGACGGCGGTGATGAATGATCAGTGACGACGTCGCAGCATCACCTGGAGCAGCGGATCACCGCGACGCCCAGTCAGGTCAGAGCGCTGCTGTCGGACCCGCTCCTGCTGCCCCAGCTTCACCCATTGATCGAGCACGTGACGATTCGGTCGACCCGTATGGACGGCCAGACCCGCGTCATTGAGTTCGATTTGCTCGAGCGCGTGCCGGTTGGGCCATTTCGATATCCGAATGCCTATTCGGGCACGGCGATGGTGCCAGAGGACCAGACCCGCTTGACCATGCTCGGGGTGAGCTTTCCCAGCGTCGTGACGCGGTCGGAGTTCGAGTTCGTCGCGGTGGGGGACGAGACGCTCGTTCGGGAGCGGTTCGAGCTCACCGCGCCGGCGTACGTGCATTGGTTCGTGGAGAGGGTGGGGGTCGATGCCCACCGGCGACAGCTCGAGGCTGTCGCTCGGCGGTTTCTACGCTGAGGCGCGTTCGCCTCGAGCCCGGGGAGCGTGCGTCACCGTCCGCTGCACAGGTCCTTCTTCGCTTCGGGCGGAAAGATCACCCTCATCCCTTCCTTCTCCCTCGAGGGAGAAGGGGAGCCGCTCTGGCCGCGGCCGGCCACAAAC
>CAIWFK010000013.1 GCA_903911905.1 uncultured Myxococcales bacterium
ACTCCGTCCAGTGGCACCGCGGCTTCACGTGGTGGTGAATGTGGTACCCGTCGTTGAAGCACCGGTGGTTGTACGGCGTGTTGATGCAGGTGATCGAATTGACGTAGCTGTTGTCGGGCTGCGAGGCGTCGATGAAGGCGTGCTGGCCCCAGTTGCCCAACATCATCGCGGCGCGCACGAAGAGGAAGGGGAAGACGAAGGCCACGATGGCGGCCGGCAGGTTCACGAAGCACAGGGCGATGGCGCACCCCAGGTGCACGAAGTCGCTGACCAGCGCGCGGCGCACGAAGGCCATGCGCTTCTTGGCCGAGAAGTAGTCGTACAGCTCGAAGTGAACGAGGAAGAGGAACTTCAGGAAGTACGCCAGCCAGTGGAACGGGTTGTCGCGCTGGTACTTCATGGTCGAGCTGCGGTCGGCGCGCAGGTTGTTCTCGGCGTGGTGCATGCCGATGTGGTGCTCCATGTACCCGGTCGGAATGCCGAAGAGCGCGCTCATCGCGTACGGGTGCCAGCGGGCCAGCCACTTCGAGCGCTTGAAGAAGGGGCGGTGCATGGTGTTGTGCAGCATGAGAATGGTGGGCGGCGCGTACATGGCCCACGCCACGAAGACCGCCAGCGCGGTGTACCAGGCGGTGTGCACGAACAACGCGACGTCGAGCGTGGTCATCAGCACCGTCACCAGCACGGTGTGCCGAATGAAGACCACATCTCGCGGGTCGAGCACCATCGACTCGGCCCACGTCTGGAAGGCCGAGGGGCGGTAGGTGGGAGCGACCTGGGGATCGGTGATGACCGGAACCGTCATGGCCCGCTGCCGTAGGCAGGTTCTCGGGTGAAAACAAGCCCCCGCCCGGGCCGGCTGACCGAAGTCAGGACGGTTGCCAGTCGCGCGCGCGTGACTCGAAGCGGGTGAACTCGGCCAGGAACACCATGTCGACCGAGCCGACCGGGCCGTTGCGCTGCTTGGCGATGATGATCTCGACGGGGATCACCGTCTTCGCCTGGGGCTCGGGAGCGCCTTCTTCCGAATCGTCTTCGCGGTGAATGAACATCACCACGTCGGCGTCCTGCTCGATGGCGCCCGACTCGCGAAGGTCGCTGAGCATGGGCTTGCCGCCCTTGCGTTCCTCGACCTTGCGGTTCAACTGGCTGAGCGCGACGATCGGCACGTTCAGTTCCTTGGCCAGTTGCTTGAGCGCGCGGCTGATTTCCGAGACCTCGAGCTGACGGCTCTCGACCTTGCCCTTCTGGTGCATCAGTTGGAGGTAGTCGATGACGATCAGCCCCAGCGTCGGTTCCTTCTGCTTGAGCCGGCGGGCCTTGGCGCGCAGGTCGAACGACGACAGACCACCGGAGTCGTCGACGTAGAAGGGCAGGCGGAACAGCTCGTTGGCCGCTTCGGAAATGCGCTCTTCGTCGTTGGGCGTCAGCCGGCCGCCGCGCAGCTTGCGCATGTCGACCTTGGCGTGGGTCGCGAGCATGCGGGTCAGCAGTTGCACCGAAGGCATTTCGAGGCTGAATACGGCGACGGCGCGGTTTTCCTTCGAGGCCACGTGCAGGGCCATGTTCATGGCCAGCGAGGTCTTCCCGATGCCGGGGCGCGCGGCCAGAATGATGAGCTCGCCGCCGTGGAGGCCGGTCAGTTGGTTGTCGAGGTCGACGAAGCCGGTCGCGGTGCCGGTGATGCCGGACGCGTTCTGCTTCATCGTGTCGAGCATGGTCAGCGCTTCGTCCATCAGCTCGGACATGGGGCGCAGGTCGCCCACGCGGCGCTTCTCGGCGATGACGAAGACCTTGCGCTCGGCCTCGTCGAGCAGCTCGGCGGTGTCGCCGGTTTCCTGGGTCGCCAGTTCCATGATGTCGCGGCCGGCGATGGCCAGCGAGCGGCGCAGCGACTGGTTCTTGATGATCTTCGCGTACTCCACCGCGTTCTGCGCGAAGGGCACGGTCTGGTCGAGCTGGGCGATGTACCCGGGGCCGCCGACGCTGGCGAGCTTGCCGGTGATCTTGAGCATCTCGGCCACGGTCAGCGGGTCGATGCGCTCGCTCTTCGAATCGAGCGTGATCATCGCCGTGAAAATCTCGGAATGGGCCTGGTGCGCGAAGTCGCTCGCGATGATCACCTCGACCACGTTCGAGAGCACCGAGTTGTCCATCAGCACCGCGCCCAGCACGGCGCGCTCGGCCGCGAGGTCCTGGAACTGGTTGATGCTGACGCCGCCTTCGGACATGGCTCAAACCCTCTTCGAACGTGAAACGAAAACACGACGGCCGCGCTCGAAACGAATCGGGCGCGGCCGCGGTGGTCTAGCAGATGCCGAAGCGGCGAATCAGGCCTGCGCTTCGCCTTCGACGATCACGGTGATCTTCGCCACCACGTCGCGGTGCAGCCGCACCTCGACGGGGAAGCTGCCGATCGCCTTGATGGGCTCGGGCAGGTGAATCAGGCGGCGGTCGAGCTTCTGGCCGCCGGCCGCGAGCGCCTCTGCGACATCGAGCGCGGTGACCGAGCCGAAGAGCTTGTCCTGCTCGCCGACCTTGCGCTTGATCTTCACCGTCACGTTCTCGATCTTCTTGGCCTGCTCCTGCGCGGCGCCCTTGAGCTTCTCGTGGCGCAGCGCAATGACCTTCTTCTCGTGCTCGAGCTGGTGAACGTTGGCCGCCGAGGCCAGCATCGCCAGGTTGCGCGGCAAGAGGAAGTTCCGGGCGTAGCCTTCCTTCACCGTCACGACCTCACCCGACTGGCCGAGGTTGTACACGTCTTCTCGCAGAATGAGTTTCATGGGTATCAGCCCTGGAGAACGAGGTAGGGAATGAGCGCCAGGCCACGCGACTGCTTGATGGCCTTGGCCACCGCACGCTGGTGCAGCGCGCAGTTGCCCGAGATGCGGCGGGGAATGATCTTGCCGCGCTCGGTGACGAAGTACTTGAGGGTCGGCTGGTCCTTGTAGTCGACCTTCGCGTTCTTGTCGGCACAGAAGCGGCAGACCTTCTTGCGCGCAAAGCCCCGGCCGCGGCCCTTGTCGTCGCCTTCGTCGCCACCACGTTCGCCGCGGTCACCGCCGCGGTCACTCTTCTTCGATTCCTTGAATGCCATTGTCGGTATCCTTTCGTGTCAGGGCAGATCGCCGCCGAAGTCGTCGCCGCCGTACTCGTCACGGCCGAAGTCTTCGCGTTCGGCACCGCCGAAGGGCTTGTTGTCGCCGTCCACGTCGCCGGCCAGCTTGACGTCTTCCTGCACCTGGCGGGTCTCGGGGTCGATGTCGTCGGCCAGGCGCTTGCTCATGAAGCGCGAGACCTCGTCGTAGTTGCGCAGGTTGCGCTCGACTTCGGCGACCAGCACCGAACCACCCAGGTAGTGGGCGTGGATGTAGATCGCGCGGGGCTGCTTGGCGACCGGGTACATGGTCTTCTTCTTGCCCCAGATCGTGAAGCGCAGGAACTTGCCGCCATCGCGGTTGACGATGGTGCGAACGCGGTCCTTCACCTTGTCGACGGTGTCATCGGTGAGATCGGGCTTCACGAGGAAGACCGTCTCGTACTCGCGCAGTCGCGCGACCTTCTGTGCTTCGGCCATGTGTTTCTCCCCCTGGGTTGTGCCCTTCGAGAAGTCTCGGAGAGCGGGGATGCTGGTGTCTCCACCAGGGAACGGGAAATGGGCGCGCCCGCTACCACCGCGCTTGGTCAGCCTCGACCGTGAGGGGTCGGCGTGTAGATGCCCGATGACCCGCTGTCAACCCTGGCGCCTGCCGGCGGTGGTCAGGCGGGGCCGGTTCTGCTAACGCGCGCAGCGCCGTTTCCAACCGAAGGGGGACCCGTGATGCCCGTCGTGCGTGCGTTGACTGCGCTGTTGCTGCTGGCCTGCGGCCAGGCGCTGGCCCAGACGAACGAGGCCGGTGTGCTCGAGCCGAAGGCGGTCAATCCCGGCACGGCCGACGCGCCGCCCCAGGTGTTGCGCGAGCTGGGCCCCGAGGTGGCGCCGGCCGCCGCCCAGACTCCGGCCCCCATTCAGTACGACGTGGCCCCGGTGACGCTGCCCGCCACGCCTGCCACCGACGAGAAGAAGGACGAAGGCTCGGGCTGGAACGTGTCTGCCAACCTGTCGGGCTCGCTGCGCGCGGCCTACCAGGGCGCGACCGCCTTCCCGCTCGACTCGAGCCTGGCGCCGGTGACCATCGCGCCGCTGACCACGCGGGTGCGGGTGACGCCCGAAGTGCACCTGGGTGGCTTCGCGGTGATCGCCGAGGCCGACGCGGCGACCGGCGCCATCTTCGGGGTGCCCAACCTGGTGGCCTCGCTGCCCACCGACTTTCCCACCCGCAGCCAACTGGCGAGCCGCGTGCCGTACCCGGCCATCACCGCGCTCGACCTGCGCAAGCTGTACTTCGAATACAAGTGGGCCAGCGGCGCGTTCCGCGTGGGGCAGCAGACCTCGAACTGGGGCCTGGGTCTGCTGGCGAACGACGGCGCGAAGGACCCCGAGGCCGGTGACTTCGGCCAGCAGCAGTTCGGCAACCTGACCTACCGAGCGCTGTTGGTGGCCCGACCCTTCGTGGGCCTGGGCGGAGCCTGGCGGGCCTTCGAGACCGCGATCGCCGCCGACCTGATCGTGCGTGACACCAACGCCGACTTCTCGCTGGGTGATCGCGCGTTCCAGGGCGTGCTGGCGCTGCGCCTGGCCAAGGACCCCGAGAACACCCTGGGCGTGTACGCGGTCTACCGCAGCCAGCGGAACATCTTCGTCACCGATGGCGGCAAGGCCACCGACGTCTTCGTGCTCGACGTGGCCGGCAAGTGGGAATTGTACAAGCGCCGCTCGCGCAGCTTCAAGGTGGGCTTCGAAGCGGTGGGCATCACCGGCACCACCACCCAGGCCCGCACCGACGTGGCGCCGGTGGCGAAGGTGGGCGAGTTCGGCCTGGCGATCAAGACCGTGTACCGCATCGGCCGCGGCACCATCTATCTCGACGGCGGCTACGCGTCGGGCGACCAGAACCCCGCCGACGATCGCATCGAGGGCTTCAAGTTCGACCGCGACTTCAAGGTGGGCCTGGTGCTCTTCGATCACGTGCTGGCCTACCAGTCGGCGCGCGCGGCGGTGCGGGCCAGTGACCCGACGCTGACCGGCGTGGCGCCCGAAGGGGCCGAGCTGCTGGGCACGGGCGGCTCGGTGACCGGGGCCTGGTACCTGTTCCCCCGCGTGAAGTACGGGGTGACCGAGTGGCTCGACCTGTACGGCGGCCCGCTCTTCGCGTTCTCGACTGCGAAGCTGGCCGACCCGTTCAACACCAGGGTGGTCGGCGGCGGCGTGCCGGTCAACGCGCTGGGCGGCACCCCGGGCCGGTACCTGGGCACGGAAATCGACCTGGGCGTGCAGGCGCACTTCCGCCCGGCGCCCGAGCTGCTCTTCACGGTGACTGGCGAGGGCGGGTTGTTCCTGCCCGGTGACGCATTCAGCCTGCCCGACGGCAGCCTGATGCCGCCGGTGGGCTTTGGTCGGGTTCGTCTCGCGGTGAGCATTTGAGGAGCCACATGAACAAGCGAACGCTGCTGCTGACGAGCTGTCTGTGGGCGATGAGCTGTGCCAGCCCCGAAGGCAAGGGCCTGCTGGCCACCCCCGAGGGGTCGGGCGCGAAGGTGAAGTTCGACGTCTTCACCCAACCCCTGCCCGAGCTGCCGCTGCCCAACGACTTCGCCACCCGCTTCGACGCCACCAGCCCGACCAGGCGCCGGGTGAACGCCTCGATGGTGGCGGCGACGAAGTGGGAAAGCGAGACCCGCGCCGCCATCGATCAGCTCGATGGGTGGGGCACCTACCAGAGCATCACGGTGGCCTTCGACAAGCCGCTCGACCTGCAGAACCTCATCAAGCGGCACGTGGGCGACGACTACGATTCGCGTGACGACGCGGTGTACCTGGTCGACGTCTCACCCGACTCGCCCGACTACTGCCAGCGCGTGCCGCTGGACCTGGGCGAAGGCAACTTCCCCCTGGTGCTCGAGCGGCCCTCGTACTTCACCAACGATCGCGCGGGCGAGCAGCTGATCTTCGAGGACCGCGAAGAAGACGCGAACCACAACGGCAAGCTCGACCTGGGCGAAGACCAGGACATGGACGGCGTGCTCGATCACCCGAACACGCTCTTCCCCGGAGACTCGAAGTTCCACGTGCTGCCCTTCTACGAGCGCGAGACCAACACGCTCATCATGAAGCCGGTGATGCCGCTGCGCGAGACCACCACCTACGCGGTGGTGCTGACCCGCCGCCTGGTCGACGAAGATGGTCGGCCGGTGCAGTCGCCGTTCCCCTTCATCAACCACACCTCGCAGACCGCGGCGCTGCAGCCGCTGCACGAATGCCTGCCGAAGCTGGGCCTGGGCGTGGAAGACGTGGCCTTCACCTGGGCCTATTCGACCCAGAGCATCAACCGCGACTTCCTGGCGGTGCGTGACGGGCTGTACGGGCAGGGCGTGCTCCAGCGGCTGGCGACCCAGTACCCGGCCGAAGTGGAAGACCTGCTGCCCCTGCGCGACGTGATGCCGGGCTCGACGGTGAACGTGCGCATCGTCTCGGGCGACGCGTTCCGGCAGGCGGCCATCGACCTGCTCAAGGGCACGGCCAGCTCGCTGACCGCCTCGCAGCAGTCGATCATCGACAGCCAGAAGGCCATCGACTTCCACGTGGTGTTCACCTTCGAGTCACCCCAGTTCTTCCGCCGGGTCGACAGCGACGGCAACCCGCTGCCGCTGACCAAGCAGATCTTCGAGCTCGACCCGACCACCGGCGCGGCCTTCACCCGGCCCGAGAAGGTCACGGTGTGGCTGACCATTCCCAAGAACCGCACGGGCCCGGCGCCGGTGGTGATTCTGGGGCACGGGTACACCGGCAACAAGCTCGACCCGTTGCAGTACGGCGGGTACTTCGCGCGCTACGGCCTGGCCACCATCGGCATGGAAAACGTCAGCCACGGCGTCGGCCTGTCGGCTTCGGACAAGCTGGTGCCCCGCGCGCTGCTGGCCAGCCACGGCCTGGGGGCGATGTTCGATGCGCTGATCGACAACGACCGCGCGTTCGATCAGAACGGCGACGGCATCAAGGACTCGGGCGCCGACTTCTGGACCGCGTACATCGCCCACACCCGCGACGTCGTGCGGCAGTCGGCCATCGACTACATGCAGTTGATCAAGCTGCTGCGCGGCTTCGACGGGGTGAAGACCTGGAAGTACGACGCGAACCGCGACGGCAAGAAGGACCTGGCCGGCGACTTCGACGGCGACGGGGTGGTCGACGTGGGCGGCACGGCGTCGATCAACATCACCGGCGGTTCGCTCGGCGGCATCATGAGCATGATGATGGCCGGGCTCGAGCCACAGCTCGACGTGGCCATTCCCGTCTCGGGGGGCGGGGGTTGCCCGACATCGGCATTCGCAGCATTCAGGGCGGGGTGGTCGAAGCGGTGAACCTGCGCATGATGGCGCCGTTGATCGTCACCCGCCCCGGCGCGGCGGCGGGGTCGCTCGAATTGTGGGAACAGTTGCCCGATCTGAACGGCAACGGGCAGGTCAAGCTGGCCGACGTGCCCATGGCGCTGGGTGAAGGCGACACGGCGGTGCTGTGGAACAAGACGACCGGCGAGTACCGCTGCGCGCGGGTCGGCGCCGCGGGGGCGCTGCGGGTCGCGGTGTCGTCGGACAAGGGCGACACCTACAAGCTCGCCGTCTACCAGGGGGCGCTGCCTCCGCTGGCGCGGGCCGGGTGTTCGGTGCCCGAGGCCGCCAACCCGTACTGGACCATCGAGCAGACGGGCGTCGACTTCACCTTCCAGTCGGTGGCGCACCCGGCCGGTGAAGACCTGTCGGCGCTGGGTGACGGGTTCGGGCTGCGTCGCCAGACGCCCGAGTTCCGCCGCTTCATGGGCCTGGCGCAGTTGGCGATCGACAAGGGCGACCCCATCAACTTCCTGCCCAACGCCGAACAGCACCGCATTCTGCGCTACGGCACCGGAGAGACCGTGGCCACCCGCACGCTGATCGTCAACACCATCGGCGACATGAACGTGCCCATCGCCACCGGTACCGCGGCGGCGCGGGCAGCCGGCTTCATCAACCTCTTCGACAAGGACCCCCGCTACGGCAAGACCCCGAATCGGGTGTTGATCGACGTCGGCACCATCGAGGGGGTCGAGCGGGTGGGGCGCTGGACCAATTCGAAGGGCGACGACGTGCACATGGACGTCGAGAACCTGGCTTCGCTCTCGGGTTCGATGGACGGCTTCGACGTGCCCCGGCTCACGCCGCCCATTCGCCTGGTGCACCAGTCGGACCGCATCGGCGGCTGGTCGGGCGTGGTCTTCCCCATGGTGCTGCCCACCGGCAAGCACGGCTTCCCGCCTCCCGACCCCAGCCAGTCGTTCGACCTGGGCTCGGTGATGCTCAATCTGACCGGGCGCTACCTCCAGACTGGCGGCATGGAACTGCCCTTCGAGGCCTGCATGGAAGACAGCAGTTGCCCGTGGGTGCCGCCACTGCCGAACTGAAGTCGCCGCAGGGCTTCAAACCTGAGAGACTCACCGGTATGTGGCGAAACCTGAAGAAGCGGCTGCCCGACGTCGATACGGAAGATCTGCTCGACCTGGTGGGGCTCGAGTCTCGGCGGTCGACCGGTGACAAGCTGGTGCCCGCGCTGGCGCTGTTCGGGGCTGGCGTGCTGGTGGGCGTGGGCCTGGGGTTGATGCTGGCGCCCAAGCCCGGCCGCGAGTTGCGCGACGACTTGAAGAACAAGCTGTCGAAGGGTGACGAGGCGCCGGCGCAGGCGCCCACCACGCCTGCCGTTCGAACCGTGTGAACGACCGTCACGACACGCCCGTCGATCTGGTGCCGGTGACCCCGTTCCCCCAGGACGGCGGTCAGCCCGGCACGCTCGAGTTGATTCGCGCGGTCGAGGCGCTCGAGCCGGCCTTCGACGCGTGGGTCGAGTTTCGCGAGGCGCACCTGCGACGGCTGGCCCAGTTGGCGGCCGAGGAGCGCCAGTTGGACGAGCAGGGCGAGCTGTTGATGGGCGCAGCCCGGCGCACGCAGGAAGGCACCGAGGCGCTGATGGTGAACCCGCTGATGGCCCGGGCCCGCGCGCAACTGGCCGCTGCCCGCGAGCGCGCCGTGCAGGACTTCGCCACCACCAACGCGCAGATTCGCGCGACGTTGATCGACCGGGTGAAGAGCCGGGCGCAGCGCGCGCCTCCGCTGGTGACCTTGATGGTGCGCTCGCTGCCCTCGGAGCGGCGCATTCTGCACCTGGCGCGCCCGTCGGGCGACGACGCGGTGTTGCTGGCGTGGGCCTTTTCGGGGCGCATTCCCTCGCGCTACGGCGCGCTGTTCGACGATTCGACCGACGACCCGATGGCGCCGCCGTCGACCCTGTACGCCGAAGAGGGCGTCACCGAGCAGCGGGCCAGCCCGGGCGCGCTGATCTCGACGTTGGCGGCCTTGCCCGACGTCTGGCCGGTGAAGGGGCTGCTGCCCGTGCTCGAGGCCCCGGCGATGCGGTGGCTGACCCGTGGCGCGGTGCTCGAGGCCGAGGTGGCCGACGGCGAGGGCTGGCGCAACCTGCTGACCCGTGAAGAGGCCGAGGTGATCACCTCGCGGCTGCTGAAGGCGAAGCTGGCGGGCGCCATCGACTTCGAGCTGGGGCGGGGCTGAAGGCCGTGGCGAACCCCATTCAATCAGCCTGGCTGCGCTTCTTCCGCAAGTTCGGCGTCGCCTTCTTCTGGGCCTTTCTCATCGGCCTGCTCTTCGGCAGCGCGGCCTACTTTCGCGTCGATCGGCGAGACCTCGAAGGCGACCCGCGCTGGCACGTGGTGCTGCGGCTGTGGCTCGAGCGGCTCGAGTGGCAGACCTTCGACTGGCGCTCGCGCGAGCTGGGCGCGGCCAGCGAGCGCACCGACGAGGTGGTGATCGCCGCCATCGACGAAGAGACGCAGGTCAACGCCCGCGAGAGCGATCACCCCGACTGGGCGATGAGCCCCTGGCCGCGCGACCTGCTGGGCAGCGTGGTCGAGCAGGTGGTGCGAGAAGGCGCTGCGTTGGTGATCGTCGACCAGACGCTGGCCGACGTCTCCCCGCACGTGTGCCAGCCCTGCCGCGGCGATTCGCGCAAGTCCGACGACGAGCAGTTGGGTGCGCGGCTCGAGAAGCTGGGCAACAAGGTGGTGCTGGGGTTCGACACCTTTCCCGAGAGCCGGCGACCGCCCGATCGGCCGCTGACGCCGTTCCTGGTGAAGCTGGGCGACTTCGACGACGTCGACGCGGCGGTGCCCACCATTCGGCAGGCGTTGACCCGCCGGGTGCCCACCTACCTGGTGCCCGAGGGCGGCCGCCAGCAGGTGTGGGGTGGGGCGGTCAGTGAGGTCAAGGCGACCCAGTTGGGGCAGGCCTTCGAGCAGAAGACGCCCACGCTGCGCTCGCTGGCGGTGGCCGACGACGATCGCCAGGTCACGCGCGAATGGTTGGTGCGGCAATTGGCGACGGTGAAGGCTTCGGGCCTCGACCCCGAAGCGCTGCCGCAGGTCGGGGCGATCGACGGGCCGGTCTCGCCGTTGCTGCTGGCGCAGGCGCCCTCGGGGGCCATGACCTTCGGCGCGGACGCCGACGGCGTGGTGCGGGCCGTGCCGTTGCTGGTGGCGACCAGCGATCAGGCGCACCAGATTCTGCCCACCGCGGCGGTGCTGGCGGTGATGCAGCTCGAGCAGTCGCGCGCCGTGAAGATCGATGCCTCGACGTTGACGGTCGGTGGTCGCTTCTCGGTGCCGGTCGACGGGCATGGCTTCCTGTCGTTGCAATGGAACGACGACGAGGCAGGGCGCGGCGCGCGCGGCACGATGAAGCGCTCGATTCCCGCGTGGCGGTTGCTGGTCAACCGCGACGACGACGACAACGCGCGCGGGGTACGGCACCACGACAACGACCTGGCGGGGCGCGTGGTGATCGTCACCGATTCTCGTCGCGAGACCACCTGGCCCACGCCGGTGGGTCGGTTGTCGCACGCAGCGATTCTGGCGCAGACCCTGTCCGACCTGTTGCACGGGCAAGGCGTCTCGCGCGCGGCGCCCGAGGTCGACTTCTGGTTCACGGTGGCCTTCGCGCTGGTGGGCGGCGTGCTGGCGGTCGCGTGGTCGAGCCTGATGCGGCGGCCGGGCTGGCTGGCGTGGGCGGCGACCATCGTGATCGTCGCCAGCGTGCACGCGTTCCTGGCGAGGCAGATCTTCGTGACCCAGCAGCGGCAGGTGGTGGTGGTGGCGCCCCTGCTGGCCTTCGGTCTCACCTTCCTGGCGTCGCTGGGCTACGCGCGCACGCTCGAGCAGAGCCTGCGCGATTTCATGCTGCGGGCCCTGGGCGGTGCGGTGCGGGCCGACGTGTTCCGCCTGGTCGAGCGCGACCTCAAGCTGATGCGCCCCGAGCGCCGGGCGCTGACCGTGTACTTCAGCGACATCGAAGGCTTCACCCAGGTCGCCGACGCGAAGGAACCGCTCGAGGTGGTCAAGGTGCTGCAGCAGTACCTGACCGAGTCGACGACCCTGGTGCTCGACCGCGACGGCTACGTCGACAAGTACCTGGGCGACGGGTTGATGGCCTTCTGGGGCGCGCCGATCGCGCTCGAGAACGCCGAGGCCACCGCGTGCACCGCCGCGCTCGCCATTCAGGCCCACTTCGAAGAACGACGGGCCGACTGGGAAAAGGTGTGCGGGCGGCCGCTGGTGCTGCGCGCCGGCATCGAAGCGGGCGCCACGCTGGTGGGCGAAATGGGCACCTCGCACCGGGTCAATTACACGGTGATGGGCGAGCCGGTCGCGAGGGCCTTCCGCCTGGAGGCGCTCGCCAAACACTACGACGCCCGCATTCTGGTGGGGCCCGAGGTCGCCAGGGCGGCTGGCGAGCGCTTCGCGTTGCGGGAGGTCGACACCGTGCTGTCGCGGGGCGACAAGCCGACCGCGATCTTCGAGTTGCTGGGAGTGAAGGCCGACCTCGACGAGCGGCATCTCGAGGCGCTGACTGCCTGGGCCGCGGCGCTGGCGCTGTGGAAGGATCGCAAGGTCGCCGAGGCGAAGGTGGCGTTCGAGGCCATCGCCGCGAAGCAGCCGGACGACACGCTGGCCCTGCGGTACGTCGCGCGGTGTACGTGGGCGTCGTCCAACCCGCTTCCCGAGAAGTGGGCCGGCGTCTACCCGGGCCCGTGAGCGGTCGAACCCGGGGCCGCCTCGAGGGGTGAGCGGCCCGGCAGTGAATTCGTGGGCAGCGAGCAGCGCCAGCCCGCCGGTGCGACGATCACCGCGGGGCAGGGGGCGCCGACGGCTCCCGCTGCAGCCAGGCCCACCCGCCACAGCCGATGATCAGCCCCGCCAGCAACACCGCCACCGCGAAGCCCTCGGTGAGCCCGCGGTTGAGGTGCTGGTACAGGTAGAAGAACATGAAGGTCCCATGCAGGCCGAGCAGCAGGGCCAGCGCGGGCTTGTCGCGATCGCGGCGCAGCATGAGCCCCAGGGCCAGCAGGCCCAGCATGTTCCAGTAGTACATGTTCACCGTCAGCCAGGTGAAGACCAGCAGGGGGCCCAGGGTGAAGGCCTCGACGTCGTCGGCGCGCCGAATGAGGCCGGCGACCAACGCGGTGAAGACCAGCCGCACCAGCAGGAACGAGAGGCCGTAGGTGGCGATGTCGACCTCGGCGTGCTGCTGCATGATCGTTCCGGGAAAGAGCCCCTGCGCGACCAACTGCGGCGACCCGGTGGCGACTTGCAGGAACACGGTCTTGAGCGAATACTGAATGGCGTAGAACTTCTCGACCTGCGCGACCTGAATGCGCTGGGCGTATTCGACCCAGGCCGACGGGCCGAACATGATCGCCGAGATCGCCACGCACGCCAGGCCCGAGATCACGGTGCCCACCAGGAAGCGCCGGTAGTCGACCGAGAAGGTGCGGGTGCGGCGGAACTCGAAGATCGCCCGAAGGCCCAGGGCCACGCCGAAGAAGAGGGGGAAGAGCTTGGTGGCGACCGCGTAGCCGAAGAAGGCTCCGGCGGTGGCGTACTGGCGGCGCTTGAGGAAACAGGTGGCCAGGCCCAGGGCGAACAACCAGTCCCACCGCAGGAAGCTGCCGGCCAGGTAGTCGAAGACCAGGGGCAGCATGGCCCAGCACAGCAGGGCGGTGGCCCCGACCCTCGGGCCAAAGGTGTGCCAGACGAACAGCCACAACCCCAGCATCAGCAGCAGGTCCAACCAGCCCAGCCAGGCGTTGCCCTCGGGAGAGACCGGCACCAGCACCGCCAGCGGGTGCGCGATGATCGACCACGCGGGCGAATTCGAATTGCCGTGGTCGGTGATCACCCGCCCCCAGTCCATGGGGAAGAAGCGCACGAAGGCCGCCCAGTCGGTCTTGAAGGCCGCCCAGTCGTCGTCGGTGAACTTCGCCCGCACCCGCGGAGCGTCTGCCATGGCGGTGGCCAGCGGCACTTCGTCGAAGGTGGTCAGGTCGCGGGTGTTCTGCACGTTCGCCAACACGTTGACCGACTCGCGGTCGGCCAGCACCGCGGCCTTGTAGAGGTCGAACCAGCCGACCTGCCTCTGGTACTTCGCGCCCAGGTAGAAGTGGAACTGTTCCCACTGGTGCACCAGCAGCAGCTTGTGGTCGCGAATGCCGCTGCCCACGAAGCCCAGGCTCAGCGCGGCCACCAGCCCCGTCGTGACCAGCCCCGGGCCGAAGCGGGCGTGCAGCCCCCGGGCCTGGGCGCGAAAGGTGTCCATCAAGGCGGTGCGGCCGGTCTCACCGAAGCCGGCCTTCACCAGCCAGCCGCACCCCAGCACCAGCGGAATGGCGAGCAGCACCGTGGGCACCGACGCCGCGCCCGACAAGGTGCCGTAATTGGCCCAGGCGAACACCATCAGCCCGGCCAGCAGCCCCGCCGCCCGAACGCGCTGCTTCTCGAAGCGGTCGCCGGCGACGAGGTCGATCAACAGCAGCGCCGCCGAGGCCTCCAGCAGCACGATCTTGATGATGCCCGAGATGAAGTGGTTCACGTGGGGGCCAGGGGTCTACACCAAAGGGCGCGCACAGTGGCTTGCGGAAGTCGGCGCGCGACCGTATTGGAGGTCGCATGAGCGTGCAGGAACGCGACGTACTCGCAGCGATGTCGACCGTGATGGACCCCGACCTCAACACCAGCGTGGTGCAGGCCGGCATGGTGAAGGACGTGAAGATTCAGGGCGGGGCGATTTCGCTCAAGATCGAGCTGACCACGCCCGCATGCCCGGTGAAGGACAAGATCAAGTCCGACGCCGAGACGGCGCTCAAGGCCATCTCGGGCGTGAGCACGGTGACCGTCGAAATGACCTCACGCGTGCGCTCGGCGCCCATGGGCGCCAGCAAGGACAAGCTGCTGCCTGGGGTGAAGAACGTGCTGCTGGTGGGCGCAGGCAAGGGCGGCGTCGGCAAGTCGACGGTGGCGCTCAACCTGGCCTGTGCGCTGGCCCGGCACGGCGCGGCGGTGGGCCTGCTCGATGCCGACTTCTACGGCCCCTCGGTGCCGGTGATGACGGGAGTGAACCGCAAGCCGGTCAGCAAGGACGGGACGAAGCTCGAGGTGCTCGAGGCCCACGGCATCAAGCTGATGTCGATCGGCTTCATGATCGAAGCCGACCAGGCGTTGATCTGGCGCGGCCCGATGATCCAGGGCGCGTTGATGCAACTGGTGCGCGACGTGAACTGGGGCGAGCTCGACTACCTGGTGGTCGACCTGCCGCCCGGCACCGGCGACGTGCCCCTGACCGTGGCCCAGCAACTGCGCAGTTGCGGTGCGGTGCTGGTCACCACCCCGCAAGACGTGGCGCTGGCCGACGTGGTTCGCGCCAAGCAGATGTTCGACAAGCTGAACATTCCGATTCTGGGCCTGGTCGAGAACATGACCCAGTTCATCTGCCCCCACTGCGGCAAGGGCACCCACATCTTCAGCGAGGGCGGCGGGCGCAAGGCCGCTGACCTGATGGCGCTGACCTTCCTCGGTGAGATTCCCCTCGAGCTGAAGATTCGCGTCGGCGGCGATCGCGGGCTGCCGGTGACGGTGGGACACCCCGAGAGCGCCGAATCGAAGAGCTTCATGGAACTGGCCCAGCGGGTCGCGGCGCGCATCTCGCAGGAAAACGTGCAGCGCGCGGCGACCACCGTCAACGTGCACACCGCCTGATGAAGAAGGTCGCGCTGGCGCTGGTGGTGCTGGCCGCGGCGGCAGGCGCGTTGCTGGTGCTGCGTCACGCGCCGGTGAAGGTGGTCGGCGCCGAGATGGCCTTCGACCTGACGCCGGTGGTGCGCGCCCATCGCTCGACGCTCGACCTGGCCGTTCACGGCACGCTGGGGCCGCCGTGGAAGGTGCTGACCTCGCCGTTCGGTCATGCCAGTGACTCGGGCTTCTTCGTGGTCGACAAGGTGGTCTTCACCCAGCCCATCGAAGCGCGGCATTACCGGCTGCACGGCCACGTGCACCGCACCGGCGCGAACGGCACGCCCGTCTTCGACCCCGAGCCCGATCACGACCCGCATGTGGCCTCGGTGCTGGTCGACCTGGAGTCGATGGGCGGCCAGGCGGCGAAGGTCGACCAGGCGATCGACGGCGAGCTGGAGTTCGACCTGGTACCCATCGGCAAGGGGCGCATCACGGGGTGGGTGACCATGGTGGCGACCGGCTCGCTGCCTGGCGCGAAGGAGCCCGCCACCGTGACCGTGGACACCACCTTCGACGGTCAGCTCGAGTGACGCACCGCGCCGCGGGCCCTTCGTGAGTTGTGGCACGGTGGGGCGGGGCGGGTGTATCTGCTCGCCATGGCACGTTCCGCGCGCAAGGCGACCCTGAAGCCCACGAAGAAGTCGCCGGTGAAGAAGCCGGCCCCGAAGGTCTCGGCGAAGAAGGCGACCGCCCCGAAGAAGGCCTCGACCAGCACGAAGGCGGCGACGAAGGCCCCGGCGAAGAAGAAGGGCCCGCCCACCTACGACGCGCAGATGCTCGCCGCCCAGGCCGCGCAGGTGGCCCGCTGGCGCAAGACCACGCTGGCGAAGTCGCTCGACAAGATGCCCGAGCGCCACGCCTTCGCGACCGACTCGGGCATTCCCATTCCTTCGCTGTTGACCCAGCTCGATCGCAAGGCCGAGCAGTGGACCGACATCGGCCTGCCCGGTGAATGGCCGTACACCCGCGGCGTGCAGCCCACGATGTACCGCAGCCGCCTGTGGACCATGCGCCAGTTCGCCGGCTTCGGCACGCCGGCCGACACCAACAAGCGCTTCAAGTACCTCATCGCCCAGGGCATGACCGGCCTGTCGACCGCCTTCGATATGCCCGCGTTGATGGGCTACGACGCGGACCACGCCATGAGCCGCGGTGAAGTCGGCAAGGAAGGCGTGGCGATCTCGACGCTGAAGGACTTCGAGATTCTCTTCGACGGCATTCCGCTCGACAAGGTCACCACCTCGATGACCATCAACGCGTCGGCGATCGTCGCGTTGGCCATGTACATCGCGGTGGCCGAGAAGAACGGCATTCCCATGTCGGCCCTGGGCGGCACGATTCAGAACGACATGCTCAAGGAATTCATCGCCCAGAAGGAATGGATCGTGGGGCCCCGGCCCGCGGTGCGCATCGTCGTCGACATGATCGACTTCTGCAGCAAGCACATGCCCAAGTGGCACGCGGTGTCGATCAGCGGGTACCACATTCGCGAAGCCGGGGCGACGGCGGTCCAGGAACTGGCCTTCACCATCGCCGATGGCATCGGCTACGTCGAAGAGTGCGTCAAACGCGGCATGAACGTCGACGACTTCGCGCCCCGGCTCTCGTTCTTCTGGGACGTGCACAACGACTTCTTCGAAGAAGTCGCCAAGTTCCGCGCGGCGCGGCGCATGTGGGCGAAGATCATGCGTGACCGCTTCGGCGCGAAGGACCCGCGCTCGATGACCCTGCGCACCCACGCCCAGACCGCCGGCGTGTCGCTGACCGCGCAGCAGCCGTACAACAACGTGGTGCGCGTGGCCCTGCAGGGCTTCGCGGCGGTGCTGGGCGGGACCCAGTCGCTGCACACCAACTCGCTCGACGAGACCTATGCGCTGCCGACCGAAGACTCGGTGACCATCGCGCTGCGCACCCAGCAGGTGATCGCCCACGAGTCGGGCGCCGACCGGGTGGTCGACCCGTTGGCCGGCAGCTACTACGTCGAGTACCTGACCGACGAAATGGAGAAGCGCGGCTTCGAGTACCTGCGCCGCATCGACGAGATGGGCGGCATCATTCGCGCGGTCGAAGAGGGCTACCCGCAGAAGGAAATCGGCGAGTCGGCCTACCGGCACCAGCGTGAGGTCGAAGAGGGCGATCGCCTGATCGTCGGGGTCAACGCCTTCAAGAACGAGAAGAACGAGCCCATCGAGCTGCTGAAGATCGAAGAGCAGGTGGCGCAGGAACAGATCGACCGGCTCACGCAGGTCAAGCGCGAGCGCGACGGCGCCGCGGTGAAGGCAGCGCTGGACAAGGTCGAGGCCGCCTGCCGCGACGAGAAGCTCAACCTCATGCCTCCGGTGATCGAGGCCGTGAAGGCCTACGCCACGCTCGGTGAGGTGTCGGACGTGTTCCGCAAGGTCTGGGGCCAATACCGTGAAGGCGGTATCTTCTAGGGCGCGCGAATAATCGCGCCCCCGTCGGGCACGGCGTAGACTCGGGTTCGCCGTGCCGACGCTCCGCTGCTTCTTCGCCATCTACACCGACGGTTCGAGCCCTTCCGACACCTTCGAGGTGCCGAGGGACTCCGACGTCTTCCTGGGAGAGATGGCCGAAGTGATCGTGCCCACCGCGGCCGACGAGCTGTTCGGCCCGGCGGCCGCCAGCTTCACGCGCTTCAAGCCGAAGCGGGGCTTCCTGCTGGGCGTGACGCGCGAGGTGAAGGGCCGCGCCGGCAGCTTCTTCGACGACGCCCGCAAGGTGCTGCTCGAGTCGTGCAAGGGGCTCTCCGGGGTGGGGCTCGACGTGCTGCGCCTGTGGCCGTTTCCGCTCGATCATGCCGAGAGCGCCATTCCCGACGACCTGCTGGCTGAAGATCTCTTCTCGGTGGGCTTTTCGGAAATGGGCGTGCACGGGTTCCGCGCCGAGACCTTCGGGTTCGCCAAGCTGGGGCAGCGCGAGCTGAGCTTCGAGTTCACCGGGCGAGAGCTGCTCGAAGAAGCGGCCCTGATGTGCGGGCACCTGGCCGACTGGCTGCTCGAACACGGGCGGCGGCTGGAGCACGGCAACGCCATGGCCTTCGGGTTCGACCGCATCTCGTTCGCTTCGGCCGAAGGGGCCACGCCGGGCACGGCCTTTCGCGGCTGGCACCCGCTGCTGCAGCAGAAGCTGTTGCCCCAGACCCTCTTTCCCGGGGTGGGCGTGCTCGAGGTGCTGGCGCAGCCGCATGGCGCACCCGACGCGGCGCCGGGTGATCTGACCATTCCGCTCGAGCGGGCGCTGGCCCAGCGGCTGTTGCTGGAAGAGCTCGACCTGACCGGCGACAGCCCGCACGCCACCTCGACGGCGGCGGTGTACGGCACCCTGCGCGCGCTGGCCGATCTGACCATGTGGCGGGAAGAAGTGTCCGACTCGAAGGACTCGGGGTGGCGCTTCAAGAGCGCGCTCGACGGGGCGCACGGGTCCGGAGTGCAGTCGCTGGCCGACGTGGCCCGCCGCATTCCCGACGTGGTGCGGTTTCTGGCCTTGCCCCACGGCGTGCGGCTGACCTGGAACGGCGCGGGCACGGTCGAGGTCGATCTGTCGAAGACGCATCGCGACGACGATCACGACCTCGACGACGATGACTGAGTTCTTCGGCGAGCTGTACCTGCGCTCGACCAGACCGTTTCTGGGCGAGGCGCTCACGCTGGCCGAGCTGGCCTTTCTACGCGGGCACCTGCCGCCGGGGCGGGTGTTGGACCTGGGCTGTGGGCACGGGCGCCACCTCGAGGGGCTGCCCCAGGCCATCGGCGTCGACCTCGATCACGGCTCGCTGGTCGAGGCGGGGGCGTTTCGGCCGGTGGCCCGAGGTGATTTCCGGGCGCTGCCGTTTCGCGACGGGGCCTTCGACGGCGTGTTCGCGTGGTACAATTCGCTGTCCACCTTCGAGCCCCGGGTCACCCAGGCCCTGCTCACCGAAGCGGCCCGGTGCCTGAAGGTCGGCGGCACCTTCATCGTGCAGGGCAGCCACCCCCAGCACGCGGTGGCCCACCCCAGCGCGCTGTTCGACGATCGCCTGCCCGACGGCAGCCACCTGCACGAGCAGACGGTCTGGTCGACCGCCCTGCGGCGCGACGACATCGCCCGGCGGCTGACCCTGCCCGATGGACGCGTGATGGCTGCGTCGTTCTTCATTCACTACTATGAGGTAGATGAATGGCGGGCCCTGTTGTCGGCCGCGGGGCTCGAGCTGCAATGGGTATATGGCGGGGTCGGCGTGGGTGAGGGCGTGACGGTGAGCAACACTTCTTCAGACGTGATCGCAGGAGCGTACAAACGTGGCTGATCGCAAGTTGCGGATTCTGGTGGCGAAACCCGGGCTCGATGGTCACGACCGCGGCGCGAAGATCATCGCGCGCGCCCTGCGCGATGCCGGCATGGAGGTCATCTACACCGGGCTGCACCAGACGCCCGAGATGATCGTCAGCGCCGCCATTCAGGAAGACGTCGACGCCATCGGCATGTCGATCATGTCGGGCGCACACATGACGCTCTTCCCCGCGGTCATCGACCTGCTCCGGGCCCAGAAGGCCAGCGACATTCACGTCTTCGGCGGCGGCATCATTCCCGAAGACGACATTCCCAGGCTGCAGAAGCAGGGCGTGTCGGCGATCTTCGGGCCTGGCTCGTCGACGCAGGACATCGTGAAGTGGATCACCGGCAACATCGCCACCCGCGCATGAGCTCGCTGGTCGCCGCGCCGAAGGCCGTGTCGGTCTACGAGGTCGGCCCGCGCGACGGCCTGCAGAACGAATTGCGTACGCTGGCCACGCCCGACAAGGCGCGCCTGATCGACGCCCTGGTCGCCTCGGGGCTCACGCGCATCGAGGTCACCTCGTTCGTCTCTCCACGGTGGATTCCCCAGCTGGCCGACGCCGAGAAGGTGCTGGCCCTGGTCAAGCGGCGCGAGGGCGTGACCTTCTCGGCGCTGGTGCCCAACCTGAAGGGGCTCGAGCGCGCGCACGCGGCGGGGCTGCAGGAAGCGGCGGTGTTCCTCTCGGTCACCGAGAGCCACTCGAAGAAGAACATCAACAAGTCGGTGGCCGAGGCCGTCGCGGCGGCGCGGGAAGTGGCGAGCGCAGCCCACGCGCACGGCATGCGGGTGCGCGGCTACCTGTCGACGGTGTGGGGCTGCCCGTA
Organism: uncultured Myxococcales bacterium; assembly: GCA_903911905.1. GTDB lineage: Bacteria > Myxococcota > Myxococcia > Myxococcales > Myxococcaceae > Xiheilimnobacterium > Xiheilimnobacterium phototrophicum. The sequence continues at coordinate 20,424 of CAIWFK010000013.1, forward strand.
CGAAGGCCTGACGCCGGTGCCGCGCGTGCTCGAGGTGGTGCGGCAGTTGGCCGATCTCGGGCTCTCCCAGCTCTCGCTGGGCGACACGATCGGGGTGGGGACGCCGGGTCACACCGCGCAGCTCATCACCGAAGTCAGCCGGCTGGTGCCGCTCGAACAGATCGCGCTCCACCTGCACGACACCCGTGGCACCGCGCTGGCCAACGCGCTGGTCGGGTTGTCGATGGGCATCACCACCTTCGACTCGAGCATCGGCGGGCTGGGCGGCTGCCCGTATGCACCGGGCGCGGCTGGCAACCTGGCCACCGAAGATCTCGTCTACATGCTCCAGGGCATGGGCGTGCAGACCGGCATCGATCTCGACCGGCTGGTGGGCGCGGGCGAGCTCGCGCAGGAACTCATCGGCCGAAAGCTCAGCGGGAAGTACCTGCAGGCCGCGCTGGGCGAACGTGAGAAGCAGGCCAGCCGGGCGCGCGCTGGAGCGTGAAGCGCTGGCTTCCCTTCGCGGTGCTGCTGGTGGTCAGTGCTCCCGCGCTGGTGACGCCGTTCTGTCTGGACGACTGGGTGCAACGCGCGGTGCTGTCCAACGCCTTCACCCACACCGGCCCGTGGGCGCTCTTCACCTTCGCCGACGGCGACCCCGGGCACTTCGCGCCGTTCATCTTCAGGGGCCCGTTCCCGTGGTTCACGCTGCCCGAGCTGAAGATCGCCTTCCTGCGGCCGCTCTCGACCTTCTTCCTGCACGTCGACGTGTGGGCCTTCGGTGACTCGGCGCTGGGGGCGCACGTGCACTCCCTCGTCTGGGCGGTGGCGATGGTGGCCGCTGCCCGGAGGCTCTACGGCGCGTTGCTGCCGAAGGCCGCGCTGATCGCCTCGGTGCTGTTCGCGCTCGACGACTCGCACGCGATGGCGATCATGTGGGTCGCGAACCGCAACGCGTTGCACGCTGGCGTCTTCGGGCTGTGGGGGGTGGTCGCGCACCTGGCGTGGCGGGAGCACGGCCGGCGAAGGCACCTGATCGCCGCGGTGGGGTGCTTCGTGCTCGCGCTGGCCTCGGCCGAGGCGGCGGTCGGGGTGTTGGCGTACGTGGTCGCCAGGGAACTCGCCGCGAAGGACCGCCACTGGAAGGCGGTGGTGCCGGTCGTCGTGCTGGTGGGGCTCTACGCGGTCGCGTACCGGGTGCTGGGAATGGGCGCGTACGGCTCGGCGACCTACCTCGACCCGACGCGAGAGCCCCTGGCGTATCTGGCGGAGGCGCCGCGGCGATTCCTGGCGCTCTTCGGCACCTGGTCGACCGGTGTGAGCGCCGATGGGTGGCTGACCTTTCCGCACCTCCGCTGGGCGATGGTGGCGTTGGGCGTGCTGGCGCTGCCGGGCTGGTGGTGGGTGTGGAAGAAGAGCGCCTTCGACGAGAAGACGAACGAGACCCTGCGGTGGCTGTCGCTGGGGGCGGTGCTCGCGGTGTTGCCGACGCTGGCGACGTGGCCAACCGATCGCCTGCTGCTCCCCGCGTCATTCGGTGCGTGCGCGGTGGCGGGGGCGGTGCTCGAGCGTGCGTGGGTACATCGTCGCCGCGTGGTGATCGCCTGGGCCAGCGTGGCCTTCCTGGTGCTTCCGGTGATCACCTGGGGGCTGTTGCCGACGGTCTTCCGTGCGTGGGATCGTGGCGTCAGGCGCGCGGTGCTCGACGGCGAGCGCGGCTTCGAGCACGAGCGGGTGGTGGTGCTCTCGTCGACCGACTTCGCGCCGGCGATGTACGGCACGGCGGTGGCGGCGCTCCAGGGCTGCGCGTTGCCGACCACGTGGCACGTGCTGTCGATGTCGCCGAGCGCGGTGAGCGTGACGCGCACCGATGCCACCCACTTCGAGCTCGAGCTGGCCGAAGGCCGAATGATCGACAGTATCTTCGAAGAGAACTTCCGGGCGACGCGCTTTCCGTTCGCGACGGGTGACGTGGTGCCGCTCGAAGGGCTGAAGGTCGTGGTGGGACGCGTGGAGGGAGGTCACCCGGTGTCGATCGCCGTCGAGCTCGAGCGCCCGGTGGCCGACTTCACCTTCGTCTGGTTCGACGGCGAGCGGTTCACTCGCGTGCAGTTGCCCGCGCCGGGGCAGGTGCTCGAGCTGCCCCGGGCACCGATGATCGCGGAGGTCGCGATGGGGGCGAAGGCTCCAGGTCGGTTGACGGCCAGCACGCGCTAGCAGGGGGCGCTGCCTCGATGGGGGCGAGGTGACGGGGTCTGGCCGTCAGCCCGAACGTGCACCAGCTCCTCGTTCGACGGTCCTCGAGAGGCTGGTCGTCACGAGCAGGGGCGCACGAACCCAACACGCCTGCCCGCCCTTCGAGCCAGACCTTCACCGACCGCCGAACATTCGCCGCAGCCAGCCCAGCACGCCATGACTGGCCGGCAGCCGAACCGGCTCGTCTTCTTCGACTTCACGCTCGAGCGCGCCGACCCGGTCCCGCACGGTGGCCGGCGTATCGCGAGTGGCGAACTGCGAGCGCACCACCAGGCCCGTGGTCTCCTCCTTGGCCGTGAGCGTGAGCAGACACTCGTTGTTGAGCTCGAAGCTCAGTTGCAACGCGATCGCCCCACGCGGCCCAGGCGGCAGGCCGGGCACGCTGAACGTACCGAGGTAGGTGTTTTCCTTCGCGCGCGGCGCTTCACCCTGGAACACGGTCACTTCGATCGAGGCCTGATTGTCGCGGGTGGTGGCGACGCGGTAGGTGCGGGTACTGGGCAGCGCGCTGTTCCGGGCGATGACGGGGTGGAAGCGGCCACCGGGCAAGCCCACGCCAATCGACATCGGCAGCACGTCGATCAGCAACAGCCCGGCCTTCCTGGCCAGCGAGTCGGCCAGCAGCGCCGCGCCGAGCGCCACCGACTCTTCGGGGTTGCCGGCCACCACCGGCTTGCGCCCGAACATCACCGTGATCCGGTCCTGCACGAGCGGCGCCCGGCTCTGCCCACCGACGAGCACGATCTGATCGATCTGATCGGCCCGCAGGTTGCGCGCCTTGAGCACCTCCTGACAGACCTCGAGGGTGCGAACGACCAGCGGCCTGGTCAACTGCTCGAGCTGGGCGCGGGTGAGGGTGACGTCGAGGTCGACCGGCTTGGCGTTCGCCATGGTGACGAAGGGCACGGTGATGCGGGCCTCGGTCCGTTCGGACAGGGCGATCTTCGCGCGTTCGGCCGCGTCGCTCAGCCGTTGAATGGCGATGCGGTCGGTGATGGCGGTACCGGTCTGCTTCTCGAATTCCCACAGCAGCCAGGC
>CAIWFK010000014.1 GCA_903911905.1 uncultured Myxococcales bacterium
GCGACCGACGCGGCGGGCAAGGGCGAGTTCATCGACTACTTCCTCTCGAAGATGAAGGCCGCCGAACTGACGGTGGGGCATCGGCTGGTCGACTTCCTCGACCTGCATTGGTACCCCGAGGCAACGGGCAGCTCGGGGCGCATCACCGGGGCGGGCATCAGCGCCTCGGAAGTGCAGGCGCGGGTGCAGGCGCCGCGTTCGCTGTGGGACCCGACCTACGCCGAGACGAGTTGGATCGAAGCGTACGTCGGTGGCCCCATCGCGCTGCTGCCACGTCTGAAAGCGAAGATCGCCGCCAACTACCCCGGCACGCAACTGGCGTTCACCGAATGGAACTACGGCGGTGGAGGCGACATCAGCGGCGCGGTGGCGACGGCCGACGTGCTCGGCATCTTCGGGCGAGACCAGGTGGCGATGGCGGCGCTGTGGAAGCTGAACGGCGCCGAGCCCTTCGCCGACGCAGCCCTTCGCACCTTCCGCAACTTCGACGGAGCGGGGGGCGCCTTCGCCGACACCAGCATCTCGGCGACCGCGAGCGACGTGGCGCGCACCAGCGTGTACGCCAGCGTCGACGCCGCGAACCCTTCCCGCACCGTCATCGTCGCCATCAACAAGTCGACGACGCCAACCATCGTCGGCGTGTCGCTGGCGCACCCCGTGGCCTACGGGCACCTCGCGCAGTGGACCCTCACCGGGCCAGGCGGAGCGACGCTCACGCCAGCAGCCGACGTCGCCGCCGCGGGCCTGAACGCCTTCCGCGTCACCCTGGCGCCGATGTCGGTCACCGTTCTCGAACCGAAGACCTGACGCGCTGACACAGCATTTTCGCCACAGCGAGCGTCGGCGACCTCCCGAAGGGCAGTGGCCTCGGGCGCTGGCGCTGGTCCACCGCGTGCAAGCTCTTCGCGCGAATGGGGAAAGCGCTGCTCATCTCGGTGGTCGTCGCGACGGTGGTCATTCCACTGCTCGCGGCTTCCCAGCGTGACCCCCGCAGGGGACTTCAGCGCACGGTGCTGGGGCTGGCCGCCTTCAACGTCTGCTACGCGCTGCTGCTGCGCTTCGTGCTGCCGAGGCTGGGGTGAACGCGCGGGCGCTGCTCGAACGACACTGGCGCGCCTTCGCCTGGTGTGGCGCGCTGACGGCGACGGTGGGCATGGCGTCGATGGTGCTGCGACCCCTGACCTGGCGGGCCGAGGCCGAACTGTCGGTGCGAGCGCCGGCGCTCACCGCACGCCTGGTGAACCCATCGTCTGCGCCCGTCGACGCTGACGAGACACTCGACGGGCTCGAGCATCGACTTCGCTCGAGCGAGCAACTGGTGACGCTGGTGAAGGCCGCAGGGCTGGTCGAGCAGCTCGAGGCGGTCCAGGCCCCTGCCGACCGCGCCTCGAGTCTGCTTCGCGGCCGCACCGAGGCCGAGCGACTGGCCCTCACCGTCGACGCGCTCCGCGAGCGACTGCACGTCGAGCGAGCGGGGCGACGCCTGCGCGTGCAGCTCGACTGGCCCGGGCAGGGAGCGGCGCTCCAGGTGGTGCGAGCCGAAGTCGACGCGGTGGTGTCGGGCGCGCTCGACCCGGGCCTCGCGGTGCTCACGGGAGCGGCGAGGGCGACGGACGATCGGCTTCGACAGGTTCGCGCCGCCAACCGCGAATACCTGGCGCAACTCGACGGGCCCACGAACGAGCACGCGGCGACGGCGCTCAAGCAGGGGCTCGAAGGCGAAGCAGAACTGGTGGTGCGCTCGAACGACCTGCACCTGGCGCTCGACTCGGCAAGACGCGGCCAGGCGGCGAGCATCGAGGTGCTGCGCGCCCCCCACGTACCTCGCGACTCACCGCCGCTGGCCACGTTGAGCCTGGTGCTGCTGTGGGCAGTGGTGTCGTTGCTCTCGGCGAGCGCGGGGCCGCTCATCGCCTCCCGAAGCGCGGGCCTGCCACCGTGGCTGGTGGCTGCAGCGCTCACCCTGCTCTCGCTCGCCAGCGGCATCGCCATCGCGACCTCCGAAGGAGCGTGGTCGACCGCGCTCGACCCACTGAGGTGGACGCTGGTGCTGTGGCTGGTGTGGACCCTGCCACTCAAGTGGCCCTTCCTGGCGCTGTTGCTGGCCGCCATCACCACCGACGACCCCAGCGATCGCGCCTACGTCAGCCGCTGGCATTCCCCGCTCTACGACCTGGGCCGCGAGCTGTTCACCAACGTGGCGTGGTTCACCGGCTTCGAATTGTGGCTGCTGGCGCTGGGCGCGGTGATGTGGGCCCGTCGCGTGCGCGCCACCCGACTCGACCCGCTCGCCCACCAGGCGCCGAAGCCGATGCGGCACGCGCTCTTCGTGTCGTTGGCGACGGTGGCGGCGCTGGTGCTGCTGGGGCTGGCACGCGGCGGGGAATTCCGACAGGCGCTCTGGCAGTTCCGCTTCCTGATGATGGTGCCGGTGGTCTCGCTGCTGGCGCTCTACGCGCTCGACTTTCCCCGTGACCTGAAGGCGCTGCTGGTGGTGCTGTTGGTGGGCAGCCTGGTGAAGAGCGGCCTGGGCATCTACTTCATGGAAGCCATCGCGCCGACGCTCGCGCACTTTCCGCCACACACCTCGGGCCACAACGACACCATGTTGCTGGTGACCGCGGTGCTGGTGCCGCTGGCGCTGCTGTGGGAACGGCCCACGAAAGCCCGCCTGGTGGTGTTGCTGTGCTGGGTGCCGGTGGTGGCGCTGGCCATTCGCTACAACGACCGACGCATCGCCTACGTCGACCTGGTGGCGTGCGCGGTCGCCATCTTCCTGGTCAGCCCGCGCCATCGGGTGAAGCGCTTCGTGATGCAGGGCCTGGTGGTGCTGGTGCCGGTGGTGGGGCTCTACCTGGCGCTGGGGTGGAATCGCGAGCACGACCGCGTCTTCGCCATGGCGCAGACGGTGCGCAGCCTGGTCTCTCCCGTCGAGGGCAGCAAGACCGAGAGCTCGAACGTCGAGCGCGACATCGAGAACTTCAACCTCATCGGCTCGTGGAAGAACCACGCAGTCTTCGGCCAGGGCTTCGGCCACGCCTTCACCGAACTGTTGCCGTCGAACGACTTCTCGCAGTCGAACTTCGGGCACGTGGGCCACAACTCGCTGCTGTGGCTGTTGTGGCTGGGAGGCGTCGTCGGCTTCACCGGCGTGCTGCTGTACGTGGGCGTGGCGCTGTTCTTCTTCGCGCGCACGCTGCGTCGCACCCGCGCTCCCGACGAGCGCGCCGCGCTGCTGGTGGCGATGTCGATTCTGGTCATCTTCCTCAACCAGTGCTTCGGCGACATGGGCACGCAGAGCATCGAAATCGCCTTCTTCGTGGCCGTCGCGCTGGCCATCATCGGGCGACTGGCCACCCGTCATCAGGCCTGGCTCGTGCCCACGTGAAGGCCCTGCGCGGGCCCATTGCCTCGCTCGATGGGTTGCGCGCCGTCGCGGTGGCCACGGTGCTGCTGGCCCACGTGCTCGAGCAGACGAAGGTGCCCAACGTGGTGCCTGGCAGCTTCGGCGTCACCGTCTTCTTCTTTCTCTCGGGCTTCCTCATCACGACCTTGATGCGGCTCGAGCACGAGCAGACCGGCACGGTGGCCATCGGCGCGTTCTACCTGCGGCGCGCGGTGCGCATTCTTCCACCCTTCTACCTGGTGCTGGGGCTGGCCACGCTGGCCACCGCGCGGGGGTGGCTGTCGAACACGCTCGAGCCGAGGGCGGTGCTGGCCCAGGCGCTGCACCTGACCAACTATTGGGTGGTGTGGCACGGCTGGTGGGAAGGCCTCGCTCCGGGCACCTTCATCTTCTGGTCGCTGGCGGTCGAAGAACACTTCTACCTGCTCTTCCCCTGGCTGTTCCTGCTGGTGAGGCGGCTCGAGGGGCGGCGAACCCAGGCCCGCGCGCTGCTGGGGCTGGCCCTGGGGGTATTGGCCTGGCGCTGCGTGCTGGTGTTCGCCTTCGCGGCTACCAAGAACCGCATCTACCCGGCGACCGACACCCGCTTCGATTCGATTCTCTTCGGCTGCGTGCTGGCGCTGTGGGGCAACCCCGCGCTCGACGCTTCGCGGCTGACCCCGACGGTGTGGCGTACACGGCTGCTCCCCCTGGCGATGGTCGGCCTGCTCGTCAGCTTCGCGGTGCGCGCACCCTGGTTCCTCGAGACCTTCCGCTACACGTTGCAGGGCGTCTGCCTCGTGCCCATCTACGTGGTGGCGGTGCGCGAGCCGGGCTGGGGCGTGATGCGCGCGCTCAACTGGCGGTGGGTGCAGTGGGTCGGTCGCATCAGCTACCCGCTGTACCTGGTGCACCCCACCCTGCTCGAGGCGCTCGACGAGCATCTGCGGCTTCCACCCGTGGTGCTCTTCGCGGTGGCCATACCGACCTGCGTGGGCGTCGCGGCGCTCATTCACGTGGGGGTCGAGCGGCCACTCGCTCGTTGGCGCTCGAGGCGCGCGAAGGCCGCCGGGTCGACGCAAGCGCGCCCCACCGCGACGACCGTGCAGGGGTGAGCCTTCGTCGATTGGCCTGCTTGGCCCCGGCTTCCGGGTTGCAACGGCGGAAGGCGATGCAACTCGAAGCCAGCACCACGCACGACGACACCTTCACTGCCGTGCGCAACGCCGCGCGGCTGGGAGGCTCGCTCGCGGTGACCTGGGGCGTGGCGGTGGTGGTGCGACTGATGATGCCGCGCTACCTGGGCCCCGACGCCTGGGGCCCGCTCAACTTCGCCGACGCCTTCACGGCCACCTTCTTCGTCGCGCTCTCGCTGGGCATCGACACGTACATACGCCGCGAGGTCTCGGTGCGGCCCGAGTACGCGTCGGACTTCCTGGCCGGCGTGACGGTGCTGCGGGTCGTCATCACCGTGCTGTTGCTGGCGGTGATGCAGGCCGTGCTGGTGGCCTCGGGGCGGCCGCGCGAAGTGCAGCAACTGGTCTTCGTCTTCGGGCTGGCCTGTTTCGTGGGGGCGATGAACCAGACCCTGGCCGCGCTGCTGCACGCGAAGGGCACGGTGAAGGCGCTCTCGGTGCTCAACGTCGTCAGCAAGCTGGTGTGGGCGCTGGGCTCGGTGCTCACGCTGGTGCTGGGCTTTTTTGCCACGCGCATTTCGCTCAACGCCAGCTTTGAGAAGATGATTCCAGTCAATCATCCCTACATCCAGAATTACCTCAAGTACAAGAGCGATCTGCGCGGCATGGGCAATACCCTGCGCGTGGTGGTGGAGAACCCTGCGGGGGATGTGTTTGATGCGCGCTATATCAATACGCTCAAGCTGATCAACGACGAGTTGTTCCTCACCCCCGGTGTGGACCGCGCCTGGGTCAAGTCGCTATGGAGCCCGGCGGTGCGCTGGACTGAAGTGACGGAAGAGGGCTTTCAGGGCGGCCAGGTCATGCCGGACAATTTTGATGGTTCGCCTGACAGTGTGGCGAAGCTGCGGCAAAACGCCGCGCGTGCCGGCCTGGTGGGCAGTCTGGTGGCCAATGACTTCAAGTCCAGTGCCATCGTGTTGCCGCTGCTCGACCATTTGCGTGACGGCCAGCGACTGGACTACCGCAAGCTGTCGCATGACGTGGCGGCACTGCGCACCAAGTACCAGGACGGGCTGGCGCCCGATGGCAAACCCTGGGGCGTAAAGATCCACGTCATCGGCTTTGCCAAGATCGTGGGCGATCTGCTCGACGGCCTGCTGCAGGTGATCATGTACTTTGGCGTGGCTACGCTGATTGCCGCCGTGCTGCTGTTTGGCTACACCCACTGCGTGCGCAGTACCGCCCTGGTGCTGGCCTGCTCGCTGGTGGCCGTGCTCTGGCAGGTCGGGCTGGTGGCCATGGCCGGGCTGGAACTGGACCCGTATTCGCTGTTGGTGCCGTTTCTGGTGTTTGCCATTGGCGTGAGCCACGGTGCGCAGAAGATGAACGGCATCATGCAGGACATTGGCCGTGGCACGCACCGTCTGGTGGCAGCGCGCTACACCTTTCGCCGTCTGTTCCTGGCCGGCGTGACGGCACTGTTGGCCGACGCTGTGGGCTTTGGTGTGCTGGTGCTGATCCCGATTCCGGTGATCCGTGAACTGGCGGTGACAGCCAGCATTGGTGTGGCTGTGCTGGTGATCACCAACCTGCTGCTGCTGCCGGTGCTGATGAGCTTTGCCGGTGTCA
>CAIWFK010000015.1 GCA_903911905.1 uncultured Myxococcales bacterium
CATCGCGGGGTCAGGATACCGCGCCGCCTCCCAAGCTTCATCACTCGGGGACGGCGCAAGCCGATGAACATCTACTGAGGCCGGCGATTCACCGACGTTCGTCGACACACCGCCGCCAGGTCCGTTCATCGCTCCCACACGCGCGCTCCAGAATTCGTCGGGCCGGATCCCTGACCAGGGGGTTCTCCTGACGGACGAAGCGCAGCAGGAGCGGCCCCAGGCGATCGAGCACCACGAGCCGGTCAGCGTCACTGCGGATCGCATTGCTGATGGCCGAGAGCGCCTTGTTGCGGTCGGTCGTGGTTGGCCCATTGGCGAGCGGAATCAGCGGGCCGAGTGGCACCGAAAGCTCCGGGTGGCTTTCGACGATGGCGCCGAGGACACGCGCGGCGTTGTTGCGCACCAGCGAGTTGGGGTCCGTGAGGGCACCCGCGGCGACCTCGACCAGGCCCGGGCCATCGTGCCCGTGCGCGAGCAGGAACAGCGCGGCCGCGCGCCGTTCCGCATCGGCGTGCTGCAGCACGATCAGCCTCAGTTCGCCTTCGTGACCGGGGACCGCGGCCTCGAGGTTCGGGAGGAACGAGGCCAGCGCAGGGTGGTCGAAGCCGCGGGAGAGGCAGTGAAACACCGGACACGGCGTGTGCGCGATCGGAGCGGCAACCCGTTCCGAGGTCTCCAGGTAGGCATTCCACGTCGCGAACAGGGCCTCCGGCACCGGAGGGTGACCCGTGGGGTCCTCTCGGAACACCGACCGCTGCGCCCGATCCTCCGGCTCGACGACCTCGATCGTCGCATAGCAGTGGCCCGCATTCACGCCGCCGCGGAAAACGATGGCGCTCAGGCTGACCTCGGCGCCCCGCAGCTCGGCGGCGGTGAGCTCCGTGACCGCTCGGTCCTTCAGCGCAAACAGCTCTGGTCGTTGGGCACAGGCGGCGGCGGCCCAGGGGCGAAGCGAGCCCTCGTGCCGCTCGACCAGGGCGGCCGCCGTCACGCGGTTCGTCTGCCAGACATCGAGCCCGTTCACGCCGAGCCGAGCGGCCGGCGTCGCGCAGCCTGCGGCACAACCGATCAGCAGCAGCATCGATCTCATGCGGTCACTCGCACCATGTCGGTCTCCGATCGACGTCACTGCTGAACGATCAGGCTGAACTGCCCCGAGGAATTGGGCAGCGAGCCGTCTGCGCTGTCGACCACGACATAATCCGACTGCCCGGCGGTGACCGCGAAGGTGAGCGACTCGGGGACCCCCGGCCCTCCGACGTTCGCCGAGCGCGCGCAGGTGCTCGCCGCGCAGCTCGGGGTCAGCAACAACAACGACGGATCATAGAGGCCCACCGGCGAGACCGTAGCCGTGGCGGTACCGGTGGTCTGCGCGGTGAACTGGTACGTCACGTCTCGCCCGGTGTTCAGCGACAGCCCGCACGACCCGGGGTACCCGCCCAGCGAATAGTCGTCCTTCGCGCCGATGGTGCTGCCCGACACCGCCACGCCGGCGGTCAAGGCCGTAGGAGCCGCGCAGGTGTCGTTGGCGGGCGGCAGCGTGGGCGGCAACTGCTTGACGGTCAGCGTGAAGCCACCAGTGTCGTACGAGTTGGAGTCGACGAAGAGCGGGTACGTGCCAGCCAGCAGGTTGGGCAGGTAGAGCTGCGCTTCCACCGGGGTGACCGAGGCCACGCAGCCCAGCTCGGTGCCGGCGCTGAAGCTGGTGCAGGCGTTGGGGGTGCGCGCGTAGACCGCCGGAACGAACGCGCTCGCCGCGGTGGGCGTGACCCGAACGTCGACGTCGGCCGGGCTGGTCAGGGTGAAGGTGTAGACCAGGTCGCGGCCATAGCGCCTGGGCAGGAAGCCGGTGCCGCAAGCCGGGGAGTTGTCCGAGGGCGTGTTCGAATTGGTGGCTCCTACGGTGGTACCGGACGTCGTCGCGAGGCCGTTCACGAAGGTCAACGCCTGGGGCGCGGCGCAGGTGTCGTTGGCCGGCGCAGGCGTGGGCGCCGCGAGCGTGGTGGTCAGGGTGAAGGCCCCCGAGGTCCCTCCTGCCGAGTCGACGAAGACGAAGTACGTTCCAGCGCCCAGCGCGGTGACCGTGCTGGTGAGGGTGGTGGCCTGCTCGACGCACACCACTTCGTCGGTCAGCAACTGCGAGGCGCAGGTGCCCTTGCGAACGTACAGCACCGGCGCCAGCGACGAGCCTGCCGACGGCGCGAGGGTGAAGGTCACGTCCTGCGGCTGGGTGAGCACGAAGCTGTAGACCACGTCGCGACCGCTCTGTTTGCCCGAAGCGCTGCAGGTCGGCGACAGATCGTACGGCGAGTTGTCGTTCGCGGCCTGGGCGGTCGAGCCGCTGACGATGGAGCTGCCGTTCGTGAAGGTGAGCGCGCTGGGGCTTGCGCAGGTGTCGTTGGCCGGAGGCGGCGTCGGCGAGGCGGTGAGCACCTCGAGCTGGAAGGGCCCGGCGCTGCCATTCGCGCCGTCGACCCACACCGTGTAGGTGCCCGCCGGCTGGTTGACGAGGGGGAGCTGCCCCACGGTGGTGGCCAGTGGGCTCACGCACCCCACTTCGGCCGCAGCACTGGCGTCGCCACAACTGGTTCGAACCGAGACCACCGGCTCGAGCGAGGGCGTGGCGCCGGTCGGCGTGACCGCGATGGTGACGTCGCGCGCCTGGGTCAGCGTGTAGGTGAAGACCACGTCCTGCCCCGAGCTTCGGGCCGAGCTGCTGCACCCCGGGCTGGCATCGTTCACGCCGTTGCCGTTGGTGGCGAAGGTGGTGTCGCCGGTCGCGGTGGCGGTGGCGCCCGAGAAGGTCAGCGCGGTAGGTGAGCTGCAGGTGTCGTTGTCGACGATCGGCGTGGCGATGACCTGCAGCTCGAACGCGCCCACGGTGCCGTCAGCCGAATCGACCGTGACCGAGAAGGTGCCGGGGGCCTGCACCAGGGACAGTTGGGCGGCAGTCGCGCTGGCCGAGGCCTGGCACGCGAGCTCAGGGCCACCGCAACTGCTCTGCAGCGACAGCACGGGGTGCAGCGACGAGCCAGACACCGGGCGAGCGACCAGGGACACGGTCGACCTGGTGGCCAGCGTGTACGTGTACTGAAGGTCGGGCCCGCTGTGTGCGGTCGCGCTGCACGAGGGCGCCGTGGTGGAATCGTTGGTGGCGAGCGAGGTGTCGCCGACCACCGCCGCGGTCGAACCGAAGAAGGTCAACGCCTGGGGTGCCGAGCAGGGTCATTGGCCGGTGCCTGGGCCTGCGCGAGCAGGTGCACGTCGAGCTGCACGGGTCCGGGCGCGCCGTTCGCGGTCTCGACGATCAGCGCCCAGGTGCCGGGGGCCAGGCCCTTCACCTGGAGCGCGGCACCGCCGCTCGCGGGCGCATCACAACCGACCTCGGAAGAAGCCGTGGCACAGACCGAGCGCAGCGCGACCACTGGCTTCGACTGGCTGCCGGTGAGCGGCGCCACGGTGACCTGGAAGTCGCGCACCACGGTGGTGGTGAAGGTGTAGACCAGCTCGGGCCCCGCGGCGTTGCACGACACCTGCAAGTCGTCGAGGGCCAGTGAGGGGTCGTCGGCGAACGAGAACGTGCCCAGGCTGCCGGGGAAGGTCAGCACCCGGGCGGTGGCGCAGGTGTCGTTGAGGCCATTGCAGGTCCCCGGGAAGACGCAGGTGCGGCCTGCCCCGCATTGGGCGTTGGCGGTGCAGGCCACGCACTGCTGGGTCGGATCGCAGGCCGGCGTGGGGTTGGCGCAGTTGGCGGCCGATACGCAGCCCACGCAGGTGAACGAGCGTTGATCGCAGACCGGCGCCACGCTCGAGAAGCACTGGGTATCGGTCAGGCACTCCACGCAGGCTCCGGTGGCCAGGTTGCAGTGCGGCGTTCCGCCCAGACAGTCCTGGTCGGTCTGGCAGCCCGAAAGCCCCGCGTCGGGCGCGCCGGCATCGACCGGCGGCCCCGCATCGACGACGCCCGCATCGCCCCCCGCGTCGACCGTTCCCGCGTCGAGGTGGCCTGCGTCGGGGGCGCCGGCGTCGACGCCAGCGTCGTGCCCCGCGTCGGTCACGCCGGCATCCAGCGAACCCGCATCGTGGCCAGCGTCGGCAGCCTGGCACGCCGCATCACAGGGCGGGGTCGGCGGCGTGGTGACGG
>CAIWFK010000016.1 GCA_903911905.1 uncultured Myxococcales bacterium
GATGCCGTCGCCGTCGCTGTCGAGGTCGAGGAAGTCGGGCGTGCCGTCGCCGTCGCTGTCGATGGCGGTCTCGACCTGATCCGGAATTTTGTCGCCGTCGGAATCGAGGTCGCGCCAGTTGCCCACGCCATCACCATCGGCATCGGCCGAGCCTTCGATGCGGTCGGGAATGCCGTCGCCGTCGGTGTCGAGGTCGAGGTAGTCGGGCGTGCCGTCGCCGTCGGTGTCGACCAGCGTGCCGGTGCCGTTCGTCTCGATGGCGTCGGGAATGCCGTCGCCGTCACTGTCGAGGTCGAGGAAGTCGGGCAGGCCGTCGCCGTCGCTGTCGACTGGCAGCAGCGTCAGCCCCTTCTCGATGGCGTCGGGCAGGTGGTCGCCGTCGCTGTCGAGCGACAGGTAGTCGGCCACGCCGTCGCCGTTCTGGTCGTGCACCGTGTAGTTGATGACGCCGCTGTCGGGCGAGGTCTCGAGCGCGTCGGCCAGGCCGTTCGCGCCGAAGGTCCCCTTGAGCGTGCCGGTGGCGGTCAGTTGCGCCGCCGGGAAGCCCGCCTCGACCGCGTCGGGAATGCCGTCGTTGTCGGAGTCGAGGTCGAGGTAATCGGGCGTGCCGTCGCCGTCGGTGTCGACCGGGTGCAGGCCGTCGAGGCCCTTCTCGATCGCGTCGGGAATGCCGTCGTTGTCGGAATCGAGGTCGTGCCAGTTGCCCACGCCGTCCTGGTCGGCGTCGGCGGTCAGCTCGATCGCGTCGGGAATGCCGTCGCCGTCGCTGTCGGCGTCGAGGTAGTCCGGCGTGCCGTCGTGGTCGGTGTCGAGCAGGGTGAAGGTCACCGCGCCCGAATCGACCTGGGTCTCGATGGCGTCGACGATGCCGTTCGCGCCGACCGCACCCGAGAGCTGGGTGAGCGTGACGTCGCTGGTGGCGCCCGATTCGACCACGTCGGGAATGCCGTCGTTGTCGCTGTCGGAATCGCGCAGGTCGGGAATGCCGTCGCCGTCGCTGTCGACCAGCACGTCGCGCCCGTGGTTTTCGACCCGGTCGGGAATGCCGTCGTTGTCGCTGTCCAGGTCGAGGTAGTCGGGCACGCCGTCGCCGTCGGTGTCGATGGCGGTGAAGTTGGGGCCCATCTCGAGGTTGTCGGGAATGCCGTCGCCGTCACTGTCGCCGATGTGGAAGGCGCCGTTCACGCTCGCCGCGCCGCCCACCGCCACGGTGATGACGTTGGACACGCCCACCCGCGCGGTCGGCGTGGTGGTGCCCGAACCGCCCGAGGCCACGGTGATGGAATCGAGCACCCACCCCATGACGTCGTTCAGCTGCACCTTGTAGGTACCGGCGATGAGCGTGGGGAACGCGTAGTGGCTCTGCGCGTCGCTGAGCGCCACCACGTCGCCGCCCTGGTATTGAATTCGGTTGCCGCCCGGGTCGAGCAGGGTGACCGGCACGTTGACCACCGCGCGGCCCTCCTGGCTGATCAACTGACCCGACAGCGTGCCTCCGCACGAGGAGGGCAGGGGCGCGGCGAACTGCACGTCCTGGGTCAGGGGGGCGAAGGGAATGACCGTGCCGTCGAGCAGCGTCGACGAACCGGTCGCCGAGGCCGTGGTGATGGCCGGAGGCGTGGTGGGCAAGACGCCCGGGCCGGCGGGGCAGGTGTCGAGCGCGGTGAAGCACAACTGCGGCGAGCCCGAGACCACGGTGAAGTCGGCGGTGGGGTTGCCGGTGAAGGTCAGCTTGGTGAAGCTGACCTCGAAGGTCGGCGTCAGGCCCGTCATGGCCATGGTGAGGCCCGAGAGGTTGACCTGCTGGTTCGCCGGCACCGGCACGTTGGTCCACCCGGCGATGGCCGCGCCAGACGAGTTCTTCACCGTCAGGCTCGCGGTGCCGTAGCCGCTGGGCGCCGGCGCGGTCAGCTTGAGCACCGACCAGTCACCCACGCGGCGCGCGGGGTCGCAGGCCAGGCGCGGCAGGCTGATGGCCGGCTTGAACTTGGCCAGGCCCGGAGGCGGCGCGCAGCCCGCGTTGCCGGTCAGCGCGTTCCAGGTGCGAATGGTGCCGTCGTTGCCGTTGGTCCACACGCAGTTGTCGTCGGCCGGGTCGATGCGAACCGTGTAGATCTGGCTGACGCTCAGCGGGAACGCCGTGGCGGTGGTGCTGCATGCGCCGCCCGCGCCGCCGTTGGCCGACGCGTCGTAGCACTGCAGCCGCGAGTTGCTCATGGGGAAGTACAGCCGCGACGCTCCGTGGCTGGTCGACGAATAGTAGTCGCCGCAGCAGCCGCTGGTGACGGGGTTGCCCGCCATGAAGGCCGCGAAGCCCGCGGGCATGGTGGTGGCCGAGCCGTCCTGCGCCCAGCAGTCACCCTGCACGCACACGTTGAGCACGCCCGCCGCGTCGGGCACCGCCATCACCGGGCGGGCCTTGCTCGTCGCGCGACCCCCGGCCGGCCAGCCGTTGGTGCACGCCGCCTTGGTCGCGGGGTCGAAGCACTTCACCGCCGCGTTGCCCTGCACGTAGATCTTCCCGCCCAGCGAGATCATGCTGATGGACGCCGCGTTGTTCTGCCCGAAGCCGGCGTACGGCTGGCCCGCGCAGGGCGCACCCGCGCCGCCGTTGCTCGTCACGTCGAGGCAGGTCAGCCGGCCGTTGATGGAATCGAGGCTGTAGAGTTCCTTGCCGACCACCGCGAGCTCGATGTGGCTGTCGTAGCTGTTGTTGGCCGCATAGCCCGCCGACACGAAGCGCGTCGGGCAGTACGAGGGCGCGGCGTAGGGCGAATTGATGGCGCCCGACACGTCGACGCATTCCCAACCGGCCTGGCCGTTCACGCTGCTGAACGTCTCGTGCCAGAAGTGCAGGGTGTCGGGGTCGATCCACCCGGTCGAGCGGGAACTCGTGTGGTACAGCGAGAAGGGGTAGCCCGCGCCGCACGTGCTGCCGTCGGCCGCGTTGCGACACATGACCGTCGGCGGGCCGTCGTGGTGGTGCACGTTGAAGACGCGCTTGCGGTCGGGGCTGAAGAGCACGTCCCAGCCGTCACCGGCCGAGCCACCCGAGAAGCTGGCGGCGGTCGGGGGCGGGGCCGAGGCGGTCGTGCCGCCCACGTACATCTGGTACCCGTTGACCACGCCGTCGTAGCGAACGCTGCCCTGGGTCGCGATGTGGTCGACCTGCGCCCAACCCGCGGGCGTGGTCGGCGTCGGAATCACCGTGCCGCCGCTCGAGTACGTCGTCGTCCACCCTTCGGGGAAGGTTGGCGCGCCAGTGAGGTGCTGGCGCGTCAGGTCGAGGTCGGCCGACAACGCGTTGGCCACCACGGTGTTCACGTTCTGCAACGGCACGGTCGCCGTGTAGGTGACGGTGCTTCCCTGGGCGGGAGCGAGGGTCGAGGCGACGAAGGTGAAGTTCGAGCTGCCGGCGAAGCCTCCGCCTGCGCCGCTCGAGCCGCCACCCGTACCTGCCACGCCGCCGCCCGCGCCAGAACCGCCGCCGGCGCCCCCGCCACCACCCGAGCCACCGCCAGTGGCGGGGTCCGCATAGAGGCCGTCGACGGTGGAGGTCTGGGCACCGGTGAGCAGCACCGGGCCGGAGTTGCCGCCGATGGCGGACGCGCCGACCGTGCCCGAGCCGCCTGCCACCACCGTGATGGAGGTCAGCGGGAAGCCGGGCGCGCTGGCCATGCGCACCGCGTACGTCTGCGGCAACAGCGCAGGGAAGAGGTAGCCGCCGATAGCGTCGGTGGTGGCGACCAGCGGCGTGCCGGTGGGGCCGGCGACCGTCTGGCCCGACGAGTCGAGCAGCGCGACCTGCAGCCCGCCCATCGGCACACCCGAGGTGGTGGCGAGCGTGCCGTCGAGCGTGGCGCCGCAGTTGGCCGCCAGCGCCGCCGCGTCGTTCACACTGACGCTGGCCGGCGTGAAGGCGACCGGCTGGCCGCCACTGAGCGCCGCCGAGCCCGCTGCCGCGATCGACGTCGAGCTTGCCTGCCCCGAGGGGAAGACGCCGAAGCCCTGCGCGCAGTCACGCATCTTCGCCTGCAGACACATTTGCGGCGAGTCGCCGAGCACCTTGAAGTCGGCCTTGGGCCCACCGGTGACCGCGCCACCCGAGATGCTGGCGGCCATGCCCACGAAGGTGATCTCGAACGACGGGTTGAGGCCGGTCGCCGCGGTGCTCAGGCCGGTCAGGTCGAGCACCTGGCTGGCGGGCAGGGGCACCGCGATCCAGTTGGGAATCGCCACGCCCGCGCTGTCCTTGATGGTGACGGTGGCCGAGGTGTACTCGCTCGGTTCGGGGTTGAGCACGGTGAAGGTCTTCCACGCGCCGACCCGGGTCCCGCGTCACACGCCAGGCGCGGAATGACGGCCTGCGGGTAATACGTCGCGACGGGCGGCGGCGGCGGCGGGGCCTTGCAGCCCGCGGTGCCGGTCGGCACGTCCCACGTACGAATGACGCCGTCGTCGGAGTTGGTCCACACGCAGTTGCTGTTCACCGGGTCGGCGGCAACCGTGTACTGAACCGGAATGGTGATGGGAAAGTTGGGGCAGACCGCGCCAGCCGCGAAGTCGAAGCAGCCCATGACGCCGGGCACCATCGGCCAGAACAGGCGGGTGCCGGCCGTCGCCGCGCCTGCATACATCTGGTACGACGGACCATACGCCGCGAGCGCGCTGACGTTGTTGGCGTTGATGTAATTGATGAAGGCCGCGGGCAGGGTGTGCGCCGAGCCGTCGAGCGACCAGCACGCGCCGTTGCTGCACACGTTGCGGACCACGCCATCGGCGCTGGGCACCGCGAGCACCGGCTGGGTGCCGCCCGCCTTGGGCCACTGCATGCCGGCGCAGGCTGCCTTGGTCGCGGGGTCGAAGCACTTCATGGTGCTGTTCACCAGCGTGTAGACCTTGCCGTTGATGCCCGTGATGCCGCTGGTGGTCTCGTTGGTGCCGCCGAAGCCGGCGTACGGCTGGCCCGCGCACGGCGCGACCGTGTCCAGGTTCAGGCAGGTCAGCGAGCCGGTGGGAATCGAGATGCTGTAGAGCTCGCGACCGATCACCACCACGTCCATGTTGCTGTCGTAGCCAGCGTTGATGTTGGTGCCGGCCGACACGAAACGGGTCGCACACGAGACCGGGGTGCCCGAGACGTCGACGCATTCCCAGCCCGCGGTGACGTTGTTGTGGGTCGGGTGCCAGATGTGCTTCGTCGTCGCGTCGTAGTAACCGGTCGCGCGAATCGACGTGTGGTAGAGCGAGAACGGGTAGCCCGCGCCACACGTGCTGCCGTCGGACGCGTTGCGGCACATGAGCGTCGGCGGGCCGTCGTGATGGTGAATGTTGAAGACCTTGGTGCGGGTGTCGTTGAAGAAGACCACACCGACGACCGTGGCCCGGCCACCTTCAACACCGACCTCAGCCGCCGCCGCGCCATCAGCGTCATGGGGTGGATGACCGCCCACGGCGTCGACGGCAAGCGGCTCGAGGCCGCAGGCTTCGGGCCTGGCCGCCCGGTCGCGCCCAACGACTCCGAGCCGAACCGCCTCGCCAACCGCCGCGTCGAGTTCCACATCACCAACCTCGAGGTGAAGCCGTGAACCGCTCCGCCACGTCCACCCTTCGAACCACCACCGGAGTTCCCACCATGTCACTGCTTCGAACGCTGACCCTGAGCGCGCTCACGCTCGCCGTCGCAGGCTGCTCTGATCACAAGATCGGCTCGAAGGTGAACGCCAACCGGCAGGCGTTGAGCACCAACGTCGCGGTCACGGCGTCGACCACCAACCCGGCGGTCGGCGGCGCGCTGCAATTGACGCTCACCGCGCCGGTGCACGCCGACGTGTCGACCATCAGCCAGACCATGCAGTTGAGCTTCGACCCCGCGAAGATCACCGCGACCGGGGTGCCCACCATTCCCCAGGGGTGGACGGCGACGTACTTCAGCGGCGGCACGGCCCTGGCGGCAGTACCCACCACCAGCGCGGGCTGGGCCACGGTCGATTCCATCGTCGCCACCGGCTCGGTCGAGTCGGACGGCACGGCGGTCGGCCAGCAGGTCATCATCGGCCACGCCGACGGCACGGTGGCGGTGCCGCCGACCGCCTCGACCTTCTCGGGAGGCAGCGCCGGTGACGGGTGGAGCCTTGGGGTCGCCGGTGGGCAGGTACACGCGCGCGCCGGCGCCGAGGCGCAGGTGGTCGGTGGCCGACCCGTAGAAGCGAACGTCTGCGCTGACGCGCAGGTCGCCCACGCCGGTACGTTGCGGGCCGGCGTAGCTGACCAGGCCCAACTGGCCGGGGCCGCCGTCGGCGTAGAGCACCATCGGCAGCGCGAGGCCGACGCGGAAGCGCTCGCCCAGGCCGATGCTGCCGCCCACTTCGCCTACGGCGAAGTTGCGGACGATGGCGAAGACCTCCTTCGGGCCGGTGGGCGTCACCTGGTAGATGACCAGCGGCTGGTAGGCGTAGTCGACGACCAGGCCCAGGGTCGGGGCGTCATTGCGCCAGTCGAGTGATTCGGTGGTGAAGAAGCGACTGCCGCGCTCGGCGGGGTCGAAGCGGGTGAGGGCGAAGCCAGGCGCGGAGGAGGTCTCTGCGAAGGCGGCCGATGCGGCGAGCAGGGTGAGCTAGCTCAAACCGCGCCTCGGGTTCCCGATCAGTGCAGGTGTCATGACCGGCGGCTGTGCAACGTGCTGGCCTGCGATCGGCCCGCCGCGGCCCCAACCGGCAGGGAGCACGCGGCCCCGGGAGCCGAGTCGATCCGGGGGTATTCGGGCTCGCGCAGGTTGTGCGCATCACATTCCTGACGGCGGAGGCGGGTCGTCGCGACCCCTCGACCGAAGCGTGACCTCCAGTCGGTACGGCAGGTGGAGCTGCAACTCCGCGCGTCGTGCGCGCGGCCTTGAGGTACGGTGCGGCGTGGCCAAGCCCCGCATCATGCTGCTCGACGACGAGGCGACGACTCGCACGTTGCTCAAGATCTTCCTGCTCAACCAACCCCTCGAGGTGGTCGAGCTGTCGAACCCCGCCGACGCCCTCGCGCAGCTCCAGCGCGAGTCGTTCGCCGTGCTGGTCGTCGACCACAACATGCCCGGCATGACGGGGCTCGAGCTGCTCAAGAAGCTGCGGGCCTCCGAAGGCGAACGCAAACTCCCCGTCATCCTGCTCACCGGCGACGAAGACCAGGCGCTCCACGTCAAGGCACGCGCCATGGGCGTGACCGAGTTCCTCCGCAAACCGGTGGCGCCCGACGTGCTCAAGGCTGCCATCGCCCGGCACCTGCCCACCAGCGCGACCTGACCACCGGTCGACTCACCCCCGGTTCGAGCCTGCGTTCCCTGGCGCCGCAGCCGGCTTCGTGCCGACACTCGAGCGCGAAACCCGTCTTCGGCTCAGGCGGGTGGACTGGTCACTTCATGCCCAGCCGCTTCATCATCGTGCGCACCGTGCCACCCGGGTCGCGCGCGGTGCCCCGGCCGACCTCGCCCAACAGCCGCGCGGCCTCCGCCGCATTCCCCGCCGCGTGCTGCAGCGCGGCCGTGAGCGCCAACCGTTCCAGCCGCTCCAGTTCGGCCTTCAGGTTCATCGACCCACCCACCACCCGCGCCGTCACCGCGGCCGCGTCGACCAGGCCTTCGCTGCGGTCGACCTTCGCCCACAGCCGCCGAGGCAGGTCGCTGACCAGCAACGCCGTACCCGCGCGCTTGGCGACCAGGGCCCCGAAGATCACGTTGCGCAGTTCACGAATGTTGCCCGGCCACGGGTAGGCCCGCAGCACCTCGAGCGCCTCGGGGGTGACCTCGGCCACCCGCAGCCGCTTCGCCGCCACCGGGTCTTCGGCGTAGTACCGGGCGAACAACTGCAGCACCAGGGTGGGCAGATCGTCCAGCCGCTCCCTCAGCGCCGGCAACACCACCTGCACCGTCGCCAGACGCTCGAACAGGTCGTCGCCGAACTGGCCCTTGGCGATCAGCGCCTTCAAGTCACGATTGGTCGCCGCCACGATGCGGAAGTCGACCTTGGTCCACGTGCTCTCGCCCAGGCGCGAAATCACCCGGTCTTCGAGCACGCGCAGCAGCTTGTTCTGCAGCACCAGCGGGGTGTCGTCGATTTCGTCGAGGAACACCGTGCCGCCCGAGGCCGCCGCCAACTGCCCGTCGTAGTCGCGGGTCGCGCCCGAGAACGCGCCTCGCACGTAGCCGAAGAGCTCGCCTTCCATCAGCTCGTTGGGAATGGCCGCGCAGTTGATGGGCACGAAAGTGCGCGCGCGCCGCGGCGACCATTGGTGCAACAGCCGGCTCGCCAGTTCCTTGCCGGTGCCGGTCTCTCCGGTCAGCAGCACCGGCATCGAGGTCTGCGCCGCTTCGTACAGCTTGCGCAGCAGCCCCTTCGCCGCCGCGCTCTCGGCCACGAAGTCCCTGGGCAGCGGAATCTCGGGCGCCGAGACCAGCGACTCGTCGAGCCTCGCCAGCAAGCGTGCTTCCCAGCCGGTGACCTGCACCACCACGTCGATGGCGCCGCGATCGACCGCCGCCTGCATCGCCAGCGTCGACGGCTTCTCGCCACAGACCCAGACCCACTGCGCGGGCGTACCGGTCGGCAGCTCGGCCTTCGGCGTGCGCACCACCGTCAGCCCCGACGGGCCCTGCTGCCAGCCCTTCGCGGCCAGCAGCGGGCCCACGGCGCGGGGAAAATCACCCTTCCAGGTAAAGGTTGGCATGCCATGAATACAACACCGTCCGGGCGCGAATGAAATCGTGAATTGTGCCTGGGGGCTTGCCTCATTCCGGGTGGTTGAGGCGTGGTCCCGCCCATGCAGTGAGGTCCTTCACCATGAACCAGACCACTCGCATTCCCCAGTTGATGATCGGCCTCGGCATCGGCACCGCGCTCTTCGCCGCCACCCACTCGATGGGCGTGGCGCTGGGGGTCGGCCTCGCGCTCGCGTTCGCCTTGCCCCGTCGCCGCAGCTTCTGAAACGCACTGCTTCACCACGAGGAGCGACGTCACCTGTCACACGCTCATCGTCTCGATGGTGGCCCCCGAGCACTTCCTCGCTGAACTCGGCCGCCGTCGGGCCACTCTCTCGAACTGAAAGGAAGTCGATATGTTCTCCACGCAACTCATCGTCCTCATCTCCATCGCCGCGGTGCTGGGCCTCGCCGCGTTCTTCGTCTTCGCCGGCTTGTGGGTCATCGAAGAAGATCAGTCGGGCCTGGTCATCAAGAAGTTCGGCAGCCCGCTGCCGCCGGGGCGTCTCATCGCGCTCGACGGAGAGGCCGGGTACCAGGCCGACCTGCTGCCTCCGGGCATGCACTTCGGGCTGTGGTTCTGGAAGTATCGCGTCGAGAAGGTGCCGTTGATGGTCGTGACCCCCGGCGAAATCGCGCTGGTGGTGGCCGCCGACGGTGACGCCATTCCGTCGGAGCGCATTCTCGGCCACGAGGTCGATTCCGACGACTTCCAGGACGCTCGCGCCTTCCTCACCAACGGCGGTGAGAAGGGCCGTCAGCTCGGCGTGTTGACCGCGGGCAGCTACCGCATCAACCCGGCGCTGTTCCAGGTGGTGACCAGCGACAACGCCGACCAGTTCGGCGTGCGGCCCAGTGAGCTGACCGTCTACAGCGTCTCGCCCGACAAGGTGGGCATCGTCACGGTGCTCGACGGCAAGCCCATTCCCCAGGGAGACCTCGCCGGTGCGCCGGTCGAGGGGCACGACAACTTCCAGCGGGGCCAGGGCTTCATCGACGCTGGCGGTTGCCGCGGTCTGCAGGAGCAGGTGTTGCTGTCTGGTTCGTGGACCCTGAACCCCTGGTTCGTGAAGGTCGAGCAGATTCCCATGACCGAGATTCCCATCGGCTACGTGGGCGTGGTCGTCAGCTACGTGGGCAAGGAGCACGTCGACCTGTCGGGCGACGACTTCACCCACGGCGACCTGGTCGAGAAGGGTCGCAAGGGCGTGTGGATCGAACCGCTGTTGCCGGGCAAGCACCCCATCAACTCGCGGGTGATGAAGGTCGAATTGGTGCCCACCACCAACATC
>CAIWFK010000017.1 GCA_903911905.1 uncultured Myxococcales bacterium
CCTCGCCGTGGTCGTCGCCGCCCTGGGCTACTTCGTCGACCTGTACGACCTGGTGCTCTTCAGCATCTTGCGCGTGCCCAGCCTCAAGTCCCTGGGAGTCCTCGAGGGCGCCCTGACCTCGACCGGCGGCCTGCTGCTCGACCTGCAGCTCGGCGGCATGCTGCTGGGGGGCATGCTGTGGGGCATGTTGGGCGACCGACGGGGCCGACTCACCGTGCTCTTCGGGTCGATCGTCATGTATTCGCTGGCGAACCTGGGCAACGCCTTCGTGCACGACGTGACCTGGTACGGGGTCTGCCGGGTCTTCGCCGGGCTGGGCCTCGCGGGCGAGCTGGGCGCGGGCATCACCCTGGTCAGCGAGCTGCTGCCGAAGGAACGGCGCGGCCTGGGCACCACCATCGTGGCCTCGCTGGGGCTCTCGGGAGCGGTCGCCGCAGGGCTCATCGCGGAGTCGCTCCTCTCCCGCTACGGGCAGGACGGCTGGCGGTACGCCTACGGCCTGGGCGGGGTGATGGGCCTGCTGTTGCTGGTGCTGCGGGTGGGCGTGCTCGAGAGCCGGCTCTATGCGCAGACCGCGAAGACCGGCGTCGCGCGCGGCGACCCACGGGTCCTGGTGAGCTGGCGCTTCCTGCGCATCGTGCTGGTGGGCATGCCGATCTGGTTCGCCGGTGGCGTGCTCTTCGTCTTCTCGCCCGAGATCGGCGGCGCGCTGGGCCTCTCTGTGAAGCCCACCGGCGGGCAGACCATCTTCTGGGCGTACTCGGGAGTCGTGGCGGGAGACGTCGTGAGCGGCCTGCTGAGCCAGCGGCTCAAGAGCCGCAAGCGCGTGCTGTGGGCCTTCCTCGCGGCGCTCGCGGTGAGCATCACGCTCATCCTCACCATCGGCGGCGGCTCGCTCGGCACCTACTACTGGCTGATGTGCCTCTTGGGCGCCACCACCGGCTACTGGGTGCTGTGCATCACCACCGCCGCCGAGCAGTTCGGCACCAACCAGCGGGCCACGGTGACCACCAGCGCGCCCAACTTCGTGCGCGCCACGGCCATTCCCATCACCGCGGTGTGGTTCGCGCTCAAGCCCGCGCTGGGGGTCATTCCCGCGACCCTGTCACTCGGGCTGGCGTGCCTCGCGGTCGCCGCGCTGGCGCTGCGGTCGATGCCCGAGAGCTTCGCGGTCGACCTCGACTACGTCGATCACGCGTAGTCTTCGACCGGCGGGCAACTGCACACCAGCTTGCGGTCGCCCAGCACGTTGTTCACCCGGCTGACCGCCGGCCAGAACTTGTGCTTCTTGACCCAGGCCAGCGGGTACGCGGCGCGCTGACGCGAGTACGGGCGGGTCCACTCGTCGGCGGTCACCACGTCGGCGGTGTGGGGCGCGTGCTTGAGCGGGTTGTGGTCCTTCGGCAACGTGCCGGCCTCGATCTCGGCGATCTCCTTGCGAATCGACAGCATCGCGTCGCAGAACCGATCGAGTTCGGCCTTCGACTCGCTCTCGGTCGGCTCGACCATCATCGTGCCGGCCACGGGGAAGGACACCGTCGGCGCGGGGCCGCCGTACTCCATCAGCCGCTTGGCCACGTCTTCCACCTCGACCGCGCTGGTGGCCTTGAGCTTGCGCATGTCGAGAATGCACTCGTGCGCCACCCGCTTCTGCGAGCCGCGGTAGAGCACCGGGTACGCGTCGGTCAGCTTCTGCGCCACGTAGTTCGCGTTCAGAATGGCGGTCTTGGTGGCGTGCGCCAGGCCGTCGCCGCCCATCATGCGAATGTAGACCCACGAGATGAGCAGAATGCTCGCGCTGCCGTACGGGGCCGCCGAAATGGGGCCCGGGCCCTGCGCGCCGCCCACCTGCTGCAGGGGGTGCGTGGGCAGGTGCGGCACCAGGTGCTTCGCCACGCAGATGGGGCCCATGCCGGGGCCGCCACCGCCGTGGGGAATGCAGAAGGTCTTGTGCAGATTCAGGTGGCACACGTCGGGGCCGAAGTCGCCGGGGCGGCACAGGCCGACCTGGGCGTTCATGTTGGCGCCGTCCATGTAGACCTGGCCGCCGGCCGCGTGCACCGCGTCGCAGATCTCGCCGATCGCCTCTTCGAACACGCCGTGGGTCGACGGGTAGGTCACCATCAGCGCGGCCAGGTTGTCCTTGTGCTGGGCGATCTTGGCCTTGAGGTCAGCCACGTCGACGTTGCCGTTCTCGTCGGTCTTCGTGACCACCACCTGGTAGCCAGCCATCACGGCCGACGCCGGGTTGGTGCCGTGCGCCGAAGCGGGAATGAGGCACACGTTGCGGTGACCCTGGCCACGCGCCTCGTGGTACGCGCGAATGACCAGCAGGCCCGCGTATTCACCCTGCGAGCCGGCGTTGGGCATCAGCGAGCAGCCCGCGAAGCCCGTGATCTCGGACAGGTAGCTCTCGAGCTGCGTGAAGATCTCGGCGTAGCCCTTCCACTGCGCGGCCGGGGCGAAGGGGTGCAGGCCGTTGAACTCGGGCCAGGTGATGGGCTCCATCTCACTGGTGGCGTTGAGCTTCATGGTGCAACTGCCCAGCGCGATCATCGAGTGCACCAGCGAGAGGTCCTTCGCCTCGAGCGAGCGCACGTACCGCAGCATCTCGTGCTCGGTGTGGTAGCTGTTGAAGGCCGGGTGCGTCAGGTAGCTCGAGGTGCGGCGCAGGCCCTCGGGCAGGTTCGAGTTGGCCACGCTGCCGGCCAGCGACTCGGCGGTGAAGTCGACCTTCGCCCCCCGCGCGAACACGCCGAACAGGGTGTCGAGGTGCGCGGCGCTGGTGGTCTCGTCGAAGGCCACGCTCACGTGCCCCGCGTCGAAGCGGCGCAGGTTCAGGTGCGCAGCCTCGGCGGCGGCGATGATCGCGTCGGCGGTCTTCTGGTCGGCCTTGACGGTGACGGTGTCGAAGAAGGCGTCGCTGACGGTCGCGTAGCCCAGCTTCTTCAAGCCCGCCGCGAAGGTGCGCGCCAGCAGGTGCACGCGGCTGGCGATGGCCTTGAGGCCCCGGGGCCCGTGGTACACGCCGTACATCGAGGCCATCACGGCCAGCAGCACCTGCGCGGTGCAGATGTTCGAGGTCGCCTTCTCGCGGCGAATGTGCTGCTCGCGGGTCTGCAGCGCCATGCGC
The DNA here is from genome assembly GCA_903911905.1 of uncultured Myxococcales bacterium. GTDB lineage: Bacteria > Myxococcota > Myxococcia > Myxococcales > Myxococcaceae > Xiheilimnobacterium > Xiheilimnobacterium phototrophicum. Next base: position 3,134 of record CAIWFK010000017.1, read on the forward strand.
AGCGCGGGCTTGCCCTGGGCATCTTCCGACACGCCGATCAGCCGGCCCGGCATCGAGCGGGCGAACTCCAGCTTGGTGGCCATGAAGGCCGCATGCGGGCCGCCGAAGCCCATCGGCACGCCGAAGCGCTGCGCTGAACCGACCGCCACGTCTGCGCCCAGCTCGCCCGGAGGCGTGAGCGTGGTGAGCGCCAGCAGGTCGCTGGCCATGATCACCAGCGCGCCGGCCGCGTGGGCCTTCTGTACGAAGGCCCGATCGTCGCCCACCGAGCCGTCGGTCGCCGGGTACTGCAGCAGCGCGCCGAAGATCTTCTGGGTGGTCAAATCGAGCGTGCGGTGATCGCCGACGGTCACGTTCCAGCCCAGGGGCTTGGCGCGGGTCTTCACCACCTCGATGGTCTGGGGGTGGCAGCTCGACGAGACGAAGAACGAACGGCCATCGGTCTCGGCGGCCATCGAGTGCACCAGGTGCATGGCCTCGGCAGCGGCGGTGCCCTCGTCGAG
>CAIWFK010000018.1 GCA_903911905.1 uncultured Myxococcales bacterium
CCCTCAGGTGATCGACTTCCCGTGGAACGGGTGATCGACTTCGCGTGGAACAGGTGATCGGCTTCCCGTGGAATCGGTGATCGGGTTGCCGTGGAATCGGTGATCGAGATCCCGTGGAACACGCACTGAGGGCCTCGGCGCGCGTCCCGCGCACTCGGCGCGTCAGTGTCTGGCCGTACCGGCGGAGCTGAACGAGGTACCTGTCAGGGCCGAGCTGCCTGAGCCCGGGGGGAAGGGCCATCGCTGCTGTGAGCAACTTCGTCATGAACTCTCCTGCGTACGCGCCCGTGAGCGCGCGAAATGGGTTGGAGGCGACGCTCAGGTTGCGGGCGTCGCGAACGTCTGTGGTTGAACCGTGACGCCGTGGCGCGCCAAGGGAGGCAGTGGTGCCCGCTCGGATGGGTACCATCCAAGCTGGGCGATTGGATGAGGGTGCCGGCGCTACTCGGTGGCGTCGTCGTCAGAGGGCTTGATGACCGACCCGGTTTGATGGATGGCGGGCGCGCGTCCGCCCGCGGAGGCCGGCTCGGCCTCGGGCTCAGGAGGCAGTTCCGCGCCCCACGTTGTCCAACCCGGCCGGCGCTTCCGCGCGAACATCTCCAAGTACGGGCCGTGACTTCCGGGCTCCACGACTTCCGTAAAGAAGCGATCCGGCTTCTCAGAATGGCGGCCTCTCGGAGCTTCAAAGAAATTCCGAAGCCCGCGGGTCTTCATAGGGAAGCGTCCCTTCTTGCTGAAGAGGACCGACTCAGTCTCGACCTCGTAGCGCTCGGCCAAAAGAACCGGCTCCGTGTCGACGCGATAGTCGCTCCCCATGCCCATTCCCGGAGTCTTTCGCCACACCAACTCCTGACGGTACTGGAGTCCCCACACGCGAAGCAGATCGAATGCCACGGGCAGAAAGGGCGACGTCGCCCACAGGAAGACGCTGGCGTCGTCCGCGCAGAGGCTCTTGATCGGCAACTCGGCGAGCCTTTCGAAGGACATGCCTTCGTAGTGATGGCCCGCGCCCCCGTGAGCCATCGACCGGTCGTAGAGCCACGGCGGATCGATGACGATGGTTCGGTATTTCCCGACCGGAGGTGGAGTGTTGGCGATGAGGGCCAACTGCTCCCTGCGTTTCTCAGCCGCGAGCGCCTTGTTGAGCTTCAGCTGACCGTTGCGAACCTCATCCGCCGCCAAGGGATTCTTGCTCAAAAGTTCGATCGCGTTCTTCACCTTGGTCTTGGAGACGTTGAACTCCTCGGCGAGCGTGTCCCGCTTGCGGCTCACAGCGCACCTCCGCGCTTCGCCAGCATGGCAGCCATCATCGCCCGCTGATCGTCAGTCAGGTGGCGCCGAAGCAAGGCAGTGCGGACCATGTACTGCTCCGGCGTCTGCTCGCCGAGGTCGACCTCGAGCACTGGCACCGTCTTCAGTCCCAACTCGATCGCCGCTCGCCTGCGGTGGCGGCCATCAAGAACCATGTTGGTGTTGCGCAGTACGCGAATGGGCTCTTTGATCCCATTTTCGCCGATGTCGCGTTTGAGTGGCTGGTACTCGGCCGCCGGCATCTCGGGGACCAGGTCGGCGCTGGGGTGCAGCACCAGCGCACCGGTCGGAGCGTACTGGCAACCGCTCGGCGGCTCGGCGCCGTTGTCGTCGGCACTGGTCCGCGGGGACAGCTGGGCGGTCGACGTCGGGGGCACGGCGCGCCGGGCAGCGACTGCCAGCTTCGGCACGCGAAACCTCCGCGGTGCCCGCGCGGCCGGCGGAAACGCGCCCGCAGACACGACGAGGTACGCGCCTCCGTAGCGCACCTGAACGTATTCCTGGTGAAGCGCGCGAACCTCCGGCGCCTCCTTGCGTTCGCGTTCGTTGGCTTGGCTCAAGTTTTTCATCGGGTGCTCCTGTGCGCCGCGGGGCGCGGGTTGATCTGCGTGGGACTGCTGCTGCGGGACTGGGTCATGGGGCTGTCCTTCGTTCGGGGAAAACTCAGAGGCTCGTGCGCCATGCGAGGTGGGCGTGGAAAGCGACCTCGAACTGACCGACGCGGTTGGGTGCCTCGAGGACCGCCCGCACTCGGGCCTCCAGCGCGGCGTCCACCTCGGAGCACTCGACGATGACGCTGTCGTGCCACATCGCAACGATTCGCGCCGACGCCGGATCAATCATGGCGTCGATCGCCAGGAGGCACCGGTCGACATGCGCCTGCACGAGCGAATGCTCGAGAAGCGCGAGAGCACTGTGCGCCGCACCGTTCGGCCGCACGCTCACGCCAGAGAAGGGCTCGACAATCGTGTCGCTGCCGCTCATGCCCGAGAGAAAGCCGACAAAGGACGAAATCGCGTTCCCGACTCGCTGC
>CAIWFK010000019.1 GCA_903911905.1 uncultured Myxococcales bacterium
CGTGCTGCTGCGGCGGGTGGCGTTGGAGGCCGACGTCAGTGGGTTCGGTGGGTCGACGTCGGTGTCCATCGCCGGAGGTGCGCCGTTGCCCTTCACGTGGTCCAGTGTGCTCGTCGGCGGCACCGCCCTCATCTCGTGGGATTGGCGGTGGCTCTCGCTCTGGGCCGGGCCGCGCGTGGCCGCCTTGATCATTCAGCGGTCCTTCGCTTTGGACGCGTACCAGGGCAACCAGGTCGCGCTCTCGGTGACGCCCGGCGTGTTGGTGGGGGGCGCCGTGCGGCTGACCAGTCGTTGGGAGATTTCAGTGAACCTGCAGACCATGCTCTCGGTGCTGACCGTCGACGGCAAGCCGCAGGTCCTCGGCTTTGCCGGTGCCTTTGCTGGCGTAGGATATCGCTACTGATGCGCACCGTGCTGCCAGCGCTGCTTGCGATCCTCGCCCTGACCGGGTGTGGCGGCCTCGAGAACGAGCCGCTCACGCTGGGCGTGGTTCGCGGCACGTTGCTGGGCACCAACCTCATGTCGTCGGCCTTCGTCTTCGGCCGGCCTGACCTGGTCGCCACCCCCAACGTCGCCGGCGGGTTCGAGATTCGGGGCATTCCCGCAGGCTCGGTGGAAGTGCTCTCGCTCATCAACGCCGACTTCGCCGATCGCCGAGCGGTGAACGTCGAAGGCGGCCTGGTGACCGATCTGGGCAGCACCACCGGTCGCCCGGTGGGCTTCTTCGAGCTCGAGCTCATCGCCCCGGGGTTCCAGAGCGTGTCGAAGGGCTCGGTCTCGGTGGCGGGCACGCCGCTCTCGCTCGAGCTGTCGGCCCACGAGCCCAACGAGTGGGTCTTCCACCTGCCGGCGGGGTGCTACGAGGTCGAGGCCACGGTGCCGGGCCTGGGCTCGAAGACGGTGAACGCCTGCGCCTCCGAGACCCAGCACCACGAGGTGCACATCGAGTTCCCCGTGCCCGATGGTTCGCCTGGCCGTGAGGGCTGCGCGGTCTCGGGCTGCATGGGGCTGTTGCGCTGCCTGCCCGACCGCAGCTGCGGGTGAGCCGGCCGCTTCAGCGCTTGAGCAGCTCGTCGACCACCCGCCGGGCGCCGTAGATCTTCTCGAGGCCCTCGATCAACCCGGCGCTGTGGACCGCGGTCGCCCGGTTGACGGTCTCGTCGAAGCCGTAGTCGCCGCCCAGCGAGTGGATGTTGCCGTCGAAGATCAACCCCACCACTTCGCCCTTCGCGTTGACCAGCGGCGAGCCTGAATTGCCGCCGATGATGTCGTTGGTGGTCTCGACGTTGTAGGGCGTCTCGAGCGACAACTGGCTCTTCGCCTTGAGCCAGCGGTCGGGCAGGGCGTAGGGGAACGAGCCGGTGTGCCGCGCGAAGGCGCCGCCCAGGGTGGTCATGGGCGAGACTTCCTTGCCGTCTTCGGGGAAGCCCTTCACCACGCCGTAGCTCAGCCGAAGGGTGAAGGTCGCGTCGGGGTACTGCGAGTCGCCGTAGACGGCGAAGCGGGCGCGGGCCAGCAGTTCCTGCTGCTTCTTCAGGGGGCCGTCGACCTCGGTCTCGAAGCGCTTGCGCACCGCGCGGGCCTCGGGGTCGATCAACCGGGCGAACTCGATCATCGGGTCCTTCGAGGCGTCGATGGCCGCTTTGCCGCCGTCGAAGAGTTCCTTGCGGTAGCCGCCCGTGGCGTTGCCGGTCTTGTCGGTCTTCAGGTCCTTCAGCTTGCTGCCCTTGACCAACGCGGTGGCGAGCGCTTCGGGGCTGTTGGTGCCCAGCAGCTTCTTCACCGTGGGGTGATCGGTGCCCAGCGATTCGCGCAGCTTGCTGAGCGAGAACGCCAGTTGTTCGACCTCGAGCTCGTCGTAGAGCGGCTTGTTCGACAGCAGGCCCTGCTTGAGCTGCGGCAGGCGGGCTTCGCTGAACTCGCGCAGCCGCTCGCCGTTGGGCTTGCCCGACTCTTCGGCATAGCGAACCAGGGTGCGGGCGTGCGCGAACAGCCCACCGCCGCGGAAGGCCTCGAGCGCGTATTCCTTGCGCAGCGCCTGCTGCTGCTTGACCAGCCCGGCGATGGTGTCCCACACCTGGCCGTACTGCTTGTCGAGTTCGGGCTTCGCCTTCACCTTCGCGCGGAGGTCGGCCTCGTTCTTCGCCAACTGGGCGAAGAAGGTCTTGTCGACCAGCGCTTCACGGCGGCCCAACTGGGCCTTGAGGGTGTTCTCGGTACCCAGCAGCAGCGGCTCCGAATGCCGGGCCTGCTCGGTGCCGCGGGCCTTGTAGCCCAGCAGGCGACCGCGCAGCTCGGCGCCGCGAATGAGCTCGGCAGGCAGGCGGTGATCGCGATCGTCTTCGAGCTGGGCCACGGTGTAGCCGCGACTGGTCGACCCGGGGTTGCCCGAGACGAAGGTGAGCTCGCCATCCTTCGCGCCGTCGGCCGACCAGGTGAGCCAGTGCTCCATCTTCAGGGGCTTGCTATCGGCGCCGTAGATGCGCAGGAAGCTCACGTCGAAGTCGAAGCGGGGAAAATTGAAGTTGTCGGGGAAGCCGCCGAAGGCCGCGACCGACTGCTCGGGGGCCATGACCAGGCGCACGTCCTGGAAGCGGCGGTACTTGTAGAGGTTGTACTTGCCGCCGCGGAAGAGCGAGACCACCTCGCAGCGCACGTCGTCGCCCACGCCGCATTCCTTTTCGATGGCCGACAGTTCCTTCTTCTGCAGTTCGGCGAAGGCGGCGTCGGTGGCCCCCTTCGTGGCGTCGGTGACCCGCTGGGTGACGTCGGTGATCTCGTCGAGCCGGTTGAGCTCGAAGCCCGGGCAGCGTGCCTCGTCAGCAGCGGTCTTCGCCAGGAAGCCGTCTCGCGAGAAGTCCTTCTTCTGCAGACCCGAGAGGCTCTCGATGCAGCCGCGCGCGCAGTGGTGGTTGGTCATGACCAGACCGTCGGGCGAGACCACCGAGGCCGAGCAGCCGCCGGCCAGGCGCACCGACGACAGGCGCAGGTGATCGAGCCAGTCCTTCGTGGCCTCGAAGCCGTACTTCTCTTTGACCTTTGCCGTCGGGAAACCGTTGTAGGTCCACATGCCTTCGTCGGCGTGGGCCGCGTGGGCGAGGAGGAGGGCCAGCGCGGCGGTGAGAATGCGGGGCATGGGAAGGCTCCTTGCGTCGGGGACAGCCGGCTTCCTTCAACATCGCCCCGTCGCGGTCAAGGCGAGAGGTTGACGGGCCTCGGGGTGCGCCCCACCGTGATGAGGCGCCGCCTCGATCGGCTTCGCGGGCGTTGATTTTTGACGCGAATCTGACGAGACACGGGGCATGGGACGCATCTTCGAGACGCGCAAGACGGCCATGTTCGCCCGCTGGAACAAGATGGCGAAGGTCTTCACCCGGGTGAGCAAGGACATCACCATCGCGGTGAAGGCGGGTGGCGCCGACCCGGCGACCAATTCGTCGCTGCGTCGCGCGATTCAGAACGGCCGCGCGGCCAACATGCCCAAGGACAAGGTCGACGCGGCGATCAAGCGCGCCCAGGGCAAGGACACCGCGAACTACGACGTGGTGCTCTACGAGGGCTACGCGCCGCACGGCATCGCGGTGATGGTCGAGACCGCCACCGACAACGTGACCCGCACGGTAGCCAACGTGCGCCTGGCCTTCAAGGACTGGGGCGGCAACATGGGCGCGACCGGCAGCGTGAAGTTCCTCTTCCAACACCTGGGCGTATTCAAGCTGAGCCCGACCGGGGTCGACGTCGACGCGCTGGAGCTGGACCTCATCGACCACGGCCTGCAGGAGCTGGGGGAGGGCGTGAACGAGAAGGGCGAGAAGGAGCTCATCGCCCGCTGCGCCTTCGAAGACTTCGGCAAGCTGCAGCACGGCATCGAAGCGAAGGGCCTGGTGCCGCTGTCGTCAGGGCTCGAGTACGTGCCGCTGACCTTCACCACGCTGCCCGAAGATCAGGCCACCGAGGTGCTGAAGATGGTCGACGCGCTCGAGCAGGACGAAGACGTCCAGCACGTGTTCCACAACCTGGGCTGAAGCCCGCTCAGGTCGGTTTCGGCGCGTCGCGCAGTCGGCTGGCGAGCACCGCGGCGATGGCCAGCAGCACGACCGCCAACAGCAATGATGGGGTGAAGGCACCGTCGCTGCTGCGCATGGCCTCCATCACGTACACGTAGGCGACCGAGGCCTGACCGACGAGCTGCAGCAGCCCGCTCGAGGTGCCTTCGGGGGTCGGTCGGGTGAGCTCAGCGGCATACTGCATCGAAATCGGCAACACGCTCGTCAGCCAGAACCCCAGCCAGCCGCTGGCGATGGCGATGGTGGTGAAGTTCGGCGCAAAGGCGATGCCCAGCACCCCGGGCATGGCCATGATCACCCCGGCGACGATGAAGGGGCCCCGGCGTGCAGTGCGATCGGAGATGGCAGGGATCACGATGGCGCCGACCAGGCCTCCGACGAGCATGATCGCGCCCAGGGTGCCTGCCTGCTCGGGGTCGAGCCCGCGCGGGCGCACGATACCCTCGATCCACGTGGTGATGCCGTTGAACACGCCCATGCCGACGAACATCACCGCCAGCGTGAGCTGGAAGCCGCGCAGCTGAACGGCCGACTTGAGGCCGTCCAGCATCAGCGCCCGGGTGACCTCTTCGTCGGGCTCGGGTGGCGTGGCCGGCTTTTCGCGCGCGAAGGCGAAGAACAGCGCCGAGGTGACCGCCGCGGCGACGCCGTAGATCAACTGGACCTGGGGAATGGTGAAGGTCTTCACCAGCTCGGGCGTGACGGCCATGCCGATGCCGGTGCCGACCAGGTTGGCGAGGGTGATGACCCCGACCGCGGTCGCGCGCTCCTTGCGGGGGAACCAGAGCGCGGCGCACTTGGTCCACGCGTTGAGGAAGAACGGCTGGGCGGCCGCCAACATCACGGTACAGGTCAGCACCAGGGGGTAGCTGGTGCCGACCAGGCCGCGCAGGGGGTCGAAGATGGCCATCAACGCCGCGCCCACGCCGACGCCGAAGCGGAAGCCGCGGGTATCGATGACCCATGAAGCGGGAATCGAGAGCGGCAGGAAGGCCAGCATGAAGCTCATGGCCAACAGGCCGATGCCGAGCTCCGAGGTGCCGTACAGCGTCGCGGCCTGCCCGGTGATGGGAGCGTAGGTGATCCACAACGTCTGGATCGACAGGTTCACGCCCGAGAAGACTGCGAGGACGACCCAGCGCCAGGGTGACGGCTTCACGGGCAGCATTTCCTCAGAACGCGAGCGCCAGACTCAGGCCCAGCGTGCCCGGGCGCAGTTGAATGGCTGACGGGGTCGGCCGGGTGAGATCGCCCAACAGGTACCGGTCCCACGCGTCGGCCAGTTTGGTGGGCGAGGTGAAGATGGTGCCTTCGCCGATTGCCACCCCGGCCAGGAAATTGAGGAGCGCCGACAACCAGTGGCCGTAGCCCAGACCGAGCACCAGCCCGATGCCGGCGTTGAAGGCCACGTTGAGCAGGTGGTTGTACCAGGCCACGTTGTCGCGCTCGTTGACCGCGTCCTTCGCAACGAGCGCTTCGGCTTCGGCCAGCAGGGCGCAGTCATGCTCGCTGGTGTCGATCTTGCGGATGAAGGGCGGCCCGTTTTCGGCCACGTCGGGCGTGCTGATGATCACGAAGCCCACGCCCACGCCGGTCGACAGCGCACCCCAGACGAAGTCGATGCGGTCAGCCGCGCCGAGCGCCGGCAGGGCGATCAACTGCATCGAGGTGCCCAGGCCGTAGGCCGCTCCCCAACCGAACTTCCAGTTCTGGCTGCTCTTCGAATCGACCTCAAGTGCGCGGCGCAGGACCTTGATTCGGTGCGCGGTCTCGACTTCGGTGAACGGGGCTTTGGCGCCGGTCGGGTCGGGACAGGGTGACGCGAGCACGGCATGGGCGCCGATCACTGAGCACAGCAGCAGGGTTCGCAGGTGGAGCCTCCCGCGCAGCACTCTAGACGCTCGCGCCCGACGCCATGAGAGAGAGGGACTTCGAGCGCCCGAAAATCGACCCCAAAGCCCATATCCGTAGTTTACATTTATGTGGCCCGTCGGCGGGTAGGACAGTGAACCACCCAGCAGAGACTTCCCGACGAGTGAGGGGCGATTTCGTAGCCTGTGCTGCAGGCGTCGACTGCTGACCGGTGGCGCTGACTGATGCGCGACCCTCC
>CAIWFK010000020.1 GCA_903911905.1 uncultured Myxococcales bacterium
CGAGCGGCGGGTAGACCTCGCGGCGATGGTGAACGAGGCGCTCACCACCGAGTGCTCGAAGCTGCCCGAGGTCCCCGGTGGCGTCCGCGTCGTCACCCCCATGAGCTTCCTCGAGTCCGGGGCGGCGATGGAGTCCGGGCCGGAGGAGCTGCCCCGCAAGGCCGGCGTGAAGGTCGACACCCAGACCTACCGGGCTGCCCGACGGGTGGCCGGCGCCCATGCGGTCGAGCCAGTGCTGCGCCAGTGGGTGGGCAACTGGCGCTCGCTGGCCAACATCTCGCCCTTCCTCTACGAGCGCCTCGACTACGCGGCGGCAGAGCGCAGATTGGGCCTCACCGCGATGGTGAACGAAGCCCTCACCACGTTCTGCTCGACGCTCCCCGAGGTGCCGGAGGGCGGGCGGGTCGTCACCCCCATGACGCTCGTCGACGCCGATGAGCGCCGGGAGCCCTCCCGCAAGGCGGGTTGAGCCATGGCCGCCCCCACCAACCAATGGCGTCGGCTCTCCAGCCGCGCCCGGCTCTTCATCGCCTGGCTCGTGGCCTGCTGCGCGGCGCCTTCACTGCTGGGCCTTGGCCTCGAGCTCGTCGATGGCACCAGCGCCGCTTCCGACTGGCTCCCGTGGCTTGGCTTCACCATCGCCATCGGCAGCTTGGCCGCGCTCGAGCCCCCTCGCTCGGCCTCGGCCAGTGCGTGGCTCGAGCAACTGCGTCGCCGGCTCGCGTCCGAAACCCTCCCGTAGTCCCACCCAACCAAAGGAGTCGTCCATGTCAGCGTCGTTGCCCCGTCACGCCCGTCTCGTCCTCCCGACTGTCGCGCTCTTCGCCGCCCAGGCCTTCGCGCAGAGCTCGACTGCCATCGTCAACAACTTCACCGGCCCCCTCAACTTCGCCGCGCCCATCATCGGCTCCATCGGGGCGTTGGCCGTCATCGGCGGCATCATCGCCAAGGGGGCGGGCCAGCAGCCGGCCGGCAACATGGCCATCGGCGGCGGCGTCCTCTTCATCATCGCCACCTTCCTGATGAAGACGTACTCCTCGTGGGCCGGCCTCTTCTTCGCCTGAAGGGAGGCCCATGCGCGCCCGCGTCTACCGCAACATCGACACCGCCTCCGCCGTGCTGGGCCTGGCCATGCCCTACGAAGCTGGCCTGGTCGGCCTGGTGGCTGTCCTGGGCGTCGCATGGGCCCCGCCGCTCCCCACCATCATCGCCACCCTGACGGTCTACCTGGCGCTGCGCATCGCCGGGCGGGGCAAGCCGCCCGGCTACCTCCAGGACCTCATCCCCTTCTCGCTGCGACGCCTGGGCGGGGCTGGGCGCTTCAGCGCGGCGGCCCGCAGCCGGGGCCAGCCCCGCTTCCCGTTTGCCCCTTTCGCCACCACCCGCCGGAGCCACCGATGAAAGAGACCTCCCTCGCCGACTTCCTGCCGCTCTGGCGCACCCTCCGCGAGGACGGCGTGACGGCCATGGTGACGCCGTCGCTGGACTACGTCGGCGCCCTGGAGTTGTCGCCGCTCGACGCCCAGCTGGCCAGCCCCGACGCCATCGCAGGCCTGGGAGAGCACCTGCGCAACGTCATCAGCGCGGCCGAAGACGGGTGGAACCTCCACTTCCTGTGTCGGGTGACGACGGACTGCGACGCCGACATCGCCGACTACCAGCAGGCCGCCCAGCGGGACGACGGCCAGGCGGTGCCCCCGGCGCTGCGGGAGTACGTCAGCGCCCGCATCGCCTGGCTCAAGGCCCAGCCGCTGCGGCGGACCCGGCTGCTGCTCTTCTTCTGCCGGCGCAGCACCGCCACGCGCACCCAGCTGGGCATCAGGCAGTGGTTCTCGAGCCTGGAGGCCCACTCGCGCGAGGTGCACGCCGCCGCCCTTGGCGCCTTGAAGACCATGCGCAACGCGCTCAAGTCCCGGCTGGAGAATGCGGGCGTCGGCGTTACGGAGCTTGGGGTGGCCCAGGTGCACGGGGTGCTGCACGAGCTCTTGAACCCCACCCACGCTGCGAAGCGGTGGCCGGTGCCCACCATCGCCGTGCACGACAACCTCTTCGCTGAGGAGTCCATCAAGGCCGTGGGGGCGCACCTGCGGGAGTACACCGAGGCGGAGCAGCTTTGCCTCGAAGACGTGGTGGAGGAGCGGACGCTCCTGCGCCAGGAAGGCACGTGGCGCCGCGCCATGACGCTGCGACAGCTGCCCGAGGGAGGGACAGGGTACCTCTCGGCGGAGCCCGTCCTCGAGCTCGTGGAGCCCCACGGCCAGGACGCCCTTCCCTTCCCCTTCTGGCTGTCGGTGTCCGTCACCATCGAGGAGCAGTCCCGCCAACGGCTGAAATTGAATGCCGCCCACAACCTCGTCGGGCTGGTGAGCGACGCGGTGCCCTTCCTGAAGACGCGCTCGGCGTCCCGCGAGGCCGCCAATCGCTCCCAGCTGGCCGGCATCGAGGGGCTCTTCGAAGAGCTGGCATCGTCGAGCTCCAAAATCGTCAGCCTCTCGATGGGCATTCTGGTCGACGCGGAGTCCAAGGAGCAGCTGGAGCTGCGGACCGAGGCCGCGCGGGCCGCCTTCTCGAAGGCCGGCAACAGCGAGCTGTTGCTGGAAGAGGTCTCCCAGCTCCCCGCCTTCCTCTCGATGCTGCCCGGCGCAGGGCCGTACCAGCACCGCAAGAAGGTCTGCACCTCGCGCAACGCGGCCGACTTTCTGCCGGTGGTGGCGCCGTGGAATGGCTGCGCAAAGGCCAGCTCCCTGCTCTGGACGCCGCGGCGCGACGTCTTCCGGTTCGACTTCTTCGACCCGACCCTGCCCGCCCACCACGGCCTCGTCTGGGCGGACACCGGCAGCGGCAAGAGCGTGGCGCTGGGGGCCTTCACCCTGGACGCGCTGGCCTCGGGCAACGACGCGATTCTCGTCGACAACGGCCGCAGCTGGCAGCGCTTCACCGAGCTGCTGGGCGGCATCCACGTCAACGTGGACATCAACACTGCCATCACGCCCTTCCTGCCGTGGAGCCAGGTGGTGGGCAAAGACGGCAAGGTCGACTCGGAGGCCGTCGAGGAGGTCGTCTCGTACCTCCAAATCTGCGTCCGCGACGTCGACCTCCCGGAGCTCAACAAGCTGCAGGTGCGGCTGGTGAGCGCCGCCGTGCGCAACGTCTACGAGAAGCACTTCCGGGCGCGGCCAGACGAGCGCCCCCTGATGCACGCCTTCCGGGACGCCATCCGGGATGAAGGGCTGGCGCCCGGCACCCACCCCGACGACAGGGCCATCGCCGAGAACCTGTACCGCCGCCTGGGCCTTTTCGTGGGCGACGAGCAGTACGGGCGCTTCCTCGACCGCCCCTCATCGCTTCGCTTCGACGCCCCGCTGGTGTGCTTCGAGATGGAGGGCGTGGCGAAGGGAGGCTCGGTGAAGACCATCGCCTTTGCCACGGTGATGCGCGCCATCACCGCGCGGGCTGCCGCTGCCCGGGCCAGGGGCATCACCCGCCGGGCGCTGGTGCGTATTCCACGCATGCCGATCACCGATTCCGCAGTGAAGCCGATCAGGCATTCCACGCGAAGTCGATCACCCGCGCCCGCGTGACGGGGCTGGTATTTCCTACTTCGACTGCTTCGGCTTGCTGGTCAAATTCGCGGCGCTCTTTCTGATGGATTCGGACTCGCCGAGCTTGATGCGGTGAGCGTTGTGCACCAGCCGGTCGCAGATGGCGTCGGCCAGGGTCGGGTCGCCGATGACGGCGTGCCAGTCCTTGGGTTCCAGCTGGCTGGTGATGATGGTCGACCCCGAGTCGTAGCGGTCGTCGAGCAGCTCGAGCAGGTCCTTCCGGTGCTGCGCGGTGAGCGACTCGAGCCCGAAGTCGTCGAGGACGAGCACGTTCGTCTTCGCCAGGCGCTTGAGCAGCGTCGCGTAGCTGCCGTCGCCGCGGGCGGCGGCGAGTTCGTCGAAGAGGCGGGGTGCGCGTCGGTACACGACGCTGAAGCCATCGCGGCAGGCCTTCTGCCCCAGCGCGCACGCAAGGTAGCTCTTCCCCAGTCCCGTGTGCCCCGTGAGGATGACGTTCTGCCGCTGCTGCACCCACCTCGAGCTCGACAGCTCGAGCATCACCGACTTCGAGAGTCCGCGGGCGTGCCCGTAGTCGATGTCCTCGACGCACGCCTGTTGCTTGAAGCGCGCGGCCGCCAGCCGAAGCTGCAGCTTGCGGTTCTCTCTCGACATCCACTCTGCGTCAGCGAGGAAGCCGACGAAGTCGGCCACGCTGAGCTCCTGTTTCTTCGGTGCGTCGTTCCACTCCCGGAAGGCCTTCGCCATTCCGAAGAGCTTCATCGCGTTGAGCTTCTCCATCGTTTGCTCCAGCAGCATCGTCGTCTCCAGTGGTGGCCTCGGTGTTCTCGCCGAGCGCGGGGCATTTCCCGCGCGAGGCGCCGTGTGCGCCGCGAGGCCGGTTCGGCACGCAGCGGTGTCAGTTCGCGTAGTACTTCGCGCCCCGGATGTTCTCGTGCAGCGGCAGGGCGATGTTCTGCGCCACCTCGAGCGCCTGCGTGTCGAGCCCGTTCTTCAAGATGGCCTTCACGCTGGTGCACGAGAAGGCGTTCGCCTTCGCCGCCCGTGCACACGCCGCCTCGATTCTCGCGTCGTCGTACGTCTCTCGAAGCCGCATCACACCCATGCACGCCTTGAAGCCCTGCTGCGGGTGCTTCCTGCGGCCCATGATGCCCTCCACCATCGTCGCGCACGCGGGGCCCACCTTCTTCGCCCAGGCGATGATGCGTGGCGCATCCCACTCGGCCACATCGCGGTGCTCCTTCGGCATGTGCGCCGGGTCGGTCGTGTACTTGCCAGGCGTGTCGTCGCGCACGTGCGAGGCGACCCGCATTCCCTTCACCAGCAGCTCGACGGTGGTCGCGGTCGCGCGCACCTCGGTGGCGGCGTGCACCAGCGAGCAGGGCGCGCTGTAGAAGTGCCCGAGAAAGTCGACGTGGTAGTCGAAGCCGACCGTCTTCTTCGCCCAGTCGGCGTACTCCCATTCCCGCGTCGGCAGCGGCTTGAGCGCCGGTGCGTCGAGTTCCTCGAAGAGCTGCCGGCGCGACTTCTTCACCCGCCGCATCACCTTCGCGTTCAGCCGGTCGACCAGCGGTCGCACCGCCGCTCGCACCTCGTCGAGCGCGAAGAATTGGTGCTTTCGCAGCGCCGCGATGATCCATCGCTCGGCGACCTGCACCGCGACCTCGACCTTCGCCTTGTCCTTCGGCTTGCGCACGCGCGCGGGGATGATGGCGACGTGAAAGTGCTCGGCGAGGTCTCGGTACGTCGGGTTGAGCTCGGGCTCGTACCGGTCCGGCTTCGTCACCGCGGCCTTCAGGTTGTCGGGCACCCAGATTTCCGTCACGCCGCCGAAGAAGCGCATCGCGTTCAGATGGCACTGCGTCCAGGTCGGAAGGTCCTGGCGCAGCACCGGCTCCACGTACGTGTAGCTGCTCGCCCCCAGCGTCGCGACGAAGAGCACCGCCTTCGTCACCTCGCCCGTCTTCGGGTCGATGACGTCGATGCCGTCACCGCTGAAGTCGATGAAGAGCTTCTCGCCGACCCGGTGCTCCTGTCTCATCGACAGGTTCAGCTTTCCGGCCCACATCGAGTAGTGCCGACAGAAGGCGCTGTACTGGTACCCGTCGCTGTTCGCCGACTTGTACTCCTCCCAGAGCAGCTGCTTCGTCACGTGCTTCTTCTTCAGCTCGAGGTGCACCGTCGCCCAGTCGGGCGCCCGCTTGTTGGTCACCGGCGCGTCCTCGGCGAAGAGCGCGCGGGTCAACGCCTCGTCGCTCTCCATCTCGGCCGGCAGAGGCCAGGTCAGACCTGCGACGCGCACCCGCCCCAGGTACGACTGCGCCGTCGAGGGTGAAATCTTCAGGCTCCTCGCGATCGCCCGCGTCGACAGCTCGTGCTCGAAGTGCAACCTCAGGAACTCTCTCAACTTCCGCATGGACAGCCTTTCTGCCGGCACGTGACCTTCCTTTCGGAAGGCCCGCGTCGGCCGTCTGGCCAGCCCCGTCAACCGCTCAGGCTTGCGCCCTCAGGTGATCGACTTCCCGTGGAACGGGTGATCGACTTCGCGTGGAACAGGTGATCGGCTTCCCGTGGAATCGGTGATCGGGTTGCCGTGGAATCGGTGATCGAGATCCCGTGGAACACGCAGCTGGTGGAAATCGACGAAGGGCACACGTGGCTTGGCGCCGACGAGACGGCCGAGCGCTTTCTGGAGACCTGCTACCGCGTGATGCGCAAATACGGCGTCGCGATGTGGATGGTGAGCCAGGGGCTCGAGGACTTCCGGGGCGTGAAGGCGGGCCGGGCCATCCTCGCCAACTCGGCGCTCAAGTTTCTGCTGTACCACGCGTCTGGGCACCAGGCCGTCGCCGAGTACTTCGGGCTGACGCCTCGAGCGACGGCGGCCTTCACCAAACTGGAGCGCAGCCCTGGGCACTTCAGCGACTTCCTGATGCTTTATGGCCAGCGGCGCTCCGTCGTGCGGCTGGCGCTGCACCCGCTGGCGCTGTGGCTGCTGACGACGGCACCGCTCGACAAGCAACTCATCGCGGCGGCCCGGGCCAAGAATCCAAAACTGCAGGAGTTCGAGGTGCTGCAGCAGCTGGCCCGCCACTACCCGCACGGTGCGCCGCCGCCCGCGCTGCGGGTGGCGTCATGAAC
>CAIWFK010000021.1 GCA_903911905.1 uncultured Myxococcales bacterium
CGGCACTCTCGCTCACCCGGGCCACCAGCGCGCGGTTCCAGTACGGCGCCATCCACATGCTCGGAGCGTCCCAGTCGGCGACTCCCGTGGCGATCACCGGGGCGAGCACCCCGGCCTTCACCGACGTGCTGGTCGACCAGGCCAACGCCGGGGTCGACATGATCGTGCTCAACGGCAGCAGCCCGGCCTTCGATCACGTCGAGGTGACGCAGGCGCACTGCGCGTTCCATTTCAACAGCGCGAGCGCCGTCACCGTGACCAACTCCTTCGTTCACGACAATGCGTACGCCTTGATGAACTACAGCGCCACCAACACGCTCTGGTCGACCGACAACCTGGTCCGCAACACGGTCAACCTGGGCATCTGCACCGGCGGGTCGGTCGTCGCGAACACCGTCTTCGCCTCGCCCGCGGCGGTGTTCGATTCCAGTTGCACCAGCCAGACCAACACCGCTCCAGCGGCCAGCGCGCTGACCGGCGTCGGACCGCGCCCCGAGCCCTGACGCGTCGTTTCAGCGCCGACGACGAGCCAGGGCGAGCAGCGCCAGCGCGCCCAGCCACGACAGCCCGCCACCCACGCTCGAGCAGCCTCCGCCGTGAATGGTGAGGGTGCCGTCGGCGGTCGCGGTGATCGACCCCGAGGTCGCCACCACGCTGAAGGCCTGCATGCTCACGCCCGCAGTGCCCTTGGGCACGGTGAGCGTCATGGTCGACGGGTCGCCGGCGTTCACCGTCGGCGGGTCGAACGTGGCAGTCACCCCATCAGGCAGCCCGGTGGCGCTCAAGGTCGCCATCTTCGGGTTGCCGGCGTTGGCGGTGGTCACGCCGACCGTCACCGACGCGCCATCGGCCACGGTGACGTCGGTGCTGTCCAGCGAGACGATCAGGTTGTCCTTCTGCACCACCAACGGCAACGACTTGAAGATGGTGGCGCGCGGGCCGGCGACGATCACCTCGAGCTGGTACGAGCCCACGGTCACGTTGGGGCCGACGTGAATGTCCAACTGGCTGGTCTGCCCGGTCTTGATGTTGATGGGGAACGGCACCGGGTTGATCGCCTGGCCGCTCGGCACGCCCTTGACGTGCACCGCCGCGGACTGGTCGGGCAGTTGTGCGGGCTGGCCCACGGTCACCGTCAGGCTCACCGTGCTGCCCGGCGCGACGCTGGGCTTGGCCACCGACAGGTCGACGGTGAACGCGTCGTTCTTCGACACGATGCAGCCGCTGTACAGGTTCGACCACTCGCGCTGCACGATGAAGGTGCCGCCATCGAGCCCGGGAATGGTCATCGTGTCGTCGTACACGTACGAGCAGATGTCGCCGATTTCCTGGTGGTAGCTGACCGCGTCCTGCGGCTGTTTGTCGTACCAGCCGGTGCCGTCATCGGGGTCGGTGATGGCCTCGACCAGCTCGTGCGACGAGGTCGCGGTGAGGTTGTCGAACACCGACCCGGTCGGCGCCAGGCACCCCGTAGCGCACAGCCCCTGGCTGACGTCGGGCATGGCGGCGAAGCGGAAGACCTGCGCGCCCACCTTGCCGTTCGAGTGGTACCCGCAGAACGAACCGTTGGGCACCGAGCAATCGTAGCTGCCCTTGCCGTTCATCAGGCCGATGCCCGCGGGGAAGTGCAGCATGTAGATGGTGTTCGAATCGGGCTGGGGCAGCCCGCCAGCGCCGATCTGCGCCGCCACTTCGGTCTGCAGGTCGAGCTCGTTGAGCAGCGTGTTCTGGTTGATGGGCGTGATGGTCACCGGCGCCACGCTGGTGCCCGGCCCGATGGTCTGCTGCGTGCCGCCCGGCGTGGTGGTGGCGTACTCGTTGAGGAAGTCGAAGAAGGGCGAGACCACCAGCGCGTCGTAGAACGGGCCGATGCGCAGCTTCGCTTCGGTGAAGAGGTTGGGGCCCCAGAACACCGGCACCACCTTCACGTTCGAGATGACGTGACCCTTGTTGTACGACAGCTTCGGCACCGTGATTTCACCCGGCGCCTGGGCGAGCGCCGCGCACGAGAACGCCAACGCGATCGTGATGATCGTTCGGTTCATGGTCTTTCGCTTTCGAACGACGGGTGGTCAGTTGCGACGGCGAGCCAGCGCCAGCAGGGCCAGCGCGGCCAGCCACGACAGGCCACCGGCCGCGGTCGAGCAGCCCTGGTGCGCCACGGTCAGCGTGCCGTCGGCGCTCGCCGTCAGGCTGCCGGCCGTGCCCACCACCGAGAAGCCCTGCATCGTCACGCTGGGCACGCTCTTGTCGACGGTCAGCGTCATGGTGCTCAGGTCACCCGCGTTGACCACCGCCGGGTCGAAGGTCGCCACCACGCCGTCGGGCAGACCGGTCGCGCTCAGGGTCACCATCTTCGCGCTGCCGGCGTTGACCGTGGTGATGGTCGAGGTCACCGTCGCGCCACTGTTCACCGTCAGGTCGGTGGGGTCGAACGAGAGCGTCAGGCCTTCCTTCTGGACCTTGAGCGGCAACGCCTTGAACAGGGTCGCGCGCGGCCCGAAGAAGAGCACTTCGAGGTTGTAGGTGCCGACCGGGGTGTTGGCGTCGACCTGAATGCTGATCTGCGTGCTCTGCCCGGGGTGCAGGCTGCGGGGGAACGGAACGGGGTTGATGGCCAGGCCCGTCGGCACGCCGAAGATGTGCGTCGAAATGGTCTGGGTGATGGCGTTGGTGGGCTGGCCCAGCGTGGCCGTGACCACCACCGTGCCGCCGGGAGTCACCGTCGGCTTGGGCACGTCGAAGTCGATGCTGTACACGTCGTTCTTCGAGACGATGCAGCCCTTGTACTGATTCGACCACTCGCGCTGCAGCACGTACACCCCGCCGTCACCGTCGGCGATGGTGGCGCTGTCGTCGAAGAGGTTGGCGCAGATGTCGCCGTTCTCGGCGTGGCCGCTGGCCGGGTCGGCCGGCTGACCGTCGTACCAGCCGGTGGCGTTGTCCGGGTCGGTGATCGCTTCGGCGAACTCGTGCGACGCGTTGTCGGTCAGCACTTCGAACGGCGTCAGGTTGGGGTTCGACGCGCACCCCATCGAGCAGCCGCCCTGGCTCATGTCGGGCATGGCGCCGAAGCGGAAGATCTGCGCGCCGATGTGGCCGTTCGAATGGTACGCGCAGAACGCGCCGCCGGGCTGCGAGCAGTCGCTCGAGCCGCCCTCGGTCAGCACGAAGTTGGGCGCGAAGTGCAGCATGTAGAGCGTGTTGTTGTCGGGCGCCGGCAGCGAACCCGCGGCGACCTGCGCGGCGATCTCGCCCGCCAGCTCGCTCTCGCTGAGCGTGCCGTTCTGGTTGATGGGGGTGATGGTGTAGACCTTGTCCGACGTGCCCATGCCGAAGGTCTGCATGGTGCCGTTCGAACGGGTGGTGTCGTACTCGTTGAGCGAGTCGAAGTACGACGAGACCACCAGGGTCTTGTAGAAGCCGCCGATGCGTTGCTGGGTCTCGGCGTACACGTCGGGGCCCCAGAGCACGGGCACCACCTTGACGTTCGAAATGATGTGACCGCCCTTGTAGACCAGGTTCGGCATCGACACCTCGCCATCGGCGAGAGCGGCGAGCGACGAGCACAGCGACAGCGCGAGAACCAGGCGAACGACGAAGCGTGAAGACATTCAGACCCTCGGAAAGTCAGACCGGCCAAGACGTGAGCAGTCGAGGGCTTAGCGCGCTTGCAGTCGGGCGAACAGGGGCAGACTGCCCCAAAACGGTCGAATCGTACCGGGTTGGAAACAGCGAAACTTCTGCCCGCCGTCAGGCTGCGGCAGTCGCCAGAGCGCCCACGCCTTCGAGCCGGTCTTCGAGCTCTTCGCTGGCGCGCTGCAGGGCCTCGCGGGTCGCCGCGTCGGGCGCCCAGTAGTTGCGCTCCGAGGCCTCGATGAGCCGGTTGGCCACCCGGGCCGACGCGGTCGGGTTGAGCGCCGCCAACCGCTCGCGCATCTCGGGGTCGAGCAGGAAGGTCTCGGACAGCTTCTGGTACACCCACGGCTGCACCTGGCCGGTGGTGGCCGACCAGCCCATGGTGTTGGTGACGTGCACTTCGATCTGCCGCACGCCCTCGTAGCCGTGCTTGAGCATGCCCTCGAACCACTTGGGGTTGAGCATGCGGGTGTGCGTCTCGAGCGAGACCTGCTCCGAGAGCGTGCGCACCGTGCCCTCGCCTCCGCTGGTCTGGTCGCTGATGTACACCGGCGTGTTGGTGTCGCTGCCCTTCGCGCGCCGCACCGCGCGGGTGATGCCGCCCAGGGTGTCGAAATAGGTGTCGACGGTGGTGACGCCCAGCTCGGTGGACTCGAGGTTCTGGTAGGTCAGCGCCACGTCGCCCAGCGCGCTGTCGAGTAGCGCCCGCTGCTGCGAGGGCGTGCCCTTGCGCCCATAGGCGAAGCCCTTGCGGGCCACGTAGGTCTCGGCCAGTTCGTCTTCGGCGCCCCACTTGCCGTTCTCGACCATCATGTTGACGTTCGCGCCGTACGCCCCGTCGGCGTTGCCGAACACCCGCAGCGCGGCGGTCTCGAAGTCGCAGCCATGCTTCGCCTGGTAGGCCAGCGCGTGTTTGCGCACGAAGTTCTGCTCGAGCGGCTCGTCGGCCGACGCCGCCAGGAAGCTGGCCTCGGCCAGCAGCTTGATCTGCAGTGGCATCAGGTCGCGGAAGATGCCCGAGAGCGTCATCACCACGTCGATGCGCGGGCGCTTGAGGTCGGCGAGCGGAATCAGCGCCGCCCCTGCCAACCGGCCGTAGCCGTCGAACCGCGGGTTGACGCCCATCAGCGCCAGGGCCTGCGCCAGTTGCGCGCCCTCGCTCTTGAGGTTGTCGCTGCCCCACAACACCAGGGCCACCGATTCGGGCAGCGGGTTGCCGTCGGCCACGTAGCGGGTGAGCAGCTTCTCGGCCTGCCGCGCTCCGTCGGTCACCGCGAACGCGCTGGGAATACGGAACGGGTCGAACCCGTGCAGGTTGCGGCCGGTCGGCAACACCGCCGGCGTGCGCACCACGTCTCCACCGGGGGCCGGGCGAATGAAGCGGCCGTCGAGCGCGCGCATCAGCCCCTCGAGCTCGCTGTCCTGGCGCAGCAGGGCGTCGGCGGCGACCAGGGACTGCACCGCCGCCAACTGTTCGGCACCGGCCGGCTGCCCCACAATCGACAGGGCGCGGCCCGCGTCACGGGTCTGCACCAGCGCTTCGACCACCGCGCGAGAGACCTTCTCGGGCTGGGCGTCGGCCATGGCCGCAAGCAGGTCGACCCGCTCTTCGATCGACGCCGGGCGCCCCACCACGTGCAAGCCGTGGGGAATGAGGGTGTGCTCGAGCTCGAGCAGCCGGTGGCTCAGGCTGGTGACCTCACGGTCCCACGAGGCCTCGGGCCAGGTCGGCTGGGCGACCGACAGCTCGAGCGCCGCAGCCTGGGTCTGCAGGGTGGCCGCCAGCGAGGCACGCTCTTCGGCGCGCTCGGGCTCGAGCGACTGGTAGCGCGAGATCGACCCCTTGAGCTCGGTGAGCCCCTTGTAGAGCCCCGCCTGCGCGACCGGAGGCGTCAGGTAGCTGATCAGCGTCGCCCCGGAGCGCCGCTTGGCGATCGCGCCTTCCGACGGGTTGTTCGACGCGTACAGGTAGAGGTTCGGCAGGTCGCCGATCATCCGATCGGGCCAACAGGCACCCGACAGGCCCGACTGCTTGCCCGGCATGAACTC
>CAIWFK010000022.1 GCA_903911905.1 uncultured Myxococcales bacterium
GCCATCACCTCGCGGTGCACGGTGAGGATCGAGTTGAGGTCGTGCGAAGCCAGCGCGGTGACCGAGACCTTGGCGTCGGCGAGGCCCACGTGCGCGCGGCTGACCACGTCGCGAATCTGCTGGCTGAACTGGGCCGCGTCGTCGGCCAGGTTCTTCACCTCGTCGGCCACCACCCGGAAGGTCTTGCCCGCGTCTCCAGCGCGGTGGGCCTCGATGCGGGCGTTGAGCGCGACCAGGCGGGTCGACTTGGCCAGGGTCTCGATGTGGTTGACGTGCGAGACGATGGTGTCGATTTCCGAGCCGAGGGTCTCGACCCGCCCCACCAGCTGCATGCTCGAGTGGCTCACCTTCACCAGGTCGTTGACGAAGCCGTCGAGCACCTCGCGCATCTGGTCGAGGAAGCCCTGGCTGGTGCCGTTGCCCTTGAGCGCGCGGCCCACCTCGAGCAGCTCTTCGAGCTGGGTGTTGAGGTCGGCGCGCAGCCCGTGGAAGCTCTTGACCAGGGCCGGCACTGCTTCAGAGATGATGTGGCGCGCGCGCTTGGTGTCGCCGATGATCGAGCCGAAGGCATGGCCGACCAGCTGGGCCAGCGCCTCTTCGGTCTTCAGGGCCATGGGAGGCCGGTCGTCGTCGCTCATGGTCGCATCGCCTTCCCCGTGCAGGAGCAGATCGGGGTGGGCTTGCCCCACCCGGTCAGCCTCGACCCCCGAGTTCCCCATCGGTAGCTCCCCATGGCGGGGGGAACTGCAAAGCTCGATCCTCGAATCGGGGCTTGTCCGAGGCGCCAGATCGTCGGAAACGTGACGCATGCGACTCTTCGTCACAGGCACCGATACGGGGGTGGGGAAGACCGAGATCGCCCTCGGCTTGTTGCGCGTCATGGCCGCCCGCGGCGAGCGCCCCTTCGCCTGCAAGCCCTGGGAAAGTGGTGGGCGTGACACCGACAGCGACGCCACCCGGCTGCGCCAGGCCGCCGGTGGGTGGCAGCGCGCCGATCAGGTGTGCCTGTACCGCCTGGCCGCACCGCTGGCCCCGGCCATGGCTGCCGAGCTCGAACGTCGCCGGTTGTCCTTCGCGCGCGTGGTGCGCCACGTGCGCGGCCTCACCGGCTCAGGCGTGGTCGAGGGTGCAGGCGGGCTGTATGTGCCGGTCGACGCGAAGCACGACGTCATCGACCTGGTGCGCGAGGTGAAGCTGCCGGTGGTGTTGGTGGCGCGCGCGGGGCTGGGCACCATCAACCACACCTCGCTGTCGCTGCACGCGCTCGAGGCCATCGGTGCCGAGGTCGCGGCGGTGGTGCTGGTGCAGGGCACCAGGGTCGCCGACCCGTCGGTGCCGGGCAATCGCCGCGCGCTCGAGCGACGTTTTCCGGCCGTTCGGTTCGTGGGGCCGCTGCCCTTCGAGGCGAACGCGCGACGTCGCGCCGCGCTCGTCGACGACGCGGTCGAACCGTTGGTGTCTGCGCCTCGAGCTACTTCTTCCCGATGACCCGAACGACCGCGCTGCTGCCGGCCACCTTGCCTTCCCGGGGCAGCGGCTCGGCGCGGCCGCCCAGGCACTTCGCGAAGAAGACCTCGGCCCGCGCGGTGAAGTCGGTGAGGTTCTCGGGGCGCGCCAGCCCGTGGCCCTCGTCGGGGTAGACCACGTACGTCACCGGCTGCCCCTTCTTCTCGAGCGCGGCGACGATCTGCTCGGCCTCGGCGGGCTTCACGCGCGGGTCATTCGTTCCCTGGCCGATGAGCAGCGGCGCCCGAATCTTGTCGGCCGCGAACAGCGGCGAGGCGCGCGTGAGCAGGTCCTTGTCCTTCGGGTTGTCCAGGTCGCCCACCCGCTGCGCGAACAGTTGCTTGAGCGGGGCCCAGTACGGCGGCACCGAGGCCAGCAGCGTGAAGAGGTTGGTCGGCCCCACCAGGTCGACGCCGCACGCGAAGGTCTCGGGGGTGAAGGCCAGGCCTGCGAGCGTGGCATAGCCGCCGTAGCTGGCGCCCATCAGACCCACGTGCTTGCCGTCGGTGACGTTCTGCGAAATCGCCCAGGCCACCGCGTCGCTCAGGTCGTCCTGCATGGCGAGGCCCCACTGCCGGTTGCCCGCGTTGAGGAAGCGCTTGCCGTAGCCCGACGAGCCGCGGAAGTTCACCTGAAGCACCGCGTAGCCGCGGTTGGCCAGCAACTGCACCAGCCCGTCGAAGCCCCATTCGTCGCGCGCCCACGGGCCACCGTGCACGACGAGCACCATCGGTGCGGGCTTCGTCAGGTCCAGCCGCGTGAGGTACCCCGGCAAGGTCAGGCCGTCTCGCGCCGGAATGGTGATGGGCACGGTGCTGGCCAGGCGCGCGCCGTCGAGCTTGGGCTGACTGCCGAAGAGCAGCTCGGCCTTCTTCGCCTTGCGGTCCCACAGCCAGAAGCGCGCGGGCCCCACGTCGCGGGTCTCGGTCACCACCCACTTCGTGTCGGCGCCGTCCACGCTGGTGATGGTGAAGTCGCCGGGCACCGCCCTGGCGATGGCCTCGAAGTCGCCCTTCACCGAATAGTCGGTGGGCGTCCACCCCTTGCGGCCGGCCACGTCGAAGGCCACCGCGCGCAGCGCCCGGCGGGTGGGGTGACCGAAGGTGCCCAGCACGTCGCTCTTCTCGCTGCTGGCGATGGGCCGCTCGGCGCCGGTCTTCAGGCTCTTCTCGATGACCCGGTCGGTGTCGGCGTCGACCGAGGTGGTGAGCGTCACGCTGCGCCCGTCTTCGGTGAAGTCGAGGAACGAGACGTTCTCTTCCGCCGAGGCGGTGATGAGCGCCTTCCACGGCGACTTCGAGGTCTCGCGGGTGCGCAGCTCGGTCGAGCCGTCCTTGGTCGAGGCGGTGGCGCCGCGCACCACGAAGCCGGTGTCGACCAGCCACGAAGTGACGTCTCCGGGGTTCTGGGTGTCGAGCTCGGTGGCGCCGGTGCGCAGGTTGACGCGGTACACGTCCATCAGCTTGCGGTCGCGCACGTTGGCCGTCACCAGCACCACGTCGGGGAAGCGGGCGTGGGTCTCGAGCAGCGTGGCGCGCACGCCCTGCCACGGCGTGAGGTCGCGAATGTTCCGGGTGGTCAGGTCGACCAGGAAGAGGTGGAAGTTCTCGTCGCCGTCGGCGTCTTGCGCGTAGAGCAGCCCGTTGCCGTCGCGCGCCCAGTCGAACGAGCGCAGGCCGCGGGAGCGCTCGGCGGTGACCACCGTCTCGGTCTTCTCGCCCAGCGTCTTCACCGTCAGTTGCAGCACGTTCTTCGCGTCGGGCGCCAGCCAGGCCAGGCGCTTGCCGTCGGGAGACAGGCGCGGCGAGGTGCGCTCGGGGTTGCCCAGCAGCAGGTCTCGCGGAATCAAGGGGACGCCGGCGTCCTGGGCGTGGGCGAGGGCACAGACCAGCGTGAGCAGCAGCGGGGAGCGGCGCATGCCGCGCACTCTACGTTGGCGGCTCGCCGAGCGCGCGCAGCACCGCGTTCAGCCCCTCGCGCACCCGGGCGAACGACGGGAAGCTGCGCGTCCACCCCAGCGCGGCCTCGACGGGCCCCGGCGGTGCGACGACGTGCAGGGGCCGCAGGGCGTGGCCGCCGATGCGGGCGCGCTCGATCGAGAGGGCTTCGACGTAGCGCTCGGGCTGCGCGGCCACGAAGCCCATCAAGGTGAAGAGCACCGCGTTGAGCCGGTCGGGCGTGCCGGCGGGGGTGGGGTCGTCGAGCAGGGGCTCGAGCCACGGCGCGACGGCGGCCTCGCGCTCGGGGGTGCGCTCGAGGGTCGTCCACACCACGGCGAACCCGGTGAGTACCTGGCCGCGGGCGAGCGCGTCGTCGGCGCCGAAGAGCTGGCTCCGCATGCGGGCGTGCTCGTCGGGGTCGTCGGCGAAGGGGCCTCCGCAGGTTCGCCAGAAGGCGAAGGTGTCGTCGAGCGTGGTGTCTGGGGCTCGATGGAGTCGCCGCACGTGCACCAGGTGCAGCGCGGCGGCCTCGAGCTCTTCGGGGCTGCCCCACATGCGGGCGGTCTTCACCAGGTGCTGCAGTCGCGCGGTGACGTCGCGCTCGAAGGTGCTCACTCGAGGGCGGTGAGGTTCGGGTGGTCGCGGTGCTCGACGCAGGCGCGGTGGAGGTCAGCCAGCGAGCCCTTCGCCAGGCCCATCACCAGTTGCGTGGCGAGGTCGACCACCAGCACCGCGTGCTTCCGGTCGGCCGAGACCAGTGACGGGTTGAGGCCGTCGTCTTCCGAAACGCTGTGCCAGGTCCAGTCGCTGGTGGCCACCACCTGCGCGCCGAAGACGAAGGCCAGGCTGGCGACCTGTCGGGCCTGCGGCGAGGCGCTGCCGTTCTGCCGAAGAAAGAGGAGCACCCGATCGAGCGCGGCGACGATCTGTGCGGGGTCGGTGAGGTTGGGCACCCACTGCGTGCTGGCGCGTTCGACGGCCAGGGCGAGCTCGCGGTGGTGCTTGTCGGTGAGCGGAGTGATGGTCAGCGGCACGCGGGGAGACACATTAGCGGCGTTTGGGTCGTCTGCGGTGCCGTGGTCTTTCCCCTGCGTCGGCTGCGCTGGTACGACGTCCGAATGACCGAGCGACTGCGAGCCATCATCGAACAGGCGAAGACGTTGACGCTCGACGAGCGCGCGGAGTTGGTCGACGTCCTCAGCGGTGGCAGTGCGGAGGAGATCGCGAAAGCCTGGGGCGACGAGGCGGAGCGGCGGGGAAACGATGCTGACGCGACGGGGGACCACGGGGAAGCGTGGTCGTCGGTGCGAGCTCGTCTCCTCGCCGAATGAAGTCGGTCATTCTGCTCGGGGCCCAGGATGACTTCGCGGGAGCCATGACGTCGTCTCGAAGTCGCGACCCGTTTCAGGGTACGACCTCTCGGCAGCGGCCCTGATGGCAGGCAGTCGGCTGGGGGTCGCGAGGCCCTGCTCGTCGCCGGCTCGCTCCTCGACCTCGAGGGGAATTCCGTGCACTTCGGCTGGAATTTGTACCCCAGGGCGACCAAAACGCCGCCGAAGTGTCTCGATTCCACGACGTCACCGCGAGAACCTTCGCGACCCCCGCGTCGGCGAGAGGGGCTGGCAGGCGAAGCCAGCAGGGCGAGCACCGCCACGCCGTCGCCGCCTGCCCTGAAGGCCGCTTCGAGTCGGCCCTCACCGTGCCGAGCACGACCTCTTCGGCTGACGGGCATCATGGCGCGCGGGCGTCGGGGTTGATAGCAGACCCTCGAGGAGTCCCCCGATGGTCCCCATCTCCGTTCTCGATCTCGCAGCAGTCACCCCCGGCCAGTCGGTCGCCGAGGCTTTGTCGAACACGGTAGCCCTCGCGCAGCACGCCGAGCGGCTGGGCGTCACCCGCGTCTGGTACGCCGAGCACCACAACCTGCCGAGCATCGCGTCGGCCGCGCCCGCGGTGTTGATCGCGCACGTCGCCGCGCACACCCGCACCATTCGCCTGGGCGCGGGCGGGGTGATGCTGCCCAACCATTCGCCGCTCACCATTGCTGAGCAGTACGGCACGTTGGCGCACCTGCACCCGGGCCGCATCGACCTGGGGCTGGGCCGCGCGCCGGGCAGCGACCAGGTCACCTTCCGCGCCATGCGTCGCGCCGCCGATTCGTCGGACTCGTTCCCGCAGGACGTGCTCGAGCTGCAGGCCTTCCTGGGCGACGAGTCGCGCGTGCCGGGCGTGCACGCGAACCCGGGCCGGGGCACCCACGTGCCCTTGTACATTCTGGGCAGCTCGCTCTTCGGCGCGTCGCTGGCCGCGGCGCTGGGTCTGCCCTACGCGTTCGCCTCGCACTTCGCGCCGGGCTCGCTGGAAGAAGCGGTCACCCTGTACCGCCGGCAGTTCCAGCCGTCGGCGCAGCTCGAGAAGCCGTACGTCATCGCGGGCCTCAACCTGGTGGTGGCGCCGACGCGCGAGCAGGCCGAAGCCGAGTTCCACGTGCGCAAGCGGGGCATGGTGATGGCGTTGTTCGGTCGCGGCCGCCCGTTGAGCGAGGCCGACGCGGAGGCGTTGCTGCGCATGCCCGCCGGGCAGCAGGTGGCGCAGATGTTGTCGTGCGCGGCGGTGGGCACGCCCGAAGACGCGGTGGCGTACGCGCAGACCTTCGCGGGGCGCGCGCAGGCCGACGAGCTCATCATGACGCTGGGGTCGCCGACGCTCGAGGGGCGCCTGCGCACGCTGAGTCTGTTCACCCAGGCGAGTCCTTCGGCGATGGCGCCGGGCCTGCCGGGCACGGACTTCGCGAGGTCGAGCCCGGCGCTCGCGCACTGACGGCTTTCCCGATGTCGGGAGTGGTTGTTCCCAACGTCGGGAAAGTGGACGAGCGGAAGAGACGGGTTCAGCCTCACCTTCATGTCGAACGAGGGCGTGGAGGCGGTGTCCGATGGCGAGGTGCGACCCATTCCGGCTCGGATGGTGAATGAGTACGCGTATTGCCCGCGACTGTTCTACCTGGAGTGGGTCGATCGTGAGTTCGACGAGAACCACCTCACGCTCGAGGGCCGGGTCATTCATCGCCGGGTTGACGAGGGCGAGCCGACCAAGGCGCTCGGGCCCCAGGCAGGCACCGACGAGCCCTGGAGCGCGCGCAGCGTCGAGGTCGTGAGCGCCGAGCTCGGTATCACGGGCACCATCGACGTCGCCGAGGGTGAGGGTAGCGAGGTGATGCCCGTCGATACCAAGCGCGGGCAGGTTCCCGACGTGGAAGGCGGTGCGTGGGAACCAGAGCGGGTGCAGTTGTGCCTGTACGGGCTGATGCTGCGAGAAGCAGGCTACGTCTGCACGCGCGGCGCCTTGTATTTCGCCGGTTCGCGGCGGCGGGTCATCGTGCCCTTCGATGAGGCGTTGATTGCTCGAACGCGCTCCCTGGTTGCGGAGGCGCGTGAGGCTGCAGGCCGCTCGACGCCCCCACCGCCGCTGCGCGCCAGCCCGAACTGCGACTCGTGTTCCCTTGCCGGGCTGTGCATGCCCGACGAACTCAACCAACTCACCGGGGTGAGCCACGACCCGCCTCGCCCGCTCGTGCCCGCGAGAGACGACGCTCAGCCCGTCTACGTGGTGGAGGCCGGTGCACGAGTCGGTGTGAGTGGCGAGTGCCTCGAGATTCGAGGGCGTGAACGCGAAAAATTGCACGACGTCGCGCTGGTCGAAGTTTCGCAGGTCGTGCTCATGGGCAACGTGCAGATCAGTTCCCAGGCGGTTCGTGAGCTGAGCATGCAGGGTATTCCGGTCGCGTGGCTCTCGTGGGGCGGTTGGCTCAACGGGGTCCTCGATGGCAACGGCCGTGGCCAGGTCGCCTTGCGTCAGGCGCAGTATGCAGCGGCGGCGGACCCTGGAAGGTCACTCGAACTTGCGCGCGGGTTCGTCAACTCCAAGGTCCTCAATGGTCGAACCTTCCTGCGGCGGAATCTTCCGGACGGTTCGGAGGCGGTGCTCCGCGAACTGGCGCGAGAAGCCGAGAGCGCGCTCACTGCGCCGTCGATGCAGGTGCTGCTCGGCATCGAAGGAAACGCCGCGAGGGTGTACTTCGGCGCCTTCGCGGGACTTCTGAAGGGTGAGGCAGCGCTGACGACCTTCGACTTCAGCGGGCGAAATCGTCGCCCGCCGAAGGACGCCGTCAACGCGCTGCTGTCGTTTGCCTATTCGATGTTGGTCAAGGACATTGTCGCAGCGGCGAGGGTCGTTGGGTTCGACCCGTGGCTGGGCTTCTACCATCAGCCACGCCATGGCCGGTTCGCGTTGGCGCTCGACCTGATGGAGGAATTCAGGCCGTTGCTCGCCGACTCGGTCGTGGTCAACGTGATCAACACTGCCGTGGTGACGGAGAGCGACTTCCTGCGCCGTGGAGTCGGCGTGACCTTGAATGCTGATGGCCGGCGCAAGTTTCTTCGCGCCTGGGAACGCCGACTGGCCGAGCACGTCACCCACCCCTTGTTCGGCTACCGGGTGTCCTACCGGCGTATTCTGGAAATGCAGTGCCGTTTGCTGGCCAGATACCTCGTCGGCGAACTGCCGGCGTTCCCCGGCTTTCGGACTCGGTGACCGATGCGCCAACGGTTCGTGGTCACGTATGACATCAGCGACCCGCGAAGGCTTCGGCAGGTCTTCAAGACGCTGAAGGGGTTCGGCACGCATCTTCAATTGTCCGTGTTCTCGTGCGACCTCACCGAATTGACGCTGGTGAAGCTGAAGGCATCGCTGCGCGAGATCATCGACGACAAGGCTGATGCCGTGTAACCGTTCAGGGGGTGGGTTGAGGTCCAGGTCGGCGCGTGTGACTTCTGGTGGATGACCAAGAGACGGCCCGAGGCCGAGACGTTGGAAGCGAAGGTCGCGCGAGTCGTGCGCGAGC
>CAIWFK010000023.1 GCA_903911905.1 uncultured Myxococcales bacterium
CAACGCGCCCCACATCGCCGTGCCCGGTCGCAAGGCCGGCCCCGCCACCTGCTACCTGCTCGGCCTGCGCGGCCCCAGTGGCTTAGCGGTCTTCGTGTACCTGCACCTGTCCGACAGCGGCGAGTGCGCGGTCTATGCGCCGTCGAACGGCACCGTGCCGGCCGAGAAGTACCAGAGCGAAGAAGCCGAGGCGCTGGGCTTCACCGAGTCCATGGGCTTCATGATGGACAACCTGAACTTCCGCGCCCGCCCGCCCGACGAGCAGGACGCCATGATTCGCAGCCTCGCCGTCTTCCAGCGCGAACCGCCCCCGCCCGCCGCTGCCGCCCAGGCCGCCGCTCCGGCCGGAGCCCGGCCGTCGACTGGTCGCAACCCGGGCGTGGTCACCCTGGGCAAGCTCTTCTCGGCCTTCTGCCTGTCGCTGCTGCTCGCCAACTGCGCCCACGTCAGCGAGAAGGACCGAGAGCTGGCCACCGACCAGTACGACATGGCGGTGGTGAACCTGGTCAACGCGCCCCAGGAAGCGGTGAAGGAAATCGACCAGGCGCTCACGCTCAACCCCGACTACGCCGACGCCTGGCACCTGCGCGCGCTGCTGCTGCACAAGTCGTTCGCCCGCCTCGAAGAGGCCCAGGCCGCGTACCTGAAGGCGCTCACCCTGAAGGACCCGTTTCCCGAGGCGCGCACCAACCTCGGCAACCTGTACATGGACGAGAAGCGCTACGACGACGCCATCGCCCAGTACCAACTGGCGCTCAACGAAATGACCAACCGCGAACCGTGGATGGCGCACGGCAACATGGGCTGGGCGTACTTCAAGCGCGGCGACCCCCGTCAGGCCATCGAGCACCTGACCGCGGCCACCACCCAGAACCCCAAGTTCTGCCTGGGGTACATTCAGCTCTCGCAGGTGCACGAGGCGCTCGGCTCGACCGTCGACAGCTGCAAGTACCTCTCGCGCTACCGCGAGCACTGCCCCGAACGCGCCGACG
The DNA here is from genome assembly GCA_903911905.1 of uncultured Myxococcales bacterium. Classification (GTDB taxonomy): domain Bacteria; phylum Myxococcota; class Myxococcia; order Myxococcales; family Myxococcaceae; genus Xiheilimnobacterium; species Xiheilimnobacterium phototrophicum. The sequence continues at coordinate 993 of CAIWFK010000023.1, forward strand.
CCTGGCAGCGCGACGGCCTGTGCCTGATGAACGCCGGCGAGACCGAGAAGGCCCGCGTGGCGTTCGATTCGTGCGTCGAGAAGTCGAAGACCGACGATCAGCGCGACCTGTGCAAGCAACTGCGCGCGCAACTGAAGTAGGCCACGTGAACGACTACCTCGCCTTCGGTCGCTACCTGCGCGCCCAGCGTGAACTGCGGGGCCTCGCGGTCGACGAAATCGCCCGACGCAGCAAGATTCCTCCGACTCTCATCGACGCGCTCGAAGAGGGGCAGGCCGAGCGCTTCCCCGAGCGGGTCTTCCTGCTCAATTACGTGCGCAGCTACGCCACCATCGTGGGGCTGGACCCCGACGACGCCCTCAACCGGCTCGAGCAGGTGCCCGAGGCGCCACGCGCGGCCTCCTTCGACCCCGCCGCGCTCGAGGTGGTGCGCCGCCAGCGGGCGATTTCCATGCTCTGGGTGTGCCTGGCCGTCGCAGCCCTCGGGGTCGCCGCCGTCGCCGCCGACACGCTCTACGAAACGGCCGTGCGCGCGTCGTACCGCTGAAGGTGTTAGAGGCCAGGCCCCGTGGACCGGTTCGTCGACGAAGCGCTCGTGCTGTCCACCGTCGACTACGGCGACGCCGACCGCATCGTCACCTTCTTCACCCGTGACCATGGCCGACTGACCGCCTTCGCCGCCGGGGCCCGCAAGTCGAAGCGCCGCTTCGCCGGAGCCCTCGAGGCCGGCACCTGGCTCAAGGCCAGCCTGGTCAGCCGGGGCGCGGGGCAGGAGACCTGCCGGGTCGACAAGGTCGACGTGGTGAAGTCGTTCCACCGCCTGCGCGACGACCTGCCGCTCATCGCCCGCGCGCTCTACTGCCTCGAGCTGTGCCGCGAACTGACCCGCGACGGCCAGCCCCACGTCGAGCTCTTCGAGGCCCTCAAGGACTACCTGGCCCTGCTCGACGAGCGGAAGGCGGGGCCGACCTCGCTGCTCAAGTTCGAGCTCGATGCCCTGCAGTACACCGGCTTCATGCCGCGCTTCTCTCCCTGCGCGCTCTGCCACGGCCCCACCGGCCCGCAGCCCCGCTTCGACGCCCAGCACGGCGGCGTGGTCTGCTTCGCCTGCTCGCCGCGCGTGCCCCACGGCGTCTTCGTGCCTCCGGCGGTGGTCGAGGCGCTGGCGGGCCTGCAGGCCGGCGCGCGCGTGCCCCTGGCTCCCGAACTGCGGGCCCGCGCCCGCGAGCTGCTCAACGTCTTCATCGCGCACCACCTGGGCCGCCAGCTCAAGTCGGTCGCCTTCATGGAACAGGTAGGTCTCGATTGAACCCCGACGTGGTCTCGATTGGCGAAGCCCTGGTCGACTTCCTTCCCGATGCGCGCGGTCGACGGGTGCGCGACGTGGCCAGTTGGCAGCCCTGTCTTGGCGGTGCCCCCGCCAACGTCGCGGTAGGTCTGGCGCGCCTTGGCGGCTCTTCGGCGCTGGTCGCCGTCACCGGGCAGGACGAGTTCGGCCACTTCATTCGCGAGTCGCTCGAGCGCGAAGGCGTCGACGTCTCGCGCGTGCGACAGACCGACGAGGGCCGCACCGGCCTGGGCTTCGTGTCGCTGACCAGGCAGGGCGAGCGCAGCTTCACCTTCTACCGCACCCAGGCGGCCGAGACCTTCCTGGGCCCGAAGGACACTGCGGGCGCGAAAGCGCTCATCGCCAGCGCGCGGGTGGTGCACGTGGGCACCAACTCGCTGCTGCAGCCCGCCGCGCGGGAAGCGGTGCTGGGCACGGTGCAGGCCGCCGCCGCGCGCGGGCAGTTGACCTCGACCGACCCCAACCTGCGCCTCCACCTGTGGAGCAAGCCCTCGGTGCTCAAGGCCCTGGTCGCCGAGCTGGTGGCCAGTTGCGCGGTGGTCAAGCTGTCGGAAGAAGAGATCGCCTTCGTCACCGGCGCGAAGTCTCCCGAACGCGCGCTCGACTGGCTCGAGCGCAAGGGCGCGTTGCTCTCGGTCGTCACCCTGGGCGCGAAGGGCGCGGTGCTGCGCTTCGCGGGCTTCACCCGCCAGGTGCCCGCCGTGAAGGTGAAGGTCGTCGACACCACGGGCGCCGGCGATGGCTTCATGGCCGGCCTGCTCTACGGGGTGACCCGAATGTATTCGTCGCGCGAGGAGCTCGAGGGCGGTGACGTCGAGGCGCTCGAAGGCCACGCGCGGTTCGGGTGCGTGGTCGGCTCACACGTGGTGACGAAGCTGGGCGCCGTCGCCGGCCTGCCCACGCTGCGTCAATTGGGCGTGCGCTGACTCCACAGAAACCCCGTCACGCCTCCCAGCACGAGCCCGGTCAGGTGCGCCACCCAGGCCACGCCGGGCGAGCCCAGTCGCCACTCGAAGAGCTGCAGTGCGAAGTAGCCCACCACGCCCAGCCACAGCGGCACCTTGATGGCCAGCACCCGGCCGGCCGTCAGCAGCGACAGGCCCGGTGGCAATACCTTGAGTGACGCGCCCGGTTGCACGAAGGCCGCCAGCCCGAGCAGCCCGAAGATGGCACCGCTCGCCCCGCCGATGAGCGTGTGCGGTGCGCTCGCCAGCCCCTGCACGAAGGTGCTCGCCACGCCGACCCCGACGAACCAGCCCGCCAGGAGCGCGTGCGGAAACCGCCGCTCGACCAGCTCGCCCAGCGTCCACAGAAACAGCAGGTTGCCCAGCAGGTGACCCCAGCCGGCGTGCACCCACATCGCGCTCGCCAGCCGCACGTCGAACCCATCGCTGGCGCGCCACGCCAGCGCGTCGAAGCCGAAGGCGTCGTCGACCTGGCCCATGCCGAAGAGCCCGGCGCACAGCAGCATCGCAGCCATGGTCACCAGCGGCAGCGCTTCACCCTTCGCGCCCGCCACCACCGGCATGCCCACCACCGCCTTCACCGTCTCCCGCGCCGTCAGCTCGGTCACCAGCTCGTCTTCGGGCCGGTCGTGGGTCGCCAGTTCCTTCGCCATCGCCGCGCGCTCGTCGGGCGTGAAGCTCTTCCACGCCTTCTCGCGCGCCGCCTTCGCCGCCTGGGTGGTCAGCGAGCGCTTCGCCTCGGCCGTCACCCAGCGCCCACCGCACCCGGGGCACACACCCACCCATTGCTCGAGCTGCCCGATGCGGTGCGGCACCATCGGCACCCCGCACGAAGGGCAGGGGCGCAGGCGCGCGAAGGCGGGCGAAGCGTCGCGGGTCTCGCTTGCGACCGGCACGGGCCCGGCGAGCGCACGAAAAGCCTCGTCATCGACGAACGCGCCCCGACAGAAGGGGCACTCCTGCTCGCCCGTCGCCCGCTGCACCAGCTCACGCCGATGCTCGGGACACTGCATGTTCTAGAAGTTGAAGGTCGCCGTGACCTGCACGCGGAAGAGATAGTTTTCCTGCATGCGGAAGCGGCGACCGACGCGATCGACGCGGAAGTCGTAGGTCGGGCTCAATTCCTGCGGCGCCGCCGTCACGTCGACCACGCCGTTGCCGTTGAGGTCCTTGCCCACGTTTTCCGAGGTCAGGAAGCGCTCGGTGTTGTACGCGAACGAGGTGTACGCGCGCAGAATGACGAACTCCGCCGCCTGCGCCACGAAGCCGACCTGACCGCCCAACTGCCCGTAGTCGCCGGTGTAGAGCAGCTTGCCGAAGAGGTCGCTCATCTCGTTGTAGACGCGGCCTTCCGAGAAGTAGGTCAGCCAGCCGCGAATGTCGAAGAGCACCCGCTGGTGGCGATCGGCGCGCTCGAACATGGTCAGCTCGGTGCCGAAGTTCACGCCGCCGGTGTGCTGCGGCTTCATGCCCGTCTCGGCGCGCGACCAGTTGTTGCCGCAGTTCTCGGGGTGGCCCATGGCCGCGTTGCCCGGGGTGTCGCAGTTCGAATACCAGCCCGACCCGTTCCACGGGAGGGTGTAGTGCAGCTCGAAGTACGGCTCGATGATGTACAGGCGCTTCGAGACCGCGGTCGCGAAGGTGTACTTGTGCACCCGGTCGCCGATGGCTCCGCGGCTCATGGCGTTCGTGGCCACGCTCGGGTTGAGCATGGTCGCAGTCGGCGCCGTCCAGTCGAACTTCAGCACCCAGGTCGGCTTCGAGCTGTCCTTGGCCTGCACGTAGGGCGCCCAGGCGAGGCCGAAGGTGAAGTCTCCCAGGCCCGCCCGGTACGAGGAGACGCCATCGGGGCCATTGAAACGCTTCGGGTCGCCCTCGAACAGCGAGTTGGTGCCCGCCCCCGGGCTCGCGCAGAGGTCTCCGCGCGCGTTGGGGCAGTTCCGGGTGATGGTGGTGTTGGTGGGGTCGGTGTCCTTCGAGAACGTCCAGTTGCGGTCGTCCTGGAAGATGATGGGCACGCCCACGTGCAACTCGAGGTCGCGGAAGATGCCCAGGTGCACGTCGAACCCCAACGAGGTCTGCACGTGCAGGTAGTTGAGCTCGTTGACGTCGACCGTCTGGTTGCCCTGGTACCATTCCCGCGTCAGCCGCCCCTTGTCCTGCAGGCGGTCGAAGGTGAAGTCCAGGTACATGCCGAAGGGGTCCTTCTCTTCGAAGGACGACGCGACGCGCGTCAGCTCGGCAGCCTGCACCACCGAGGCACCCAGCACACCCATGAGCAGGAGCAGACGCGACATCGAACCTCGACGGTAGGCGCAGGGCCCAGGTGGGTCAAGAAGTGCGGCGGGGAGCGGACTTCACCCGCCAGCGGCGGTCTCGGGCGGCATCAGCGCCTTCAGCTTCGCGACCTGCGCTTCGAAGGCCACCTTGTCGGCGGCGGGCAGTTGGGCGCGGGTGGTGGCGTGGCTGGCGAACGGGTCGAGCACCGTCTCACCCTTCATCAACTGGTAGTGCAGGTGGGGCGCGAAGCTGTGCCCGGTGTTCCCCGACTTGGCCAGCACCTCGCCCTTCTTCACCTTCTGACCCGGCAACGCCGACCCCTTGGGCAGCTCGGACAGGTGCAGGTACATCGCCGTGCGGCCCTGACCTCCGCTTTCCTGCACTTCGATCGAATTGCCGTTGCCCCGGAAGTTCCAATTGCGGCGGGTGATGGTGCCGTCGAACGTGGCCTTCACCGGCGTGCCCACCGGGGTCTTGAAGTCGACGCCCTTGTGCTTGCGGCCGTCGCGCAAGAGCGAGGTGATCTGTTCCCAGTTGTCGAGCGGGCTGTCGACCAGCCGTTCCTCGAGCTCGCTGCCATCGGTCTGGAAGAAGCGCGCGAACGCCCCTTCCTTCGGCGCGAAGCGCCACGCCTCGAGCGTCTTGCCCAGCTTGCGGCTGGTGAAGCGCACCGCGTGCACCAGCGGCTCCTGGCCCTCGCGGGTCTCGTAGACCACGGCCAGGGTGTCGCCCTTCACCAGGTCCTGTGGCACGCGCAGCCACCACACCAGCGAGCGGTTCACCACCTGGGTCAGAGCGGTGCCGACGTCCTTGCCGGCCGACGAGACGATCGCCGATTCCAGCGGGCCGTTGATGGTCACCGCCAGGGTCTTGAGCCCGGTCTTGTTCTCGGCCGCCGGGGTCGACGAGGGAACGGCTGCGGCCGTCGGCGTCACGCCACCATCGTGCAGGGTCTCGGCCACCGCAGCGCCGGCATCGGCGAACTCGGTCGTGGTCACCGCTGGGGCCACCGGCTCGGGGCTCGACGTGCGGTGGGTGAACCAGTACCCGCCGCCGACCACGGTGCTGAAGATGACGGCCGCGATCGCGACCGGAACGAGCGGTGACTTCTTCGGCGACGAATCGCCGAGGCTGGGCATTTCAGGCATGGAGTCCTCGCGGGGCACCGTACACGCGGTGGCGTTCCTTGCGAGTTTTCTGCCACAGGCCTGTAGCCGGCTACTTCGAGAGGTCGTCGAGCTGCTGGTAGTAGTGCTTCACGCCCATCAGCGAGCCCAGCATGCCCAGCACGATCTTCGCCAGCAGCACCATGGTGACCAGGGCCGTCACCACCACCACCAGCACGCGCGTCGCCCGCAGCGAACGCTCCTGAAGCTCGCGCCCCAGCCGCTCGAGCGCCTCGTCGATGGTGCCGGTGGTCTCGGCCACCGACAACAGCCCCAGCTCGGCCTTGTCGAGCAGCCCCAGCACCGCCACCGCCTCGGTCAGGTGACTGCCCGAGCGCAGCGTCGCCTCGGCCGCCGGCAGCGTGGCGAGAATGGTGGGGCTGGCCGTGGCGCGCGCGGCCAACCGGAGGCCCTTCACCGTCTCGAGCCCCGCGCCGTTCGCCAGCCCCAGCGCCATCACGAAGCGCGAGGCCGACAAGCTGCGCAGCGGCACCGAAACCAGGGGCAGCGAACGCGTGAACCGGTCCCACGGGCCCACCAGGTCGAGCGCTCCGACCAGCAGGGGAAACCCCAGCACCGCGGCACCGATCAGCCCCGTCCACAGCACGTTCTGAATCAGCCCCGACACGTAGAGCCCGCCAATCGAACTGCCCGACGCCATCTCGGCGCCCACTCCCAGCAGCGGCCCCACGAAGATGAAGGCCCCCAGCAGGTACAGCGGGTAGATGGCCCCCAGCGCCGCCTGCCAGCGCTGTTGCTGCACCTGCACCAGGTGCCCGACGATCGACTTGAGTACCGGGTCCAACTTGCCGGCTTCTTCGGCGAACGCGAGCAGCTCGACGTTCGCGTCGTCGAAGAGCGCGCCGTGCTGTTGCAGCGCCGCACCCAGGGTCTGACCGTTGCGGACCTCGCGGCTGACCGCCGCCAGCCCCTTCGCCATCGTCGCGTCGGGCGCATACTCGGTCAGTTGCGAGAAGGCGGTCGGCAGCGCCACCCCGGCTCGCAACAACGTGTGGAGCTGCTGGTAGAAGACGATCAGCCGGCGCTGGTGGGCGAACTGCACCAGCGGGTGCGTCAGCCAGGCGCGCGAGAGTCGATCACCCACGGCGTTCGGTGCCGTCGAGTTGGCTGGCGTCGGGCGGGGAGCGCCATCGCGCGGCGCTCGCTCGTCGGTCTGGCGGAGCGCGGTGCGAACCCGTTGGTCAGCCATGCGAACATCATGGCACTGGTTGGTCTGCGCAGCGACTCGAACGGGAGCGCGGACCGTCAGTGCCCGGGGAACGACACCAGCGCACGCACCTCGATGCCAGCGGCCGCCAGCTTCGCCGCGCCTCCCAGGTCCGGCAGGTCGATGACGAACGAGGCGCCCACCACCACCGCTCCGACCCGCTCGAGCAGGGTGCAGGCCGCGCCTGCCGTGCCACCGGTCGCGATGAGATCGTCCACCACCACCACCCTCGCGCCCAGGGGCACCGCGTCGGTGTGCAGCTCGAGCTCGTCGGTGCCGTATTCCAGCGCGTACGCCTGTCGCATGGTGGTGAACGGCAGCTTGCCCTTCTTGCGCATCGGCACGAAGCCCACCCCCAGCGCCGCAGCCACCGCACCACCGACGATGAAGCCTCGTGCTTCCAGCCCGACCACCGCCGTCAACTTCGAGCCGCGCAACGGCTCGGCCAGGGAGGTCACCGCCAGCGCGAAGGCCTCGGCGTTCCCCAACAGGGTGGTGATGTCGCGGAACAGAATGCCCGGCTTCGGGTAGTCGGGAATGGTTCGAATGGAACGCGCGAGGGTCTGGGCGACGGTCATGGCAGTTGCTCCATCAGGGCTTCGAGCGCGTCGGTCAGCCGGCCCACCGCCAACGCCAGGTTCTTCACGAACTGCTCGGAGGTCGCAGACGGGTGGTCGACCAGGTCGGTGATGGCCTTGAGCAACACCAGGGGCACGCCGTGCCGCTCGCAGACCCAGGCGATGCTCGCTGCTTCCATTTCCTTCACCTGCGCGCCGAGCGCCGTCAGTTGCGCCAGGTCCTCGGGTGTGCAGTCCAGCGAATCGCCCGTCGAGACCACCCCGACCTTGAGCCCCAGCTTCGCCGCCAGCGCCCGGTCACAGTGCACCGGCAGGTGCGCACGGCCCATGGCCTCGAACCCCGGCAGCGGAATGCGTCGATCGTGGAACACCGCCACCTCGGCCCCCAGGAAGACGTCGCCCACCTTCGCGCCGCGCGCCTGGAACCCGCCGGCCGTGCCCGCGTTCACCACCAGGGCAGGGCGGTAGCGCTCGAGCAGCGTCGAGGTGAGCAGCACCGCCGAAATCGTTCCGATGGAATCGACCCGGTAGCGCGGGTGCGTGCCGGCGATCGCCACCACCAGCCCGTCACCTTCGTGGAACTCGAAGCCGTAGCGCGGGTCGGTGTGCGCGTGCGCCAGGCCGCGTCGCTCGAGGAAGGGCGTCGCTTCGGCCGCCATCGCGAACTGAAGCGCCAGCGTCACGTCAGCCGCTCCACCCAGTCGCGAGCGTGGGGGAACTCGCGCAGCAGCGCTTCGCGGTGTCCCAGCTCGAAGTGCGCGAACTCGAAGCCCGGGGTGACGGTGCAGCCCACGAAGCAATGCCCCGCGCCCGCCACCGGCGTCGACCCGAACCACGAGCCCGCCCGCACCACGTGCTGCGGGTGCTCGGCGCCCAGCACCGTCACCCGCGCGCCCTCGGCCCCGAGTTCGACGATCTGCAGCCCGCCGCCCTGGTGGAAGTGCCACACCTCGTCGGCGTCGAGGCGGTGCAGGCGCGAGCACTGCCCTTCGGGCAGCAGGTACAGAATCGCGGTGCCCACGCTGCGGGTCGTCCCCGGGAGCACGCGTTCGGCTCGCCAGGTCTCGCGGTAATACCCACCCTCGGGGTGCGGCAACAGCTGGTGTCGGGCGATCAGGCTGGTCGCGTGCACGGGGTCACTCGTCGGGGCTCTCGTCGCGCAGGCCGAATTCCTTCATCTTGGTCTGCAACGACTTGCGGCTGATCTGCAGCAACTTCGCGGCGCGGGTGACGTTGCCCTCGGTCTTGGTCAGCGCCTGAACGATGAAGCTCTTCTCGATCTGGGCCTGGCGCTGCTTCAGGAAGTCCTTGAGCGGCGTCTCGCCCACTTCGGGGGTCGCGCCCAGGGCGATGGCCGCGCTCACGGAACCACCCCGCACCGGCTCGGGCAGGTCCTTGAGCTCGATGCGCGGGCCGTCGGCGAAGAGCAGCACCCGCTCGGTCATGTTCTCGAGCTCGCGAATGTTTCCCGGCCAGGGGTAGGCCTGCAGTTGGGTCAGCGCCTCGTCGGAAATGCCCTCGATCTTCTTGTTCAGCCGCCGGTTGTACTTCTCGATGAAATGCCGCACGAGCGCCGGCACGTCGGTCGCGCGTTCGCGCAGCGGCAGCAGGTGCATCGGCACCACGTTCAGTCGGTAGTAGAGGTCCTTGCGGAAGCGGCCCGCTTCGACCTCCTTTTCGAGGTCGCGGTTGGTGGCCGCGATCAGGCGCACGTCGACGCGGGTGGTCTTGATGCCGCCGACCCGCTCGAACTCGCTTTCCTGCAGCACCCGCAGCAGCTTGACCTGCATCTCGAGCGGCACTTCGCCGATCTCGTCGAGGAAGAGCGTGCCGCCGTCGGCCAGCTCGAACCGCCCCGGCTTCGAGGTCACCGCCCCCGTGAAGGCGCCGCGCTCGTAGCCGAAGAGCTCCGATTCCATCAGGTCCTTCGGAATGGCTGCGCAGCTGATCTTGATCAGTGGCTTGTCGCGCCGCCCAGAGCCGTCGTGCAGCGCGGTCGCGACCAGTTCCTTGCCGGTGCCCGACTCGCCGGTGATGAGCACGGTCGACGGCGTGTCGGCCACCTTGTCGATGATCTTGAAGATGTCGTGCATCACCGGGCTGTCGCCGATGAGCGAACTGCGCGCCCGCCCTTCCGGAGCCACGTGGCCCTGGTTGGCTTCCTGGGTGCGCGCGGCCTTCGCCACCACCGCGCGGATCTCGGAATGCTCGAAGGGCTTGGTGATGTAGTCGAAGGCCCCGGCCTTGATCGCCTCGACGGCCGAGTCGACCGTGCCGTGCGCGGTGATGATGATCACCGGCACGTCGGAGCGCGCGGCCTTCACGCGGGTCAGAATGTCCATGCCGCCCAGGCGGGGCATCACCAGGTCGCTGACGATCACGTCGGCGCCGTTCTTCTCGAATTCGGCCAGGGCCTGCTCCCCGTCTTCGGCGACGGTCACCTCGTACCCGTCCTTCCGCAGCATCGCGGCCAGGACCTTGCGCAGGTTCGCTTCGTCGTCGACGACCAGTACTCGGCTCACGCACTGGTCTTGTCGTGCCTGCCCCTCGCGGTCAAGCAGCGACGCGGCGGTGCCTCGTTCAGGTCGGTTGCAGCGGAGCGCCCGCCTTGGGAGCGCGTCGACTCGAGCCGTGTGGCTCGAAGCCCCTGAACTGGGCGCCCAGGACCTCCCTTCGGGCGCAACGCTCCTCTGCAAGAATGCGAGCAATTGCTCAGGTTCAACGCGCGTCAGCGGTCGAGCAACGCCATCAGCCGGCGCGCGATGGCCTCGTTCGACTCCATCACCACTTCCCGGCGTTGGGGGCGGAGGGCGACCTCGGCGAGGGCCTGGGCCGACGGCTCGACCACCACGTCCGCCATTCGGGGCAACGCCCCCTCGTCCACCGAGACGACCCTCACGTCGCACGCGCGGGCCTGGGCCGCAGCGCGCCCACTGAAGTCGTTGCCCAGCCCCAACAGCCAGACTTCGTCGAGCGCCTGCAGGTGATGCACGAAGCGCTCGCCCGATTGGTACCCCGCGAAGACGACCTTCCCCTCGAGCCCCGCCGCGGCGACCTGGGCCCGCAGCGCTGGCTCGCCCGCGCCGTCGCCCACCAGCACCAGGGTCGCGCCTGGCACGCGCTGCAGCACCAGCGAGAACGCGTCGATCGCCAGGTCATGACGCCGCGAGGGCTGCATCGTCGACACCATGCCCACCAGCGGCCCGGGGCCCAGCCCGAGGCTGGCTCGCAGCGCCACCCGCTCACCGGGGACGAACGACCGGTCGACCAGCGCCGGCAAGACCGTCACCCGTTGCCCCAGCAGCCGCCGCGTCAGATCCTCGGTCGGTACGGTCCACAGGTCGGCGGCGGGCGTCAGGGCGGTCAGCGAGCGCGGCGCGTGCACCGAGCGCACCAGCTTCGCGGCCGCGGGTCGGCCCAGGGCGAGCAGGGTGTGATCGTGACTGAAGTGCGAGTGCACCACGTCCACCCGCAGCCGCCTGAGCGTCAGCACGTCGCGGAGCATCGCCCAGGGCGTCGACTTCACCGACAGCTCGAGCCCCGAGGCATCGAGCAGCCCCAGGGCCTCGAGTCGTGGCGCCGCGAGCTCTTCGCTGGTCGAGCGCTTCCGCTTGCGGTCGATGGCGATCGTCACCTCGTGCCCCAGCGCTCGCTGCGCCAGCGCCAACTGCGTCACCGTTTCGGCCGGCCCGGAATGGACCGGAGACGCCAGCAGGTGCAGCACCTTCATCGGCGCTCCAGCAGGCCCGCCAGCGCGTCGACGTTGCGGTCCGAGGCACCGGAAATCTGCCGCACCGCGGTGCGCGCCAGTTCGCCCAGGTGAGCCAGACTCTCGGGCCTGGCCAGCAGCTCGGCCATCACCCGCACCAGGTGCTCGACGTCCTTGACCTGAATGCCTCCGCGCCCGACCAGCACCTGCACCGAGTCGTGGAAGTTTTCCATATGCGGGCCGAACAGCACCGGCTTGCCCTGCGCTGCGGGCTCGAGAATGTTCTGCCCGCCGCGCGTGATGAAGCTGCCGCCCACGAAGACCACGGTCGCCAGGCGGTACGCCCTCGAGAGTTCTCCGATGGTGTCGAGCACCACCACCGGGGCGCCCAGCGTGTTCGCGACCGATCGTCGGGCCCCGTGCAGCCCCGCGCTCTCGATCAGCCCCAGCACCCGCTCGGCCCGCTCGATGTACCGTGGCGCAATCACCAGCCGCAGGGTCGGAAAACGGCGCACCAGTTGCCGGTAGGCGTCGAGCACCTGCTCCTCTTCTCCTTCGTGGGTGCTTCCCGCGATCCACACCGGCGCGTCGGCCGGCAGCCCCAGCGCCGAGCGCAGCACCAGGTCCTCGAGCGCCTCGCTGGGCACCATGGCGTCGAACTTCGTGTTGCCGGTGACCACCACCCGGGGCGCCGGCGCGCCGAGCTGCAGGGCTCGCTCGGCCTCGACCGTCTCGCGCATCAAAAACAGGTCGATGTCGTGCAGCGGGTTGCCGATGGCGTCGAAGAACGCGCGGTAGCGCGTCAGGTGCTGCGGCGAAAATCGCCCGTTGGTGAGCGCCACCCGCCCACCGCGGTCGTGCACGGCCCGAATCAGGTTGGGCCAGATTTCGGTGTACTCGAGCACCAGCAGGTCCGGCGACAGGGCCCGCGCGGCGCGCCGGGTGGCGCCCCAGAGGTCCCACGGCGCGTACACCACCGCGTCGACCTTCTTCGCCAGCCGCTCCCGCGCCATCAGGTGGCCGGTGTTGGTCATGGTCGAGAGCACCAGCACCGCCTGCGGAAAGCGCGCGCGCAGGCGATCGATCATTGGGCTGAGCGCCAGCAGGTCGCCCGCGCTCGCGCCGTGCAGCCACACCCGCGGCCCACCCCCGGCCTTCGGAACCGCCGACCCGTAGAAGCCCAGCCGCTGCCAGAAGCCGTCGCGCGTCTTGCGCATCGACGCCAGCACCGGCCAGCCGCCCGCGTAGACCACCCACGTCGCGATCACGTA
>CAIWFK010000024.1 GCA_903911905.1 uncultured Myxococcales bacterium
AGGTCGGGCACGTACACGCCCTTGCGGGTCTCGGCCGCGCGCCCGCACACGCCTTCACCGATCGAGAAGGTCAGGCCTTCCGACCCCACGTTGGCGGGGAAGGCCTTGAGCACCTCGAGCTGCCCGTCGCCGTTGAGCAGCATCAGGCTGAACTTGGGCACGTTCAGGCGGGTGGGCACGACGTCGGCGATGCGGCTCAACACCTCGTTCAGGTCGAGCGTCGAGGTGATGGTGCGCGCCAGATCGTACAGAATCTGCAGCTCGCCCACGCGGGTCTCGAGCTCGGCCTTGAGCTTGAGCTCGACGCGCGCGCCCTCGAGGTCGCGCTGGTTGTCGATTTCGCTGGCCTTGAGCTCGGTCAGCCTCGCCAGCATGCGGTTGTAGGCCTGCGCCAACCGGCCGATTTCGTCTTGCCCGAGGTCGGGCGCGCGCACCACCAGGTCGCCGTCTTCGGCGCGCTTCATGGCGGCGGCCAGCCGCGAAATGCGCTGGTTGACGAACAGCCGCACCGCGCCCCAGACGAAGGCCGAGAGCAGCAGCACCAGCAGGCCGGCGAACCACAGCGCATCAGAGAAGACCTCGGCCACCTGTTCGCGCAGCGAGGGCTCGTCGACGATCAACTGCAGCGCGCCGGTGCGCATGGTGGCTTCACCGGTGTGGCAGCCTGCGCAGCCCGCACCGCCCAGCGGAAAGAGCACCTCGCCACCGCCGCCCGGGGCCCAGGGCCACACGCCGGTGGGGCCGGTGAAGGTGGCGCGGCCGGTGGCCACCTTGAGCACGCGCTCGGCATCGGGGAACGGCTTGTCTTCTTCTTCGATGGTGCGCGACCACTTCACCTCGCCGTCGCTGCCGATCACCCGCAGGTGGGTGACCAGCTTGAGCGCGCTCCACGAACTGCGCACGGCGTTGGTGACGGCGCGGTGGGCGACGCGGGGTGGGGCGCCAGGGGTCTTCTCGTCGACCGCGCCGAACGAGGTGGCCACGAACTCGGCCAGGCCAATGGCGTCGGAGCGGGTCTTCTCGCGCACCGCCGCGTCGGTCTGGCGCCAGGCGACGGCGGTGCCCAACAGAGAGAGGATCGCCAGCGGCACCGACACCGCAAGCAACAGTCTGGCCCCCAGGGATCGCACCGAACGGGCACCATCGTACAGGTGGAGTAGGGTGTGAAGCGTGGAATTGATCACGAGTTCACTCTTGCGCTCGCCGCACGGCTTCCCCACCCGGGCCGGGGGCGTGTCGGTGGCCCCCTTCGAGTCGCTCAACACCTCGACCGCCTCGGGAGACGAACAGGCGCACGTGCACGAGAACCTGCGGCGGCTGGCGAGGGCGGCGAAGGTCGAGGTCGGGGCGCTGGCCACGGTCTCGCAGGTGCACGGCCTGGTGATGCTGCGGGCCCCGGGCGGTGGTGGCGAGCAGGTGGTGCCTCCGCTCGGCGAGGCCGACGCGATCTGGACCTCGGCGCCTGGCGTGGCGGTGGGCGTGAAGACCGCCGACTGCGTACCGGTGCTGATCGAAGATCGCCGCACGGGCGCGGTGGCGGCGGTGCACGCGGGGTGGCGAGGGGTGATCGGCAAGCTGGTTCAGGTGGCCGTCACGACCCTCTGCGCAGCAGGCACCACCCCCGATCAGCTGCGGGTCGCGGTGGGCCCCTGCATTCAGCGCTGCTGCTTCGAGGTCGACGGAGACCTGCCGACCCGGTTCAGCGAGGCGTTCGGCGCACAGGTCGTGGTGCGACCCGAGGGCAAGGCGAAGGCCCACCTCGACCTGCCGTGGGCGCTGGGCCGCACCCTGGAAGCCGCTGGAATCGCTGCCTCGAACGTCGACGTTCGCCCCGAATGCACGCGCTGCGACGCGCGCTTCTTCTCGCACCGGCGTGATCGCGGCCTGACCGGGCGGCACCTGTCGTTCATCACCTGTGTAGGTGCATCAGCCCTGTAGCTCGAAAAAGGCCCGGCGCTTTTCTTGACCCGTTTTGCCTGCGGTCCGTATCCTCCGTCTGTCATTCGAACCTTGCCCGCCATCGTCATCGCCACGCTCGGGTGTTCCTGCGTGCATGATTCCGTCACCCGCGCCGAGCTCAACGAGCTGATGGCGTCGGTGCGGGCGCTGCGCGCCGAGAACGCGCGCCTCGATGGTCGGGTCGAAAAGCTCGAGCAGCAGGTGACCGTCGCGTCGACCTCGACCCGTCGCACCACCGCCGCCGCGGCGATGACCACGACCTCGTCGACGACCAGCACCGCGAGTGCCCCGGCCGAGCGCGCCGACGTGTTGCCCCAGTTGACGGTGGTGAAGCTCAAGCCCCAACGGGCCGCGGCCCCGAAGCTGGCCACCCGCGTCGAAGTCGCCGAGCCGCCCGAGGGGCTGGTCGACGAACTGAAGAACGACAAGCCCGACGAGACCGACCAGGCCTTCGCCGAAGCGCAGTACGCCAAGGGCGTCGAGGCCATCAAGACCGGCAACATCGAAGGGGGCACCGCGCAGTTGCTGCAGTTCGTCAGCGACTGGCCGCGCCACCCGCGCGCCGACAACGCGCTGCTGTACGTGGGCGTGGCGCTGATGGCCCAGCAGGACTGGGCGGGTGCCGCGCAGACCTTCGAGCGGGTGACGGTGGCCTACCCGGCCGGCGACTCGGTGCTCGAGGCGCTGCTCAAGGTCGCCGAGTGTCGCGTGCGGCTCAAGCAGCCCGCGCAGGCGAAGGCGACGCTCGAGCGCATCATTTCGAATTACCCGGGAACTCCCGCGGCGAGCCAGGCACAGGCCACCCTGGCGACGCTCGCTTCAAACTCCAAGTCGGCACCGTGAGGTACACCATGCGCAGGCACCTGTTGACCGCAGTGATGACGTTCGCTCTGGCCCCGGCGGCATTCGCCCAGTCGGACGAAGAGAGTTCGGGCGACGACGCCGCGCAGGTGCCCGAAGGCGGTGCAGTGGTCGAGCAGCCCGAGCAGCCGAAGGACGGAGCGAAGAGCGCGCCGGCCAAGGGCGGTGGGCGGGAAAGCGCGAACGCGCAGCACACCGTCGAGAAGGGCGACACCCTGTGGGACCTCTCGCAGCGCTACCTGGGCAGCCCGTGGTACTGGCCCAAGGTCTGGTCGTACAACCCCGACATCGCCAACCCCCACTGGATCTACCCTGGCAACATCGTGCGGTTCTTCGCCGGCGGTGAAGACGTGCCCACCCAGGTCGAGGTCGGTCAGCCCGAGGCGGCCGACGTCGAAGAAGGCGCGATGGTCGAGGAGGACAAGGTGCAGGTGTCGGGGCAGATCGGCTTTCGGCCCAAGAACGCGGTGAGCGTGGCCCTGCCGGGCTTCGTGACCAGCAGCGAGGTCGAGGGCAGCGGGTCGATCTTCGGCTCGTTCGCCGAGTCGGCGATTCTGACCTTCCCCGAGCACGTCTACGTGACCTTCAAGAAGGCGCCGAAGCTGGGCGAGACCTACGTGGTCTTCCGCCCGGGCGCCGAGCTGTTCCACCCGGTCACCAACGACAGCGTGGGGTACCTGACCCGCATTCTGGGCGAGGTGCGCGTGGTGCGCCTCGAGAAGAACAACGTGGCGGTGGTGGCGATCTCGAAGCAGTACGACGAAATTCAGCGTGGAGATCTGATCGGCCCGTCGAGCGAGCCCATCGTGCGGCAGGTCGCCGCCCGCCCCGCCGACCGCGACGTGAAGAACGGCACGGTGATCAGCGGGTCGACCCCCTACCGGGTGGTCAGCGCCGAGCATGACACGATGATCATCGACCGCGGCAGCGAGCACGGCGTGAAGATGGGCAACGTCTTCACCATCTGGCGCCAGCACGACGGCGCGCCGGAAATCTCGGTGCTCAACCCCTCGATCCTCGACGAGACCATGCCCCGTGAAGACGTGGGCCAGTGCGTGGCCATGGAAGTGAAGAAGAGCGCGACGGTCTGCCTGGTGGTGCGTTCGCTGCGCGAACTGGTGCGCGGCGATCACGCCGAGATTCGAGCGGCGGGTGCGGCGCGCGCCAACCGCTGATTCCCGCGCTGCCCGCCGGGTGGCACCTTCACGAGGCTGGTTTTACGGGGTGGTGCTGCCTGTGGTAGCGCCGCCCCGTGTCGTTTCGGGACCTCCTGACCTTCCGCGTTTCGCTCGTGCTGCTGCTCGCCGCCTGCCCCGGGCCCCTCGCCGGGCTCGACGATGCGGGAACGGCGGTCGACGGTGGTGGCCCCTCGAACGACGGGGGAAGCGGTGATGATGCGGGCGCGTTCGACGCCGGGGCGATCGATGCGGGCGGCACTCGGCCCGATGCCGGGCCGCTCGACGCCGGCCTGAGCGAGCCCGATTCGGGCCTCGACGCGGGCGCTGACGATGCCGGTGCCCCCGACGCGGGGCCGCCCGATGCCGGTCAGCCGATTCCCCTGGTCGACGCCGGGCCTGCCGACACCGCCATCGTGATCGGCGCGACCCCCGGTTCGGCGGTGCCCGACGACTTCCTGGGGCTCTCGGTGGAATGGTCGCACGTCACCGACTACCTGGGAGACGGACAGGGCCACCTTCGCCCCGAAGTGGTGAACCTGCTCGGCGCCTTCGCGGCCGAAGGGCACCAGGTGGTGCTGCGCATCGGCGGCAACAGCGAAGACACCGCCTGGTGGAACCCCTCCGCGGCCCCCAACCCCTCGGGCGTGACGGTGTCGATCGGCGCCGAGCACCTGGCGACGTTGGCGGCGCTGCATGCGGCCACCGGTGCGAGGTTCGTCCTGGGGCTCAACCTGGCCCGGCTGGACCCGATGAACGCAGCCGCGTTGGCCCAGGCCTCGCTGGCGGCGCTGGGGACGGGCGTGCTGGCCTTCGAATTGGGGAACGAGCCCGACCTGTACTTCTACACCGGCCATCGCTCGCTGCTGTATTCGCCCCTGGCCTACCAGGCCGACGTGGACTCGTACTTTCCGCTGCTCGGCCAGGCCGTCGGCAACCAGGCGCTGATCGCCGGCCCTGCGGTGTACGGCACGACGTGGTTTTCCAACCTGGCCGGCTTTCTCGCTGCCGAACAGGGTCGGTACGGCCTGGTCACCGCACACCGGTACCCGTTCAACGTCTGCCTGACCACCATCGGTGGGCCGACCATCGCCTCGCTCTTCACCGACGTGGCGACGACGCAGTACGCGACCACCTTCGCGCCGGTGGTGCAGACGGCGAAGCAGGCGGGCCAGGGGCTTCGGGTCGCCGAAATGAATTCGGTGTCGTGTGGCGGCCTGCCGGGAGTCAGCGACGTGTACGCCGCGGGCCTGTGGGGCGCCGACGCGATGTTCCAGTTGGCGTCGGTCGGGGTGGCAGGCGTCAACCTGCATGGCCCGTCGCACTATGCGGTGTTCGACTTCACGACCGGCGGAGCGCTCGAGGTTCGCGGCCTGTACTACGCGATGCGGCTCTTCAGTCTGGCCACCGCCCAGCACGGCCGGCCGCTGCCGGTGACGGTGCAGGCCGGCTGGCAGGTGAGGGCCTGGGCTTACGTGGGGGCCGACGGCGCGACGCGCGTCGCGGTGATCAACGAAGACCCGACCCGAACCAGCCAGGTCAGCGTGTCGGTGGGGCCCACGGCTCGGCGGGCGACCGAGCGGAGACTCACCGCGGCGTCACTCGACGCCACCACGGCAATCACCTTCGGCGGTCAGACCTGGAGCACGTCTCTCGATGGGCTGCCGGTGGGCAGCGCCGTCGAGGTGCCGGTGCCCGTGCAGTCGGGAACCAGCGAGCTGCGATTCACGCTCGGGCCGGGCAGCGCGACGCTGCTGACCGTGCCCTGACGCGCGAGCCCTTCAGGGGAACGAGGTGAAGAACTCGCTCAGGTTGGTCGCGTTGGCCGCGCCGCCCAGGTACGGCTGCACGTGGAAGATGTCCTGCATCGTGCGCAGCATCGAGCTGTGATCGAACTTCGTCGAACTCGAGTAGCCGACCTTCACGTGGTGGCCCAGCATGATCATGCCGATCGGCACGTCGGGCAGGAAGCCGAGGTTCTCGCTCTCGTCCCAGAGGATGATCACGACCCCGTTGTCGGCGAACGCGGCCGACGAGGTGATCTTCGGCAGTTCGTGCGACAGCCAGGTGTCACCCAACGCGACGATGTCGGTGGTCAACGACGGGTTGGGGCAGGGCCCACCGAGCCCGGAGCCGTGCATGTCGTCGCACAGGTTGGGGGTGATGAAGGCGTAGTTGGGCGCGTTGGCGGAGGTCAGGTCGGCCGCCAGTTCACTGTACGGGCGAACGTGCGCGATGCAGCGCGCCGCAGTGTTCGAGTTGTTGTTGGTGACGTCGGTGAAGTACGTGAAGGGCACGTGGCGCGGCACGTACTGGTTGACGCCCGAGAGCGGGCAGTCGGCACCGGTGATGTCTTCCGCGTACGCCTTCCAGGTCACGTTGGCCGCTTCGAGCTGCGTGACCAGGTGGGCGGTCGTGGTCTGGCTGTGGGTCGCGGGCGAGGCGTCGGCGCTGATGCCGAAGTTGGTGCCCGCCTCGAGCCACAGGTAGTTGGGCTCGCTGGGGTGGATGCTGGGGGCGTTGAAGTAATTCTCGGCGTGCGCGCCGGTCGCCAGCAGGCCGTTGATGAAGGGCGCCGACGAGCTGCCCTTGAGACCACCGGTGCCCGTCCAGTTCGAGTTTTCCATCATGATCACGAACACGTGGTGAATGCCGGTGTTCGCGGTGCCGCCGCCAGTTGCGGTGCCGCCGCCAGTTGCGGTGCCGCCGCCCGTCGCGGTGCCGCCGCCAGTCGCCGCGCCGCCGCCCGTCGCGGTGCCGCCGCC
>CAIWFK010000025.1 GCA_903911905.1 uncultured Myxococcales bacterium
AGCAACGTCACGCTGATGCGCGGCGAAATCAGGCCCATGATGCCGGCCTGCGCGCGGAAGAGCGTCGCCGGCGGGTTGAGCGCCGCGGTGGGGTCGAAGTACGTTCGCACGTCGGTGGCGATGTCGAGCACCACCGCCGTCTTCGGCAGGAACTTCCACTTCCCGTTCACCCCGAAGTTGACGTTGCTGTAGTTCATCTTCGAGACGAGGGCCGGGTTGCAGGTGATGTCGTTGGTGTTGGTGCAGCCCGACACGTTACCCGTCAGCAGCGGGTCGAAGAACTCGACCTGCCACGACACCTTGGGAGTGATCTCGAGAGCCCGGCCGCCGGGGTGAATGGGCAGCGAGAGCCGAATGTCGTTGAACAGCGAGAGCACGCCCACGCCCACCGCCGCGTTCTGGGTGCGGTCGCTGCGGGTCAGGGTGTCGCCCACCGTCACCTCGACCGCGCCGTCCTGGTTGAAGCGGGCGTCGAGCGCCACGTTCGCCTGGAAGCGGGACAGGTTGCGCGCGCCGGGCGAAATGAGCCCGGTGTAGAACAGGTATTCCGCCGAGCCGTTGAAGGCCACGTAGGTCGACGGGTTCTGCAGGTCGAACTTCAGGCCCGGCCGGGCGTGAATGATGATGTCGCCCGACGGCGTGGTGGGGGTGATGAAGAAGCCCACCAGTGAGTCGTAGCGGCCGTCGACTTCGAGGAACGGGTGCAGCCGACCTTCGCCCAGGTGAATGCCCGAGCTCGACGGAGCCTGCGCGAACGCCGAACACGAGAGCACGAACGCCAACACGGCCAAAATCGCCGGTGCGCGTCGCGTCATCGCAGCTCGAACTCCCCGCTCCCGAGTCATGAGGTCACAGCGCCTTAGCACAGGGGACCTGCCGGCCAAGTCCCGTTGATGGTGGTGGTGTATTGCCCCGTCGCTCGTCGATCACATCGTCGGGCTGGCAGGAGGCGGTCGCACGTCGACCGGAATCGCAGGCTGCATCTGCGTCGGGTCACCCGACGGCAGGTATTCGGGCACTTCGACCTCGACCGAGAGGTTCTCGTCGGTGCGGAAGGCCAGTTGGCCGATGCACTCTTCGGCTTCGGCGCGAAGCTGATCGACCTTCGAGCGCGCGATGGTCACCTTGGTGTACTCGTGCTCGGCGGTGCCGGTTTCCTTCTTGGCCACCGATTCCTGCAGGGTGACGTCGGCCTGCTCGCTGATGCGCAGCAGCCCCTTGATCTGGGTGAGCTTCTCGTTGACGCAGTTGAGCTTCACCACGTCCTTCGAGCCGCGCGCTTCTTCCAGCTTGCCCAGCACGTCCTTGAGCGCGGTGCGCATCTTGGTGACCGCTTCGCCACTGACCCGAATCTTCTCGGGGTCGGGCACCTTCGACGCATCGGTCTCGGGCACCGGAGGGGCCGTGGGCGCCTGCGCGACCGCGAGCGACGCGGCCAGCACCCCCAACATCAACACGACCTGGCGAAAGGACACCGGGAAAACCCTCACCCAACGGGACGGAAACGCTCGAAAGCTAAAGAAATCAGACGTGTAAGTCAATGAAAGGAATGATCTTCCATCACCTTCTTCGTACCCGCCCCCCACCCGCGAATTCATGGGCCTCTCGCCATCTGGCTGTTCATTTCGCGCAGCCGGGCCGACAGCATGCGGGCGATGTTGATGATCACGAAGGTGAAGCCGTCGCGGTGGGCCTTGCGGAAGCTGGTCAGGTCTTCGGTCGTCAGTTTCAGCACCGACGAGGCCGTCTTCGCCCGAACCGTGGCCGACCGGTACTCCTTGTCGATCAGGCTCATTTCCCCGAAGAACTGGGGCGGCTCGAGGGTGGCGATGCTCTTGAACTGCCCGTGGGCGTCGCGGCGCAGCACGTCGATTTCACCCGACGCCACCACGAACACGCTGTCGCCCAGCTCGCCCTCGTCGAAGAGCGTCTCACCGGCGCCCAGTGCCCGCAACTGGCACAGCCCGGCGACGGCCTCCAGTTCCTGATTGGAGAGCATCTCGAACAGCGGAGACCCCGAAAGCAACGCCACCTTGTCCATGAGGGGCGCAGAGTCTGCCACACCCTGAAGCGGCTCCGGGGTGTTTTGCGACCCCGTCAGCTCGCGGGCGAGAAGACGAACGGGTACGCCACCGGCACTTCACTGGGCGGCTTGAAGGGGAAGACCCAGCCGCGAATGGTGGTCTTGATGCAGGCTCCCACCGCTTCGTTGCCCAGGGTGTTCTCTTCGATTTCGATGTCGCTGGTGCGGCCCTGGGTGGTGATCGAGAAGCGCACCACGACCTTGCCCTTGAGCGAGGGGTTGCGCTTGAGCTCCTTCTCGTAGCACCCCTGAATCGCCGCCTTGCGGCTGCGCACGTAGGCCGCCAGCTTCTCGCGGTCGACGTCGGCCGAGTCGACCTCGGGCGCCTGCATCGCCATGTT
The DNA here is from genome assembly GCA_903911905.1 of uncultured Myxococcales bacterium. Lineage (GTDB taxonomy): Bacteria > Myxococcota > Myxococcia > Myxococcales > Myxococcaceae > Xiheilimnobacterium > Xiheilimnobacterium phototrophicum. The sequence continues at coordinate 2,425 of CAIWFK010000025.1, forward strand.
GGCCTTGATGGTCGCGTTGCCCTTTTCGGCCAGGGCCACGTTGCCGCCGCCGCTGGTGCCGAGGTCGCCGATGCCCGCCGCCGAGCCGGTCGCGTTGCCCTTGGGGCCGCCAGCCAGCGAGTCGGCCGTGGCCACGCCGATGCCGCTCGCGCCGCTCAGCGCGTTGGCCACGTCGCCCACGCCGCTCGAGTTGCCGAGCACGTCTTCGAACGCGCCACCGCCCGCACCCGCGCCGATCACCTTGAGCAGACCCGACTTCGCCACCTTCTGCGCCAGCGCCGCCTTCTGTTCGGCGTTGGTGGTCGGAGCCTTGGCGACTTCCTTCTTGGGTTCGTCCTTCTTCGCTTCCTTCTCGCTCGGCGCGTCAGCCACCACTTCCTTCTTGGGCGGTGGCGGCTTTTCCTGCGGCATCATCGCCTTGACGAAGCGGTCGGGCAGGTCGTCGAGCGCCACTTCCTGCTCTTCGGGCATCGGCTGGCAGGCGATGAAGGTCGCGCCAGAGAAGTGCAGGAAGAGCGAGACGCCCAGCACCATGAAGAAGAACTGGTCGGCCTGCGCGAAGAGCGTGCCCTTGATGTCGGCCGGCAGCTCGGGCTTCGGAGGCTCGGGCGGCGGGGTGACGAACTGGAAGAGCAGCGAAATTTCGCCCAGGCGAATGCGGCCCTTCGAGGCGTCGGTCAGCGGCAGCGCGAAGCCGTCCTTGCGCTGCCTGGCCAGGCCCTTCGCCTTGGCTTGCTCGAGCGTGACTTCGGCCCCGTCGACCGAGACCTTGCCGTCCATGCCCTCGCGGAAGATCAGGAAGTACTGGTTCTCGACCAGCTCGAAGAGCGTGAACGAGGGCGGAAGGTTCGAGACCGGCACCACGAACGTGTTGGTCGCGTTCTGACCGACCGAGACCGAGACGCGCTTCTTGAGCGTGCGGTCTTCGGTGATCTTGTCGCTCTGAATGAGCGCCACACGAAGGTTCTTGCCTGAAGGCGCCGTAGCCATTCGTTCGTCCTTAGGTGTTGAAGCAGTCCTGCGCTGGTTGGACACCACCCGGAATCCCGGGTTCCAGACGAGGCGGCTTTACACGCTCCCCCGGCAAAAGCACCGGGGATGTCGAATGCTTAGCCCCGAATGCCGGCGTGCTCAAGAATCTCCGGATCAACTGGTGGGGGTGAACACCCAGGGGAAGGCCACCGGCACGTCGTCTTCGGGGGTGAAGGGCAGCACCCAGTGGCTGACGATGCCCGCGATGCAGTCGGTCACCCCCCGGCTGGCCAGGGTGTCTTCGTCGAAGGTCACGTCCTGCACCCGGCCCCGGTGGTTGATGGCGAAGTGCAGCACCACCCGGCCCCGCAGGGTCTGGTTGCGCTTGAGCTCCCGCTCGTAGCAGCTCTGAATCGACTGGGTCCGGCCGCGCACCCACTTCGCCAGGTCTTCACGGGTGAATTCTGGCGTGTCGACCCGAATCGGCTCGACGTTGACCCGGCCGGCCACCTTCACCTCGCCCACGTCGGCCAGCGTCACTTCATGCGACGGCCCGGTGACCAGGGTGCCGATGGTGGTGGCCTGCCCGGTGTCCGAGCCCTTGCGGCCGGCCACCTCGCCCGCTGCGGCCAGCTTCACGGTGCTCGCGTCGGCCAGGGCGAGGGCCACCTCGCCCACGCCCGAGCGCTCACCCAACACGTCGGCGATGGCTCCCCCAGGGCCCGGTGCGCCGATCACCGCCAGCAGACCGGCTTTCTTCAGTTGCGCGTTCACCTCGGCGGCCGAGCGGTGGGCAGCCGAGGGCGCTGGAGCCGCCTTCGGAACGGCGGCCACTTGAGGCTCGCTCTTCGGCGCGGTGGTCTTCGGGGCCTCGGTCGAAGAAGCAGGCCTGGCCACAGGAAGGACCTGGCGCGCGAAGCGGTCGACGGGCGCTTCTTCCATCGAGAACTCGGGTTCCTCGGGCGTGGGCTGCAGCACCAGCCAGCTCGCGCCGGCGAAGTGGGCGCCCAGCGAGACCGCCAGGACGATCAGGAACGCGCGGTCGATCTGCCCCAGCAGCGTGCCTCGCAGGGCGCGGGGCAGTTCCGCCAGCGGCGCGCGCGGAGCCGGGTCGACGAACTGGAAGAGAAGGGCGACTTCACCCAGTCGCACCCGACCTCGCGAGCGCTCGTCGAGCGTCAGGCTGCCCACCGTGAGCGGGGCGCTGCCCTGATCGGTCGAGATTTCGCCCGTGCAGTCGGTGGCGACGTCGAGCCGCCAGCCGCGCTTGTCGCCGTGGAAGACGGTGCGCGATTTCGGCGCCGCTTCGCTGGGCACGATGAAGGTGTCTGACGCCGATTGCCCCACGGTCACCCGGGCGCCGGGCGAAAAGACTCGATCGTCGACGATGCGGTTGCCGCAGATGAGGGCGACGCGAAGAGAACGGGCCATGTCTTCAACGACAACGGGTCGCGAAACAGGTTCCATCGTCGTTGAGCGAATGGTCCGGGGCCCGCCAACCGCCGGGTCGTGAACACCAGAAGTCAGGGCGCCACGGCCTTCGCTGGAGGACCGACCTGCTGGGCGCTGAACCTCGCCGGTCGGCTCCTCGCAACGAGGTCTGGCGGCTTGGGCGTGCGGGCGGTCTGGTGGCGGCGAGCTCGTCGACCTGCCGTGCGTGTCGAAGGACCTGCGTGGTGACGCCGGCTTTTCGCCCGAGCAGACCGACGAGGTGCTTCGCAGGGTACGCCGCTGAGCCCGACATGCGGGCCCTCAGAACACGTCTTTGTCGACGCTCTTCTCGACCTTCGGAATGAACGTCTCGGCTCGGTTGAGCTCGTCGAAGTTCAAGGTCGAGCGCTGCAGAATGTAGAAGGCCTGCGGCTTCTGGATGCGGCCCTCGACCGTGATGGCGTCGAGCCGAATGACCTTCTTCTTCTTGGCGGGCGCGGCGCTGGTCGAAGGAGCAGGCGCCGACTGGGCGAACGCCGCTCCGGCACCCAGGAGCACCAGGACACCGACCAGTTGGCAGAGCGAGCGCTTCATTTGTCGTCGTCTCCGAGCTTACCGGAAGTCGGCTTCGTGGTGGGAGTGGGGGTCGGCGCGGGCGCGTCGTCGTCACCCAGCTTGGAGGCCGGCTTCTTGTTCCCGGCAGCCTTGGCCGCCGCGGCATCGTCCTTGGCCTTCTTCGCCGCATCGAGCTGCGCCTGCTTGGCCGCCGCCGCATCAGCCTTGGCCTTGGCCGCCGCGTCGAGCTGGGCCTGCTTGGCCGCCGCCGCATCAGCCTTGGCCTTGGCCGCCGCGTCGAGCTTGGCCTGCTTGGCCGCTTCCGCGTCAGCCTTGGCCTTCGCCGCCGCGTCGGCCTTCGCGCGAGCTTCGGCGTCCATCTTCGAGCGCTTCTCGGCTTCGGCAGCGGCCTTCGCCTCGGCCTCGGCCTTCTTCTTCGCGTCGTCAGCCGCCTTCTTCGCCGCCGCCTCGGCATCAGCCTTGGCCTTGGCTTCCGCCTCGGCCTTCGCGCGCGCGTCGTCTTCGGCCTTCTTCTTCGCGTTCTCTTCGTCCTTCTTGGCCTGCTCGATCTTGCGCAGCTGGTCCTTCTTCTCGCGTTCCTTGCGGCGCTCTTCCTTGTCGATGCCCTTGTTGGCGTCCTTGATGTACTGGTCGACCCGGTCGTCCTTGCCGCCCTTGTCCTTGTACTGGTTGAAGTACGAGATCGCGGTCTTGAACCGTTCGATCACGTCCATGTTCGGAATGTCCTGGTCGAGGTGCGTGACGCCCAGGTTGAAGTAGGTGTCGGTCAGCTCGGGCTTTTCCTTCATCACCCGCTGGTACTCGGCGATCGCCTTCTGCACCTGCTGCAGGCCGCGGTACGCGTTGCCCAGGTTCAGGTGCGCCACCAGGAAGCCGGGCTCGGCCGCGACCGCCGCCTCGAGCTCCTTCACGCTCGACTCGAAGTCCTGGGCGTCGTTGAGCATCGAACCAAAGTTGTTCCGCGCCTCGGCGAAGTCGGGCTTGAGCAACGCCGCCTGGCGGAACGATTCCAGCGCCTGCGGCCGCTGCTTGAGCTGCAGGAACACCAGGCCCAGCGCGTTGTGGGTCGCCGCGTCGTTGCCGTCGATGGTGCGCGCGGTCTCGAGCACCAGCCGCGCCAATTCGGGCTTGCCGTCGCGGAAGTAGGTGTTGGCCAGCAACTGCATCGCGCGCACGTTGCGCTCGTCGGCCTTCAAGACCTTCTTGGCCTCGGTCGCCGCAGCGTCGAGCTTGTTCTGCGCCATCAGGGTGTACACCAGCGCGTTGCGCGGGCCGATGGCCGCCGGCGTCGCGGCGATGGCCTGCCGCAGCTCGCCTTCGATCTGCGGGCACTTCTTGTTGCGGCAGCTCAGGCGGGCCAGGAAGTCCCACGCGGTGTCCTGCGTGGCGTCGATGCCCAGCGCGCGCCGGTAGTTCTTCTCGGCGCCGTCAGGGTTGCCGCGACGCTCCTCGATGACGCCCAGGTTGGTCCACGCGTAGGCGGCCTTCGGGTTCCGGTCGAGCACGTCCTTGAAGGCCCGCTCGGCCTGGTCGGCGTTGCCTCCGTTGAGCGCGACCACGCCTTCCTTGAAGCGCGCCGACGTGCCCGGGTCGAAGGTCACCGGCTGTTCGACCGGCTTGGGCACCGGCGCCGGCTTCGCTTCCTCGGTCTTGCCGTTGGCCGCAGGCTCGGCCGCGGCAGGCGTGGTGGTCGCCGGCTGGTACGGCACCTCGGGCGTGTCGGTGCCCGCCGCCACCGGAGCTGCGGTGGTGTCGTCGGGCTTCTTCTCGGGCGTGGTGGCGCACGCCGCGAACACCAGGGCGGCCAGCAGGGCAGGGTGGCGCAGGCAGGACCGGGGCGAGCTCACTTGTCATCGCCTCCCAGCTTCTGGGGCGCGGCCGTCGCGCGCTCGTTGCCGCTGATGGCGTTGACCGCGCCGTCGGGGAACATGAGGTCGCTCGAGATGATCGACTTCTGCTCCTTGAGCATCGGGTATTCCTTGGGGCGGAAGCGGTTGAGCGACTCCAGCGTCTTCTTGGTCCACTCGTTCGACACGCGGAACTTCTTGGCCTCGGCCCACGCCGCGCCGTACGTCTCGACGGCCTTGTCTTCCAGCGCCACGGTCTGCTGGGCCAGCGCGTCCTGGTAGGTGACCACCGCTTCGTCACCCAGGCGCTTGATCTCGGGCGGCACCGGCGTGTCGAGAATGGTCTGGGCGAAGCGCTCGAGCACGAAGCCCTTGCGGTAGAAGGCCGCCAGAATCCACTCGACGCGCTTGTACTTCACCACCTGGTCGTAGGCCTCGTTGACCTTCTTCACCTCGTTCTTCTTGTTGGTGAAGCTGGCCGCCAGCGCCTTGCCCGTGCCGCCGATCTTCAGGCGGTCGAATTCGGCGAACACGTTCTCGGCCAATTCGAACCGGCTGAACGCCGCCGCCTCGGCCGCCAGGGGCGAGGTGTCGGGCTTGAGCCCGCGCTTGTCGAATTCGTCGGCTGCGGCCTGGTAGGCCTTGAGCGCCGCGCTGTCGTTCTTGGCCTTCTTGTACGCGTCGCCGATGCGCTTCTTGGCGTCGATCACCAGCTCGACCTGGGCCGGCTTGTTCGAGAACTTGGTGATGAACTCGTTGAGCGCGGCGATCTCCTTGTTGGTGTCGCCCTGCTTCTCGTAGATGGTCGCGGCGTGGAACTGGTTCTTCGGCGCGTCGTCGCTGGTGGGGTAGGTCTCGGCGTAGCGCACGTAGCTGGCCGCCGCCTCGCTGTAGCGCTGCAACGCTTCCTGCAAGCGGGCGATGTTGAAGACCGCTGACTGCCGGTCCTTCGACTGCGGG
>CAIWFK010000026.1 GCA_903911905.1 uncultured Myxococcales bacterium
CGTCGGCGGGGCGCAGAGCGAGGTCACCTGGTGCTCGCGCAGCGCCTCGAGCGTGCGGGCCCCCGAGAAGCGCGCGTAGTCGTGGGCCAGCACCGTCGCTCCCGCATTCCAGGGCGCGAACACGCTCGACCACGCGTGCTTGGCCCACCCCGGCGAGCCGATGTTCTGGTGCACGTCACCCTCGCGCAGGCCCTGCCAGTACATGGTCGAGAGGTGCCCCACCGGGTAGCTCTGGTGGGTGTGCGCGACCAGCTTGGGCTTCGCGGTGGTGCCCGAGGTGAAATAGAGCAGGAACGGATCGCCGGCACTGGTGCGCGGGCGATCGAGCTGCGCGGGAGATTCGAGCGCCTCGGCGTACGACTGGAAACGCGGCACGTCTTCGTCGACGCACAGGCGCAGCATCAGCCGCTCTGGCACCCGGAGCTTCGCCGCGCCTTCGCGATCGGTCACCAGGTGCTTCACCAGGCCTCGCGAACAGCGATCGTCGACGTCGTCGGGCGTCAGTTGCGGGGTCGCGGGAATGATCACCGCGCCCAGGCGCATGGCCGCCAACATCGTTTCCCACAGCGCCACCACGTTGGGCAGGAGGACCAGCATGCGATCGCCCTGCTTCACCCCACGCGCGCGCATGGTGTTGGCCAGGCGCAACGAGCGCTCGGCCAGCGACCGGAAGGAATGGCGGGTGGTGCCGCGGACTTCGCTCACCAGCACCAGCGCCGTGGTGTCACCCAGCCGCGCGGCCAGCGGGTCGAACCAGTCCCAGACCCAGTTGAAGGTGGTCAGCCGGGGCCAGGTGAAGCTCGCTCGCGCCGCCTCGAGATCGCCGGCGTGCTGGAGCAGGAGATGTCGGGCCTGCGCGAAGCGTTCGGAATCGGTGGTCACGGCGTCCCCTTCGGTCCGTTGCGTCGCGCACCGTACACCCGGACTGGCGGCAGTCGTAGCGGGGAAGCGCGAGCGGCGGTGTCCTGCAGAGTGGCGGGGATGCCGACGAGCTTCGCGATCCCGCTGGGTGAATCGTATTGGCGATCGTGAGGGCATTGGCCTCGAAGGGAAGCGGTCGCGACCTGCACCGTCGCGCCGTGCCGAACGACGCTCGAGCCCCTCGACGCGGGCGAACTGGCATCGGAGGCCAACTCGCGACCTGTTGCCCGGAGCGCGCCCAACAGGTCGATTCTGTGTACTTTTTGCCGCAACGGCGAAAGATACACAGTTGACTATCGTGCCCCGAACGAGCGACGAAGCGATCGCCGCGGCCGGTTCATCTGCGCCGAGGGGCTCGAGGTCGTTCGGCAGAGGGAGCCAGAACCGATCGCTGGCCCCCTCCTCCGAGTCACCAACGCCCGTCACCGTCGACAGCGGTCACCCGGTGGCAGCCGCGGCTCCGCCCGTAACGCTCGATGCCGGCCCGAGCGATGAACTCGCCCAGGTCGACGTCGGAGTTGGCGGTCGTCCAGCAGGCGGCTTCGACGATGGCGACGCGGGCTGCACCTACGGTGGAAAGGTCACCCTGCGTGGAGCCTCGTCAGCCACGGTGGTGGTCTTCCTCGCGCCAGTCCAGAGTTCCCCCCGGTCGCGCTGGCCACTTGCAGGCTCCTTCAGAATCACGCAACGGCAGGGCCACTTCGTCCCATCGCAGACGATCGTCCTCGTCGGTGACACGGTGACCTTCGCCAACGCCGACGCGCAGTTTCACAGTGTCTTCTCGGCCTCCCCATCGAACCTCTTCGAGATCGCATCGTCTCGACGCTCGGTCTCGGGCACGAAGCTCTTCAGCGGCCTTGGGGTCGCACACCTCCAATGCAACCTCCACCCAGCGGAGGGCGCCAAGGTCTTCGTCCTCCCCACTCCCTACTTCGCCATCACCGATGCCGACGGGACCTGGACGCTGCGCGCACCCGACGGCCGCTGGAAAGTGGTCGCGATCGAGGCCAATGGCGGCAGGGCCGAGACCACGGTCGCCTCGTGTCGGCAGGTGGACCTCGCCCTCGACGCCCAGCCACCCCCGACGCTCCGGCACAAGGACCAGTCCGCGTACTAACCGCCCGCGAGCTTCCCCAACACCGCCGCGAGATCCGGCTTGAGCGTCCGCACCGGCGCCATCGGATCACCCTTCGACTCCAGCCGCTGCACCGCATCGCGAATCGTGTACTGCCGTGGCGACAACCCCGGCCCCACCTCGGCCCATTCGAGCGGCATCGACACCGGCGCCTTCGAGTACGGCCTCACGCACAGCGGAGCCGCCAGCACCTTGCCCTGCCCGTTCTGGATCGCGTCGACGTACACCCGCCCCGCTCGCTTCGGAATGGAGCGCTCCAGCGTGGCGATGGCGGGAAACTTCGCCACCAGCAACGTCGAGAGCAATTCGGCCAATTGCTTCGCGCCCTCGTGTTCCAACTGCCCACCCAGGGGCACCAGCACGTGCAGACCGGTGGACCCGGTGGTCTTCACGAAACAGGGCAACCCCGCCCGCTCACAGAGTTCCCGCAGCCCCAGCGCCAGGGTCACCACGTGCTCGAACGGCGCCTCCTTGGGGTCGAAGTCGATCACCGCCCAGTCGGCGTGGTTCTGATCGGCCAGCCGCGAAGACGGAATGTGGAGCGGAATCGCCCCCAGGTTCACGCACCACTCGAGCGTGCGGAGATCATCGCAGACGATCTGCTCGAGCTCGCGCTGCTCCTCTTCGTTGCGCACCAGCACCGTGCGAATGAAGTCGGGTGCCTTCGCCGGCCGGGCCTTCTGGAAGAAGCTCTTGCCGCGAATGCCGTCGGGGTACCGCGTCATCATCATCGGCCGGTCGGCGAGGTACGGCAGCAGGAACGGGGCGACCGCGCGGTAGTACGCGAACAGGTCGCCCTTGGTCAGCCCCTCGTCGGGAAAGAAGACCTTGGTGGGGTTGGACGGCGTCGCGCCCTCGGGCAAAGGCTCGAGGTTCGGCGCCGGCGCCATGCCTTCGCGCGGCGTCGGACACTCGGTCGGCAGCTTGTCGGGCCGGAAGCGCAGGAAGGCCGGTTCGCGCAACGACAGGCCCGCAGGCCAGTTCTTGTACCGCACCTCGCACACCAGGGTCGGCTGACACCACACCGCTTCCTTCTCGCGCGGCGGGTCTCCCGCACACGGAGGGTGCTTGACCCGCGTCGCCTCGAGCTGCGCACGCACCGAATCGGCCAGCTTCGGCGTGAAGCCGCTGCCCACCTTGCCCGCGTACACGAACTGCTCGTTGTCCCAGGTCGCCAGGTACAGCGCGCCCCAGTCGTCGGCCCACCCGACGATCGCGAAGTCCCACACGTGCTTGAGCGCGATCTTCAGCCACGAATCGGTGCGACCGCCGCGGTACGGCGCGTCGGCCTTCTTCGCCATCACCCCTTCGAGGTTGCGCGCCTTCACCAGCTCGAGCAGCGCCAGCCCCTGCTCTTCCACGTGCTCCACCGGCATCGAGCGCTCGAGCTTGGGGAAGACCTCGAACAGCTTCGCCTTGCGCTGCAGCAATGGCAGCCCGCGCAGATCGACGCCGTCGTACATCAACAGATCGAACGCGAAGTACACCGCCGGGTCTGCCCGAAGGCCCGCCTGAATGTCGCGCGGAGTCGACAGGGTCGAGCGCTTGAGCAGCCGCTGGAAGATGGGGTGGCCGTCGGCGTCTTGAATGACCAGCTCGCCGTCGACGATGAAGTCGGGCCCCGGCACGCTGGCGATGGCCGCGGTGATCTCGGGAAATTCGGCCGTGGCCTCGCGCCCGCGCCGCAACACCAGCCGCGCCTTGCCGCCGATGCGCTCGGCCAGCAGCCGGAACCCGTCGAACTTCAGCTCGAACACCCAGCCGGGCGCCGAAAAGCCCGTCGGCCGCGCTTCGGCCAACTGCAGCGTCACGTCCTCAGCGCGCAAGGGTGTTGGAGCCATGGCCAGGTTGTGTACGGTATCGACCCATGAGCGCTCGCGCGATGGGTTCCGGTACGATCAGCTTCGGCCTGGTGAACATTCCGGTGAAGGTCTACTCGGCCACCGACTCCGGCGGGAAGATCAGCTTCAACCAACTGCACGCCGAGAAGAAGACCCGCCTCAAGCAGCAAATGTACGACGCCGAGACCGGCGAGGTCGTGCCGCGCGACAAGATCATCAAGGGCTACGAGTACGCCAAGGACCAGTACGTCATCGTCAGCGAAGAGGAGCTCGAGAAGCTCGAGCTGGCCACGTCACGCTCGATGGACATCACCGAGTTCGTGCCGCTGGACACCGTCGACCCGCTCTACTTCGACAGCGGCTACTACCTGGGCCCCGACAAGGGTGCCGAGCGCGCCTACCGCCTGCTGGCCCGCGCCCTCGAAGAAGCCCGCTTCGCCGCCATCGCCAAGTACACCAACCGCGGTCGGCAGAACCTGATCCTCCTGCGGCCAAGCTCGGGTGCGCTGGTGATGCAGCAGATGCGCTACGGCGACGAAGTGAAGAAGCTGGGCGACATTCCCATTCCCGAGGCCACCGTCACCGAGGCCGAGCTCGGGCTGGCGCGGCAGTTCATCACCGCCATGGCCAAGCCGAAGTTCGACGTGTCGCTCTACCACGACGAATACCGCGAGCGGCTGCGCGACCTGCTCGACCGCAAGGTGAAGGGCGAGACGGTGGAACTGACGCCCATGCCCGCGCCGCAGGCCAAGGTGGTCGACCTGATGGAGGCCCTGAAGGCCAGCCTCGCCCGCAGCGCCTCCGCGCCGGTCAGTGCGCCCGCGCCGGCCGCCGACGAGGAGCGCAAGGGCCCACAGCAGGCCCCTTCGGCCGAAGAGGCCCCCGCCAGGAAGAAGAAGGCGAAGGGCTGACCACTGGCGCTCGCGATCTTCGCGATCACCTGGCTCACGCTGTCGGGGTTCCGCGTTCCCTTCCTCAAGCTCGACCGGCCCTCGGCTGCGCTGGTCGGCGCCGCCGCGATGCTGGTCTCTCGGGTGCTGACGCCCAGCCAGGCCGCGCGCGCCGTCGACCTCGACACCATCGTGCTGCTCTTCGGCATCATCGTCATCGCCGGCGTGCAGCAGGAAGGCTGGTCGCAGCGGCTCTTCGACCTGACTGCGCCACTGTTGCAGGGGAGTCGAACCCAGGCCGCCATCGCCTTCTCGACGCTCTCGCTGATGGCCTCGAACCTCTTCAGCAACGTGCCCTTCGTGATGCTGGCGCGAGCCTGGGTGCCCACGCTGAGCGAGCCCAGGCTGATGTGGCAACTGCTGGCGCTCAGCTCGACGCTCGCCGGAAACCTGACCCTCGTCGGCTCGGTGGCGGACCTGATCGTCTTCGAAGGTGCGCGCGAGCGGGTGCGGGTGAGCTTCTGGGAATACGTGAAGGTCGGGCTCCCCGCGACGCTGCTCAGCCTGATCGTGGGCGTGGCCGTGCTGGTGCTCGAGCACGCCCGGTGACGCTCAGGTCCGCCGCGCCTCGGCGCCGGTGAACTGCGGGTGTTCACGCACCGCCAGTTCGATGTCTGGCGTCAGTTCCTGACCGTGCGGGTGCCGCGAGCTCGAGCGTTCCCACCGCTGCAGCCAGCGCGCGCCCAGCGGTTCGCGCAGCAGCTCGACCCGGTTGGCGGCGATGGTGGTCTCGGTGCGGGTTCCCGTCGACCAGCCCTGGCCCACGAAGAACCCGGCGAGGAGCAGCGACACCCGGGTCGGCGTGGCCGCGCTGTAGGTCGCCAGCAACGCGCCGTCGTACTTGCTGCTCGAGCGAATCGAGCGCAGCACGTCGACCGTCCACATCGCGGGGTTCGATTCGGGCGAGAAGGGGTCGAAGAAGATCAGATCGAACTGACCGTCGACTTCCTTGATCAGCTTCACCGCGTCGCCCACGTACAGCCGCCATTCCAGCGACTTCTCTTCCCAGCGATGATCTTCCAGCAGCTTCGTGGCCGCGTGCTTCCACGGCGCGACCCACGAGAAGCCTTCGGGGTCGGCCAGCGCCAACTGCATCGGGGTGACGTCGATTTCCAGACTGACGATTTCCAGCCCGCGCTGCCGCTTGTCGCCCATCGCGTGCGCGCGGGTCAGCGCGGCGATCGCGTTCGCTCCGGCGCCCAGCCCCACGTCGAGAATGCGCAGGGGCTGCTCGTTGTAGACCGCCAGCTTCTTCTCGAGCTCGAGCTGGTCGACGTACAGCCGGTTCGATTCTTCCCACGGGCCCACCGGGTGCATCACCTCGCCGTGGCCGGTGTGGCGGACCGCGCGGTGCCCGGTGCGGGTGGTGACGACCTCGAACTCGCCCTGGCGAACGCCCGTCGAGCGCGGCAGGCGGGAAGGCGGCGTCAAGAGCTCGCGCAGCGTGCGGTATTCCTCGGCCCAGCGCCCGTCGATGATCGCGGTGCGCATGCGCTTCATCAGCGCCGCGTAGTGCCAGAGGTTGTGCTCGCCCAGCAGCTTGTCCGACAGGTAGTGGTTGCCCTGCGCCAGGTGCCGCAGGTACCCGCGCGTGTACGTCTTGCACACCGGGCACTCGCAGGTCGCGTCGAGCGGCTCGTCGCTCAAGCGGTACTCGCTCTTCGTCAGGCGCAGTTGGCCTTCGAAGGTGTAGGCGTACTTCTGCTGCGCCATCTTCGAGGGCACGATGCAGTCGAACATGTCGACGCCCGCGTTCACGCATTCCACCCGGTCGATGGGCGTACCGACGCCCATCAGGTAGC
>CAIWFK010000027.1 GCA_903911905.1 uncultured Myxococcales bacterium
CCACGGATTACCGGGCCGAGACCCGCTCCGCTTCGGACGGTGGCGCGCCCGGCGACATTTCCCCCGGGGGCAGACTTTTGGCCGGAGAATCGGTGGCCCGCAACTTCAGTTTGAACTTCTTCCTGATGCAGACGTGAACTGACGGCCTGCCTCTGAGCAGGAAACCGGCCAGCGACCGCGCGTGAGCGAGTTCGGGCGGTTGCGTACGACGCTCCCTCACTTCGATGGGTCACGCCTCGGCGTCGAAGAAGGCGCGCACGTCGGGCTCGTGGCTGGCCTTCATGGCCTCGACCGAACCGACCTCGACGATGCGACCATGGGCCAGCATGGCGATGCGGTCGGACACCCGGAAGGCGCTCTTCATGTCGTGGGTGACGACCATCGAGGTGCACTTCAGGTCATGGTGCATCTGGCAGATGAGGTCGTTGATGAGGTGGGTGCTCAAGGGGTCGAGGCCGGTGGTCGGCTCGTCCCACAGAATGACGTCGGGGTCGTTGGCCAGCGCGCGGGCCAGCCCCACCCGCTTGCGCATGCCGCCCGAGAGCTCCGAAGGCTTCAACGGGCCCGCGTCAGGCAGGCCGACCAGGCTCAGCTTCTGGTGCACCCGTTCGGCGATGACTTCGGGCGAGAGCGTGCGGTCCCGCTCGAGCATGGGCCAGGCGACGTTCTGCTCGACGGTGAGCGAATCGAAGAGCGCCGAGCCCTGGAAGACCATGGCGATGCTGCGGCGCACCGCGGTCCACCCCGGCTCGTCACAGACGCTGAGGTCCTGCCCTTCGAAGACCACCCGCCCCGCGTCGGGAGCGACCAGACCCACGAGGCACTTGAGCAGCACGCTCTTGCCGCTGCCCGAGCCGCCGATGACGGTGAGGGTCTCGCCTTCGTTCACGGTGAGGTTCAGGTCATCGAAGACCACGTGGTCGCCGAAGGCCTTGGCCAGGTGCTCGAAGCAGATGAGCGGCCCGCCAGGCGCGGGGCGCTGCAGCGCCAACGGGGGGGGCGTGCCGGCGCTGCCACCACGAGGGCAGCGCGGCGCTCATGGCGCGGCCTTCGTCGGGCCAGGAGACTGGCCGATGGTGGCGTAGTCGGCGCGGTTCGAGATGCTCAGGCGCACCAGTTCGCGCAGCAGCCGGTTGCGCTTCACGTTGCCCAGAATGGTCTTCAGGTCCTCGTACGCGGTGGGGTCGTTGACCAGCGCGCCGAGCGAGCCCTCGCCCCGGTCGATGCGGGCGGTGACGTCCTTGAGGTGGGTCGCCGCTTCCGACAAGTCGTCGACCAGGCCCTTCGAGTCACCGAGCAACAGCGCGTGCACGGCCGAGCTGCGAGAGGCCTTCACGTCGCGAACGAGCCCGCCGATTTCACCGGCCGCGAGGGTGAGTGAGGCGAGCGCGGCCTTCCCTTCGGGCCCATAGAGCAGCGCGTGCCCGGCGCCGTCACCCGTGCGCACCTGCTCGAGCATGGCGTCGACGGTCGAGACCGCGCCATCGAGGTGGGCGGCGACGCGGGTGGCGTTCGCGACCAGCGCGCGCACGTCGGTGCCGGTCTTCGCGTCGTAGATGACGGCGTGCAGCGCCCCCTGGCCGTGGGCGACCTCGTCGAGAATGCCGCGCAGGGCGAGCAGCGAGCCCTTGAGCTCGTCGGTGACCTCGGGGGCGGTGTAGACGGCGATGGCCTTGCGCACGTCGGCCGAGATGGCGACGACGTTGTCGACCACCTCGGTGCCGGACTTGAGCACCGAGGCGATGTCGTTGCCCGCACCGGGCTTGAGCTCGCCCCCCTCGGCGACCGGCTCGGCGGCGTCACTGCCCAGCGAGATGTCGACCGTCTTGTCTCCCAGCAGCCCACGGCTGGCGACCCGGGCGACCGAGTCGGTGCGAATGCGCGAGGTGAACTCGTTGGTGACCTTGAGCTTCACCTGCACTCGGGTGTCCTTGAGCTCGTGGGAGAAGGTGATGGACTGCACCGTGCCGACGTTCAGGCCACCGAGTCGCACCGGTGAGTCGACCATCAGCCCGTCGACGTCGTTGAAGTAGGCGACGTACGAGGTGTGGCGCGCGAAGAGGCGGTGGGCGTTGCCGAGTACGAGCAGCACCGCGCCCAGCGCGAGCACCGAGCCCAACACGAAGGCGCCTGCCCTGGCAGCGGTGTGTCGTTCGCGCCCGGCGCTCGAGTTCTTCGGGGGGCCGCTCGGCGCAGGGGGCGAGAGTGCGGCGGCGGGTGCGCGACTCGCGCTCGGCGGGGCCACGGCCACGGAGACAGGCACCGGCGGAGGGACTGCGGGAGCGGGAGCAGGCATCGGCGTGGCTTTCGTTCAACTGAAGACCAGCAACAGCCTGGTCAGGAAAAAGTCAGACACGCAGATGGCGACGGCGGCGATGGCCACGGTCTCGGTGGTGGCGACCCCGACGCCCGCGGTGCCGCCCTCGACGGCGAAGCCCTTGAAGCACCCGACGGTGCCGATGATGACGCCGAAGGCGCAGGCCTTGAAGATGCCCGAGGTGAAGTCGATGACGTCGGCGGTCTGAATGGCGCTGGACAGGAACTCCCTCATCGACAGGTCGTATTCGAGCGCCACCACGGCGGCGCCCGCGACCAGGCCGAAGACGTCGGCCAGCACGGTGAGGCCC
>CAIWFK010000028.1 GCA_903911905.1 uncultured Myxococcales bacterium
CATCGCCCCGAAGGACATCGCGCACCAGGCGCGCAAGTCGTTCGACTCGGGCAACCCCAACGTGCTGGTGACCGAGCGCGGCGCGACCTTCGGCTACAACAACCTGGTCGTCGACATGCGCGGGTTCGCGGTGATGCGCGCCGCCGGGCTGGTCACCTGCTTCGACGCCACGCATTCGGTGCAACTGCCCAGCGCGGGCGACGGCGAGACGAAGGGCGAGCGGCAGTTCGTGCAGGTGCTCTCGCGCGCCGCGGCGGGCGCCGGCATCGACGCGCTCTTCACCGAGGTGCACGAGAACCCCGACCAGGCCCCCTGCGACGGCCCCTGCTCGCTGACCTTCGACCTGTTCGACGCCACGCTGCGCGACGTGGTCGCCATTCGCCGCGCGCTCGGGCACCAGCCGTGACCTCCCCCGAGACGCGCGCCCGCGGCATTCGCTGCATCGTGCTCGACGTCGACGGCGTGCTGACCGACGGCTCGCTCTGGTACGGGGCCGAGGGCGAGGCCTTCAAGCGCTTCGACGTGAAGGACGGCCACGCCCTGGTGCTGGCCCGGCTGGTGGGCGTGCCCGTCGCGCTGCTCACCGCCCGCGAGTCGCGCATCGTCGAGGTCCGCGCCGCCGAGCTCAAGCTGGCGAAGGTCTTCCAGGGCCGTCGCGACAAGGGCCTGGCGTTCGCCGAGCTGTGCGTCGAGCTCAAGGTCTCGCCTGGCGAGGTCGCGTACATGGGCGACGACCTCAACGACCTGGCGCCGCTGTCCGCCTGCGGGCTGTCGGCCTGCCCCGCCGACGCGGTCGACGACGTGAAGTCGCGCGTGCAGTGGGTCAGCTCGAAGCCGGGCGGCCACGGCGCCGTG
Organism: uncultured Myxococcales bacterium; assembly: GCA_903911905.1. Classification (GTDB taxonomy): domain Bacteria; phylum Myxococcota; class Myxococcia; order Myxococcales; family Myxococcaceae; genus Xiheilimnobacterium; species Xiheilimnobacterium phototrophicum. Next base: position 856 of record CAIWFK010000028.1, read on the forward strand.
CGCGAGCTGGTCGAGCTGGTGCTGCAGGCACGCGGGCTGTGGAGTGCCGCGCTCGAGCATGCCGGCGTGCCAGAAGCCCTGCGCTGACCTGCAGTCAGGAAGTGGTCAGCGCAGCCCCGGTGGCGCTAGCATTCGGCGCAAGCCCATGGCGCTGCCTCCCAACGTGCTCAAGATGAGGGACCTGCTGCTGCGCGTTCGGGCAGTCGACGAGTTCCAGATGCGGGCGGCGCTCGGTCGGGTCGAACAATGGGGTGGGCGCCTTCCGCGGGTGCTGGCCGAGCTGGGCATGGTCGACGAGGAGCAGGTGACCCAGGTCATCGCCGCGACGCTGCGCATGCCCCTGCAGATGCTGGGCAACCTGCCGCGCGACGGCACCGCGCTCTCGAAGCTGGACGGCACCTTCTGCGAAGAGCGCGCGGTGTTCCCCTTCGCGCTCAACCAGCGCACCAATTCGCTGGGCGTGGCCGTCGCCGACCCCTTCGACCTCGAGCAGGTCGACCTCATCGCCTCGAAGGTGCGGATGCGGGTGCAGGTCTTCATCGCTTCGGAGTCGCAGATTCGCGCCGCCATCGCGAAGCACTACCGCAACGGGCCTTCGGGCATGCCGGCTGGCACGCCGGGCCGCTCGTTGTCGGCGCCGCCACCTCCGCCGCCCCAGGGCGCGATGGAAATCGAGCTCGACGACGCGCCGCCGCTGCCGACCCACGTGCCCGAGCCCGAGCGCGTCGAGCGGCCCCAGTCGGCCAACACGCTGCTCGACGAAATGCTGGGTGAAGACGAGCGCGACCGCGGCTTCACCGAAGAAGAGCTGGTGCGGGTCGGCAACCTGCGCATGACCCAGCAGAAGACCAACACCATCGTGCGCGCCCTGCAGGAATTGCTGCGGGAAAAGGGCTACCGGCTCTAGAGAGCCGATCCGCTTTCGGCAACGAGCGGATCGACACCGAACCGGTGGGATGATCTGAAGCGGGGATGCACTGGCGTCCTTCGGCCGACCGTCGTGAAGAGCCCGAAATCAGCGGCACCACCAAGCACCTGTACGCGACGTGTTTGTCGGCCGGCGGCGGGGTGGCGGTCACCGCGGGCATCGACGGCACGGTGCTCGTCAAGCGTCGCTGAAGGGCCGAAAAGGCTGGAGCGAAGGCGCGCGGGTGTTACCAGACGCGCATGCTCACGCTCGTCCTCTCGACCCTGCTGCTGGCGAACGCCGAAGACGTGTTGGCCCAGGCCCACGACGCGGGCGTGTTCGACGGCGAAGTGCTGGTCGCCCGCGACGGCAAAGTGGTCAGCGAACGCGCGTACGGCCTCGCCGACGCGACGTCGAAGACGCCACACCTGACGGGTGAGGTCTGGCGGTGGGCCAGCGTGACCAAGCAACTGACCGCGGTGCTGGTGATGCAGGAAGTCGAGCGCAAGCACCTGACGCTCGAGACCACCATCGGCGCGGTGCTCCCGTCGTTCAAGGGAGCGACGAAGAACACCGTCACCGTGCGCATGCTGCTGCAGCACACCTCGGGGCTGCCCAACCCCGACGACACCCCGGCCGGTGAAGGCGGCGTGCCGGCCTTCTACCGGGGCCCTGCCGACCTGCCGACCGCGCTCGCCTTCTGCGCGGGCCCGGTCAAGCCAGTCACGCCGGGCTCGACGTTCTCGTACGACAACTGCGACTACCGCGTGCTCGAGGCCATGCTCGAAGCGGTCACCCACCTGCCGTGGAAGGTGCTGGTGCAGCAGCGCTTCGGTACACGGCTGGCACTCGAGCGCCTGGCGGTCGCGGCGCGCAGTCCGGTGGTGGGGGTCGACGAGCAGGGCCACCCGGAACCGGCCCTGTCACTCGAGACCTTCGGCGCGGCGGGCGCGCTGGGCGGCACGCTGAACGAGCTCTTCCGCTTCGACGAGGCGCTGCGCACCGGCAAGCTGCTGGGCACCGCGGCGCTCGCCACCCTGTGGAAGGGCGAGCCGAAGCTGGGCTTCGAGGCGCTGGGCCAGTGGAGCTACGACGCGAAGCTGGCGGGCTGCTCGAAGCCAGTACACGTGGTCGAGCGGCGCGGCGACATCGGCGGCGTGGTGCTGGTCAACGTCATCGCGCCCGAGCGGCCGGGCGAGGTGCTGGTGTTCTCGAACACCGCGAAGACCGACTGGGGTCAGGTGTGGCAGGGCCAGGGGCTGCTGCACGACGTGCTGGCTGCGGCGTTCTGCGCGCCCTGAGGCGTCAGCCCTTCGCGCCGGTGCGACGGCGCTCGTATTCCGTCATGCGCTCGTCGAGCCACTGCCGGGCCGAAGCCTCGTCGCCGAAGAATTCGGTGTTGGGGTTGGTGCCGCGCGAGACCAACGACGCCACCAGCCGCACGATGGCCGAGGTGATGACCAGGGCGACCGGCGGCGGGTTGACGGGGTCGGCGGCTTGCGAGGCCAGCACCTTGCGCACCTCGCCCGAGACGCTGCTGACGTTGCCCACGGCCAGGTGGCCGCAGTGATCGAGCGCGCTCCCCGGCTTGATGGCCTTGATGAAGGCCTCGGCGTCACGCACCGAGACCTCGCCCGAATACACCGAGCGCACGACCCGAAAGCCGCTGACCGTCTTCACCTCGGCGAAGTCGATGGGCACGTGACCGAGTGTTTCACGAGTGACCGACTGCACGCGAGCGCCGTCGCTTGACGGGCCCGAACGGGCCGATCACTTCACGAAGATGGCACCCTTCATGATGCTCGGGTGCGCGCTGCACTCGAAGCCATAGGTGCCGCCGACCGGGAAGCCGAAGGTGACGGTGGTGCCGGCCGCGGTCGGCGTAATCCACATCGAGGGGTCGCCGCCCGCCTGCACCAGCGGGTGGCTCGAGAAGTCGCCGTTCCAGGTCACCATCTGCGTGACGCCGATGGTGATGCAGGGCTTCGAGTACTGCGCCGGCGTGGGCGTGGTGGGGAAGGTGATGACGCGCGAGGCACCCGCCGCGCTCAGGTCGTTGGCGGCGAAGTCGGCCGCGGTGCAACCGTTGACCGCTTCGGCCATGCCCGCGTCGACGCCCGCATCGACTGCGCCCGCATCGACTCCAGCGTCAGCCGTGCCGGTCGGACCGCAGCCCACCAGCGACACCGCACAGCAGCAGACGACGAGCAGCGAGCTTCGAACGAACATGTGGAATTCCCCCCGGACCGCAGACGGCGTGGAACGCGCGTCGTGTCATTTTCCCCGGCTGGGGTCAACGCGCTCGCTCGAAGCGAGCATCAGAAGTCGTCCTTCTTCGTCGAGCGGCAGACCTTGCCGACGATTTCTTCGACGCACTTGAGGTGCTTGCAGCAGGGAATGGCCCCGTCGCACTTGAGGCCCTCGGCGGCGCAGAGGCGGCGACGACCGCGGGCCTGTACGCGCACGTGATGGAGCACGCTGACCGGCGACTGCACCTTCGGCATCAGACCCACCACGTTCGTCTCGCTTCCCGGCGGGGCAGCAGTCAGCATCAGGCCAAGCGCGAGCGCGAGCATGCCCGCATCATGGCGGCGATGTGGAAAGCGCGCCAGCAACCACTCTCACTTCTCGAGACAGGGGTGAGCACCACAGTGACCAGAAACACGACACCCTGGCTGGTCGTGACGCGTGTGGTCACCATTTACATTCTCCTCGATGGGGAAGTTCTTCCCCGACTGGCCTGGCGGTTGCTCTACTGGGGCCCACGCCATGCGAGCCCTCGTCCTTGTCCTGTTTGCGGTCACCACTCTCGGCTGTCAGTGCGGCGACAACGGGCTGGTGCATACGTACACGCCTCCCGACGACGCCGGGGTGGGCGGAGGTTCGACGGGCGGCGGCAGCGCGGCCGGCGGCGGCACGGCCAGCACGGGTGGCGGCTCGGCGACGGGCGGCGGTTCAGCCACGGGCGGCGGCCCCGGGTGGTGCGCGTCGGACTGCGACTGCCCGGCCACGCAGCGCTGCGTGACCATCAACGGCGGAGAGCTGAGCTCGAACTCCTGCATGGACGGGCCGGGCAACACCTGCACCACGCAGTGCCCGGTGACGTGTGGCTCGGGCACCCAGTGCATGGGCGGCACCTGCGTCACCACCCCGTGCGTGGGCACCAACTGCACCTCGATGTTCGCGGTCTCGGTCCAGGGCACGTACCAGACCTATTACGAGCTCGACATTCACGACTTCGCGAACCAGGCCGCCGACATCGGGCAGTTGCTGTCGATTCTGGGCGCGCTGCTCAATGGCCAGGGCGCGAACTGCCAGTCGCAGACCACGCCGCAGAGCCAGTTGATGTGCGTGGTGGTCGACCTCATCGCGATGAACATTCACGCGCCGCCGTGGGTCTCGCAGCTCATCACCGTGCTCGGTGACGCGTTCAAGTTCGGCAACCAGCCCATCAAGGCCAAGGGCGTGATGACGCTGGCCGAGCAGGGCACCACGCTCTACGCCGCCGAGACCTGGAGCGAGATGTGGCTCAACTACGGTGGCCAGACGCTCAACGTCATCAACAGCCCGGTACTGGGCGCCAACGGCAACATCACGGTGACCGTCGAGGCCTTCGGTGGCACCCGCAGCGCGACCGCCGTCGACCTGGGGCCCCGCGACATCTCGTTCGACGTGAACAAGCTGCTGGTGAACCTGATCAACGTGGTCATCTCGGCCGCGTCGAACAACCAGGCGCACGACGTGGGCAGCCTCATTTCGCTGGTGCTCTGCGACAACATTCCGCAGACCGGCGCCAACTCGGCGGTGACCATCGCCACCTGCAACGCGGCCGCGCAGCAATTGGCCAACCAGTTCCAGTTGAACTCGGGCCTGGGCGGCGTGCACCTCGACCACCAGACCGCGACCATCTACGACCTGAACGGCGACAACATCGCCGACGCGCTGGGGCTGCCCAACGCGCGTGGCGCGGCCACCGGTGACATGTCGAACGGGCTCATTTCGGGTGGCCTGGGCGCGTTCCCGGCGACCAGTTGGTACGGCACGAAGTAACGCGCTCGTCCGAGCGCGAAACACCTGCGCGAGGACCTGCGCAGTCTGGCGCCTCGAGGTGTCGTACTCTCGGGGCGATGACCCTGGCACGGGGCATGAACATCGCGCGCGGCATGCGTTCCCCGGTGACGAGCGGCGTGCTGCTCGCGGTATTCCTCTCGAGCCGCGTCTTCGCCCAGGACCTCACGCCCCCTCCCCCGCCGCCCGCGATGCAAGCGGCGCCGAGCGAAGCGGTGTCGACCGACCCGGTTCCGCCACCCGCCGAGGAAGCGACGTGGTCCTCGCGCTGCCTGTCGCGGCCCGCCGGGTACTACGGCGCGCGGTGGTGGGTTCCGCGTCACACGGTCACCGTGTCCGAACCCATCGTCCTCAGCGGCTCGGGCGCGACGCACGGCGCCCAGCCGGTCTCGAAGGGCAGTGGCTCGTCGGGTGGCGGCGGGGGTGGTGGCAAGGACGCGGCGGTGCTGCTGCTGGTCGCGGCCGTGGTGGTGGTCGCGGCCCTGCCCGTCATCTTCTACGCGCTCGACGAAGACGCGCCGCCCGACGTGGTGGGCCGCTTCGAGTGCCCTTCGTTCGACGTGGACGTCGCGGGCGGGCTCGAGACCGACCCGAAGTCGGGGCCGTCGGTGCCGATGTCGGTGCGCCTGAAGGCCGGCGCGTCGTGGTTCGGCCTGATGGCGCAGTTCGACGTTTCCCCGTGGACCGAGACGCGGCGGTTGGTCGATTCCCGAGTCGCCGCCGTGGTGCGCTTCACGCCGAGGCAGAAGGTCGAGCTCGGCATCTCGGTCGGCTACCGCTCGCTGACGCTACGCGACGAGTGGCGGCCGGGGTTCGAAGCGGCGCTGCCGCACGAGTACGTGTTCTGGCGCGATGGCGCGGCGCACGTGGGTCTCGAGGTGCGGCCTTCGGTGTTCGTCTGGCATGGCGGCGTCGACGTGGGGCTCGACGTGGGCCTGCGCATTCCGCTCGGGCAGGTGTTCTCGCTCAACGTGAGCGGGAGGTTGTTCTCGGTCGACGCGCTCACCCGGGTAGGGTCGGGGGCGCAGGCGGGCGTCGGGGTGACGCTGTAGCGGCGTCGGTCGCTCGAACTCAGAGCACCCGCTGCCGAATGCGCTCGAGCAACGCCAGCAATTCCGGCTCGAGCGCGCGGTCTTCGTCGACGAACGCCACCACCGCCTCGAGCTGCTCCATCGTCTGCCGCACCGCTGCGGAGAGTGCCGAGCGCTTCAGCACGCCCTCGCGCTCACGCAGCGCCACCGCCTGCCGCACCGCGACCAGCATCGCCGCCGCGACCTGCTCGGTCAGCTCGATGACCCGCAACGCATCACGCGCGGCGATGGTGCCCATGCTGACCTTGTCCTGGTTGTGGCACTCGGTGCTGCGCGAGAAGACCGAGGCCGGCATGGTCAGCTTGAGCGCCTCGGCCGTCCACGCTGACGCGCCAATCTGCAGCGCCTTGAGCCCGTGGTTGATGCTGGCGCGCGCGCCCTGCGAGCCCGACAGGTTCGGGGGCAGGCCGTGGCTGAAGCGGGTGTCGACCAGCAACGCCAACTGGCGGTCGAGCAGGTCGGCCAGGTTCGCCACCGTGTTCTTCAGCGTGTCCATCGCCAGCGCCACGTGGCCGCCGTAGAAGTGCCCGCCGTGCAGCACCCGCTCGGCCTCGCCGTCGATGATGGGGTTGTCGTTGGCGCTGTTGAGCTCGCGCTCCAGCAACTGACGGAAGAAGGGCAGCGCGTCTTCCAGCACCCCGATGACGTGCGGCGCGCAGCGAATCGAATACCGGTCCTGCAGGCGCTGCTCGTTGCGCGGCGGCGCGTCGGACTGCAGGTCGTCGCGCAGCCAGGCGGCCACCTGCTGCTGCCCGGGGTGCGGCTTGACCGAGAAGAGCGTGGCGTCGAAGTGGTGCGCGTTGCCCTGCAGGCCCAGCACGGCCATCGCCGTCAGCCGCGCAGTCAGGCGCGAGAGGTGCTGCGCGCGCTCGAAGGCCAGGCACCCCAGCGCGGTCATCACCGCGGTGCCGTTCATGATCGCCAGGCCTTCTTTGGGGCGCAGCGTGTGTGGGGTCAGCTTCAGCTCGGCGAAGACCGACTGCGTCGAGCGCCGCTGCCCGCGGAAGAACACGTCGCGCTCGCCGCACAGCACGGCCGCCACGTACGAGAGCGGCGTCAGGTCGCCGCTGGCGCCCACGCTGCCCTCGCGCGGAATCACCGGCAGCACGTCGTGCACCAGCAGGCGCTGCAACTGCTCGAGCAACGCGTACGAGACGCCCGAGAAGCCCTGCGAGAGCGACTGCAACCGCACGCCCAGCACCGCGCGCACCTGCTGCTCGTCGAGCGGCTCGCCCAGACCCACGCCATGGTAGCGGAAGAGGTGATTGCCCAGGTGCGGCACCAACTCGGCCGGCACGCGGGTGGTGACCGAGTCGCCGAAGCCGGTGGTCACGCCGTAGATGACGCCGTCTTCCTCGAGCAGCTTGGCGATGAAGGCCTGGCCCCGGTCGATGCGCGCGCGGAAGTCGGCGGCCGTCGAGAGGGCGGGCTCACGTTCACGGCGGGACAGGGCGGTGATGTCTTCGACGGTCAGCGGGCGGCCATCGAACGTGACGGAAGGGGGCATCGCCTCTTCCCCCTAGCGCGAGGCCGGGCGATTCGCACTCACCGAAGTGTCCCGCTCACCGCTCGAAGACCAGGGGCAGGGTGACGTGCGAGGGCCCGCGCTGCCGGGGGAAGCGGAAGGTGCGCACCGCAGCCGCGACCGTGCGGCGCAGCCCGGCGAGCCCGCGTGCCTCTTCGGCCACGGTGCGGGTGGTGTCGGCGAGCACGCGCAGGCCGGCGAGGCGACCGTCGGCGCGCACCTGGAACCCCAGGCTCATCAGCCCCGCCACGGGCAGGCCCGCTTCGAGCGTGGGCCGCAGCGCCGAGGTCACCGCGTCGATGAGCGTCGCCACCTGGGAAGTGGGCAGCGAGCCTTCGACGAAGGGGCGCGGCTGCACGAACCAACTGTGAATCACCAGGCGGCCTTCGCGTGGCTCCATCGACCCGTCGACCCGGCGAACCCCATGCGGCAGCCGCGGGTCGAAGACCACCAGGCGGTTGAACTTCGCCGGCACCTCGTCGACCAGCTCGGGCTCTTCGACCCAAATCGGAAGAGCACACGTCTGAACTCCAGTCACATCACGTTATCTCGTATGCCGTCTTCTGCTTGAA
>CAIWFK010000029.1 GCA_903911905.1 uncultured Myxococcales bacterium
AGCGCACCAGCATCCAGGCGACGCGCTGATCGACCTTCGACGAGTCCTTCAGGGCCTCGTCGCTGCGTCGCGCCAGCTCGGCGAACGAGGCCGCGGTGAGGTCCTGACCGCGGCGCTTCGAGGCCTCGAGCTTCTCGAGAAGCTGCATTCGGGTCTCGCGGGCCAGCGACATCAGCGGGTTCTTCGAGACCACCGCAAAGAGCGCCTGATCAGCTTCGGCGAGTTTGCCCTGATCGGCGAGTTCGAGCCCGTTCGAGTACGCCAGCAGCACCGACATGCTGGGCACGAAGGCCTTGCGACGCTCGGTCTTGCGGGTGATCTTCAGATCGATCTGCTCGGTCAGTTGCTCGACCAGGCGCTGCTCGAGATCGAAGATCCTGTCCTTCTGATCGGCAGCGCGGGCCGAACCCAGATCGCGCCCCGTGCCGACGTCGACGATGCGCGCGTCGACGATCAACCCCGTCTTCCCGTCGGGAAGCAACGAGCCGGTGATGACGTACTTCGCCCCCAGCAACGTTCCGACCTTCGCGCGGGTCGCGGGGTCGAAGGCGCGGGTCTGCTGCAACGACAGCTCGGTGAGCACCGACTCGAGCTTCGCGCGCTCGACGACGGTCACGCCGTCCCAGGCGACGAGATCGGTGATCATCATCTCGGCCAGGCCCTTGCTCATCACGTCGTACGCCGGGTCGGCAGTGCGGTTCTCGAAGTAGGTCACCGAGATCACCGGCTTGTCGGTCGCAGCGAAACACAGGGCGATCAGCAACGAGGTCACCGCGAACCTCCCCAGAGGAACAGGAACTGGCCGCTCTTCGGCAATTGCTCGTCGAAGCGGAAGAACTGGGGCGTCTGCTGGGCGTGGCGCTGGGCCTCGACGGCATTGGTGACGCGGCGGCGCACGTACGAGGCGAGTTCTTCGTCGGTCACCACCCGGTCGCCGTTCTGATCGGCCTCGAGCCGACCGTCAGCCCCCAGCCCTGCGAGCAGGAACGCGGTGAGCGCCGAATGCCCACCCCACTGCCACGCGGTTGGCTCCGCTTCGTCTTCCCACGCGCGCTGTCCCTTGGTGCCGGCGGTGAGCACCACTTCAGCGCGCTCGGCCCACAGGGACTTCAGTTCCGGCGCGAGCGTCTCCTCGCCCTTCGCCCCCACGGCCCAGCCCGAGTAGCAGGCGTCGAGCACCACCATCACGTGCTTCGACGGTACGCCCTTGCGCAGATCGTCGAGCAGCTCCTGCATGTCCCAACCGCGCTGGGAAATCGGCGCCGTTTCGTCGTCGAAGTACCCGGCCGGCTGGAGCACGCCGAAGTCCTTCCGAGCGCCCTTCTCGTAGCCGCCGTGGCCCGAATAATAGAAGAGGAACGAGCTGGTCTCGTCGGCGTGGGTGCGCTCGCGAAATCGCTCCACGGCCAGCTTCATCGCGGCCGCGGTGGGAGGGCCTTCGACGGTCTCTCCCGGCTCGGGGCGATCGACGAAGAAGAGCACGTTCGCCGGCTTGTACCCGAGGCGTTGAATGAGCAGATCGCGCACGGCGCGCGCGTCACGACACGGCGCCTTGAGCTCGTGCGCACCGGTGTAGCCGCACACGCCGGCCACCAACGCATACGGTTCGAACGAGCGCGGGCCGTCGGTCGAGGCGAGCAGATCGAAGACCTTCGCGGTGGGAATCGGGTCGCCCTTGGCCCCGGTGACGGCGACGGGTTCGGTGACCGCAGGAACGGTGGGCGCCGGCGCTCGATTGACGAAGACCACCACGGCCAGCGCGATGGCGACCGCGATCACCGAAATCGCACCGACCGGCGACTTCTTCCGCGCGGGGGCCACGATCGGCGCCTGTCGACCAATCGCTGCGACCAGCTCCTCGAGCGATCGCTTCGAGCCGGCTTTCGGCGAGGCGATCAAGGTGCCTTCGTGGCGCGCGCCGTCGTACCACTCGGCCCCCTCCACCGTGGACAGGAGCGGGGCCAGCCACCCGACCTTGAGCTTCTTCGACGGGTCGGCGCTGAGCACCACCACCCCGTCGGCCTGTCGAACCAGCAGCAACCCCGCGTCGAGCTCGGTGCGCGCCCACACCTTGAACTGCGTGGCTGAGGGGCGATCGAGCACCACGCACCGAACCACCCGCTCGGCGCCACTGAGGCTGGCCTGGGCAGGAAACCGGAACTCGACGGTGCGACCGCGGGTGAGATCGTCGGCGAACAAGCGCCGATCTTCCCGAAGCGCCGAGACGTAGCGTTGCAGGGCCGGCACCGAGTGAAGAAACGGCTGCTCGAGCAGCCCCCCACCGAGCTCGAGCTGGGCCAGGGCCGCCTCGAACAACACGGCCACGTCTCGCAGGAAGGCGTCGCGCTGCTTCGCGCCCAGCAACTGCTCCTGGGCGATCGCCAGGTACACCGACTGCACGGCGAACTCGGGCGCCACCCGATCAGGCCAACGCCCCTGCCGCACGTCCTCGGCGTAGACACACAGCGCCTCGAGGGCGGCCGGTCGATTGGCACGTGCGAGCAGCCAGTGCAGCAGGGCCTCGTCGAGCGTGGGGAAATCGGCCAGCGTGACGCTCAGGTTCGGCTGCTGCTGGCGCCACCACTCGAGCGAGGTCATCTGGGGGCCACATTGAAGAACAGCGGCGCGAGCTTTTCGAGCGCCTTCGCCCGCTCGTCGGGGAAGATCGACGGGTCGACCAGGCGCACGCCGTCTTCGCGGACGCCCTTGACCCACCGCACCGTCTGCCCCTGGGCCTGGGCCGTGACCACGTCGAAGACCCCATCGCGATCGAGGTCGGCCGCGGTCCAACTGAAGCCATCGCGCTCGAACCACGCGAAGTCTGCCTTGCCGGCCCGCGCGGCCTCCTCGCGTTGCTCGGCATTCGAGCCGGCGAGCGTTCTCGCATCGAGCGAGAGCAGCAGGGCATTGGCCGACCCGGTGCGCGAGACCACGGCCAGCTCGAGCCCCGGCACGTCGACGCGCTCGACGACGGCGTCGGTCAAATCGGGGGCGAAGTCGGGCAGTCGCGCGCTCACGCGGCGCAGGGGCGTGCCGAGCAGGGCCGCCAACTGCGCCCGCGCGCGGGGCTGATCGCCCAGAATTCCCGTCACCGCCGAGCCCACGTCACGCCCGAAGAATTCAGTGCGACGATCGCCCTTCCCCGTCGGGGTCAGCGTCCACGCATGGGTGATGAAGTCGCCGCCCGCGCCCAGGCCGAAGATCACCGAGGCTTCGACCCCGCTGACCACCACCCACCGGTACGCGCCGCGCACCAACACCATCAGCGAACTGCCCGCTGCGAAGGTGCGCTTCGAGCCGACCTTGGCGATCGACTGCGAAGGGTCGAGCACCACCCGGGTGCCTTCGAGCGTCGAGCCCGAGACCGCATCGAAGAGCCCATCGCGATCGAGATCGAGCGAGCGTGGCTCACCCAGCACGGGGCTGGTCAACGACGGCACGTCTTCGATCGAGCTCGCACCGCCCAGCCCCAGCGCCAACGAGATCGCGGGCAGCATCGCTTCGAGCTTCGCGCGGCGGGCGTCGCCGAAGGTCGAGGGGTCGATGGCCCGCGCCGCGCCCAGAAAACGCCCGAGCTGGGTCTCCTTGACCAGACTCCACGCCCGGCCGGCCCCGAAGCGATCGGCCGACATCACCACGCGATCGAGCACCCCGTCGCCGTCGACGTCGTACCAGGCGGTCACGGCGTTGCCCCGCCGCTCGACCGCCAGGTCGGCCTCGAGCAGGCTGGCCCGCTGACCTCGCAACTCGACCAGCACCGACGCGCCGTCGACCCGTTGGGTGACGAAGAGGTCGACCAGGCCATCTCCGTCGGCATCGGCCCACGCACCACCGCTGACGACCGCCGAGAACGGCGAGGGCACGATGGCCAGCGGCTCGGTCGGCACGTCCTTCAAGAACGAGCGCACCTCGGCCACGTGAATGTGGAAGTTGGTGGTCACCGGCGCGTGGGAGTCGGAGCGCAGGAAGGCGTTGACCCCCACCAACTGCCCCGCGCGATTGACCAGTGGCCCACCCGAGTCACCGGGCGAAATGGTGCAACTGGTCTGAATCACCAACGCCGGCACCTGGGCCTCGAGGCGTTCGCGCTCGAGTTCCACCGAATGGAGGGTCGCCCGGCAGCTCTCGGCCGCCAGGGGGTCTTCACCTGCCGACACCCGGCACTCCGAACCCGCCAACTGCGCGAGGTGCGTGGCCAGCTTGCCGATGCTCGAAATTTCCCCGTCCTTGATGGCCCAGAGCAAGCCGATCGACCCGTTGCCGATCGCCGAGACCGGCTCACCCGGAGCGGGGTCGCTCTTCGAGATGGTCAACGCCTTGAGATCGGCCGGTGGTGAGTCGAGCTTGATGATCGCCAGGTCGATCAGCGGGTCGCTCTTGAGCACCCACCCGGTCAGCGGCTGCCCGTCCAACTCCATGGCGCCAGTGGGCCCCAGGCGGCCACGCTCGACCTGCACCTGGCGCTTGAAGTCGACGCTGGGCGCCGAAGCGATCACGTGGTGGTTGGTCAGAATGTACCCGCGCGCGTCGATCACCGCGCCAGTGCCGAAGCCCGACGGCGTGCGCACCAGCACCGTGGCCGGAGCGACCTTCCGGTACACCTCGCGAACGTCGCCCTTGGCCGCGCCGAAGACCTGCTGCCGCAACGAGCAGGGCTGACTCGAGGCCGTGCTGCCCGTCGACGCCAACAGCCGCAGGGCCCGCACGTCGTCAGGCACCGTGGTTCGCGCGGGCGAGATGGGCGCCACCGGCAACGTCGCGCACGATCCCAACAACACGGCGAGCGCGGCGCGCACGAACGTCAATCGACGCCGGGAAACGAGGTGACGTACTTGATCTTCACGTCCGGGAACGAGGTCACGAACTGCACCTTGGTGTCCGGAAACGATTCGGTCAGCTGCCACTTCCCGCACTTGTCGGGGAAGCTCGTCACGTTCTGGACCTTGAGGTCGGGGAACGAGTCGACCACCTGCACCTTCACGTCGGGGAACGAGGTGACGATCTGAATCTTGCCGTACAGCTTGTGGCCGTGGAACGAGCAGCTCGACTTGTCGACGCTTCCCGCCCACGCCGACGTCGCGTAGCCGACCACCGACGCGGTGACGACTGCTCCGAACACGACCGCGATGCGCTTTGGGACCATGGGTGACTCCCCTTCGAGGAAAGGACTTCGAGGAACTGATGACCCCGGGGTCGGCCCCAAAGTGCAGAAAACCGTCAGGCCACGCACACCTCGGGAACCACCGGCGCTTCCTCGATGACCACGTTCGGCAGCGAGCGCACCTGCACCTGCTTGCCGCCCAGCGCGCTCGAGCTGGCGAAGTCGACCGCGATCTCGACCAGGGCCCCCACCGGCGCGTCGCCGTCGAAGTTCACCACGCGGTTGTGGGGCGTACGACCGAAGCGCCGCTCGGCGTTGGTGCGTGACCGACCTTCGACCAGCACCTCGACCGTGCGGCCGACGTGCACCGACATGACTTCGGTCGAGATGGTCTTCTGCAGGCGATTGAGCCGCTCGAGCCGCGCCACCTTCACCTCGTGCGGCACCGGACCCCATTCCTGCTCCTTGAGCATGGCGATGGTCTTGGGGCGCGGTGAGTACACGAACGAGAACTGCCCGTCGTAGCGAACCTGCTCGCACAGCGCGAAGGTCTGCTCGAAGTCGGCGGCGGTCTCTCCGGGGTACCCCACGATGATGTCGGTGGTCACCGCGATGTCGGGGCGCACCGCCCGCAGCTCGCCCAGGCGTTCCAGGTACTGGGCCACGGTGTAGTCGCGCTTCATGCGCACCAGCACCTCGTTCGACCCGCTCTGCACCGGCAGGTGGAAGTGCGGCATCAACTTCGGCTCGACCCGGAAGGCGTCGACCAGCTCGTCGCTCAGATCGTGGGGGTGGCTGGTGGTGAAGCGCACCCGCTCGATGCCCGGAACCTGCGCGGTGCGGAGCAGCAACTGCGCGAACGAACTCCCGCCCTGGTAGCTGTTCACGTTCTGCCCGACCAGGGTCACCTCGCGCACGCCGACCGTGGTCAGGCGCGCCACTTCCTTCAGGACCTCGGCGACGGGCCGGCTGACTTCGCGACCGCGCGTGTGCGGCACCACGCAGAAGGCGCAGACGTTGTCGCAGCCCTTCATCACGGTGACGAACTCGGTCGTCTTGCCGCGCGAGCTGACGGGGTCGGCCTGGGGAAAGACGTACGACTCGCTGTCGACCCACGCGGTCTCGACCACCCGAACCCGGTCCTGCTCGATGCGGGTCAGAATCTCGGGCAGCTTGCCGATGGCGTCGGGCCCGAAGACGAAGTCGACGTACGGCACCTTGTCGAGGATCTTCTGCTTTTCCTGCTGCGCCACGCAGCCGCCCACGCCGATCAGCGCACCCCGCTGCAGCTTCACCTGGCGATAGCGACCGAGCGCCGAGAGCATCTTGTCTTCGGCCTTCTCGCGAATCGAGCAGGTATTGAGGATGATCAGGTCGGCGTTCTCGACCACCGGCGTCGGCGAATACGACAACCCCGCGAGCGCCTCGCCCATGCGGTTGGTGTCGTTCACGTTCATCTGACAGCCGAACGTGTGAATGAAGTACCGCTTGGTGCCCATGAAACGGTCCTTCTGGAGCCAGAGGGCGACCGAAGTCAACAGGCGCGGGTCAGACCGAGCACCCCTCGCGCCGACCCACCTCGCGGTGCAGCCGCACCACCTCGGCCCCCTGCCCCAGCAACAACTCCACCGCCTGGGCGCCGTAGCGCTCCTCGACCTCGCCCTTTCGCTCGAGCCCCGGCAGCTCCTTGATGGCCCGCTCGACCAGCAGCTCGTCCTTCCGGTCGACCGGCGTGCCGCTGGCCTTCGCGGCGGCGATGCGCGCCTGGGCCTGGGCCAGCCGGTCCCGCACCTGCACCAACGAGCCCTGCTTCGCGCACCAGTCGCCGACCAGCGCCTTCACCTTGCCGTAGGTGACCGCGTCGAGCCCCGACACCTTGAGCGCATGGCTGTGGGCGAAGGCGAAGCGGCCGCTCCAGTCGGTCGCGGCGCCCGACCTGTCGAGTTCGGCGACCAGGGTGCGTTGGTACACCAGGAACTGATCGAGCAGGGGCGCGGTCAATTGAATCGAAGCCAGTCGCAAAGTCTTCAGGTCCGTCACGCGCGGGAGGATACACTCAAGTCCGTGTCGGACACGCACCCTTCAGAGGCCGCGCTCGAAGCGTTCGCCCAGGGGCTGCTGGCGCCAGGCGAACGGGAAGGCACCGCCAGCCACCTGCGGGGGTGCCCGGAATGTCAACGACGGCTCACCCCCTTGATGCTCTCGAAGGCCCCCATCGGCAGCACCGCCGCCGATTCGCCGCGCGCCGATGCCAGGCGGGTCAGCCGCGACGACGTGCCCGTCGACGAGGCCCTGGGGTCGACCCACGTGCGTGGGCCGGTGTCCGAGACCGACGACACCCAGATTTCCGGAGAGCGGCCAGCCCCCACCTCGGGCCATTCGCTGCACACCGGCGATGCGCTCAACCGCTACGTGATTCTCGAGCGGCTCGGGGCCGGCGGCATGGGCGAGGTGTACACCGCCTGGGACCCGGTGCTCGATCGCAAGGTGGCGGTGAAGATCATTCGCGCCGAGCCCCACGAGCGCTCGCTCAGCGACGATCTGACCAAGCGACTGCTCAACGAAGCCCAGGCCCTGGCCAAGCTCTCGCACCCCAACGTGGTCACGGTGCACGACGTGGGGGTGATGGACGATCGCATCTACCTGGCCATGGAATTCGTGCAGGGCCAGACCCTGAGCAGTTGGCTCAAGGAAGTGCCGCGCACCTGGCAGCAGGTGGTCGAGGTCTTCCTGACCGCGGGAGAAGGCCTGGCGGCGGCGCACGACGTGGGCATCACCCACCGCGACTTCAAGCCCGACAACGTGGTGGTCAGCCGCGATGGGCGCCTGCGGGTGATGGACTTCGGGCTCGCCCACGCCCGCGCCGAGCGCAAGCCACGCGAAGACGGCAGCGGCCTGCGGCGCACCATCACCGCGCCTGGCACCATTCTGGGAACGCCGGCGTACATGTCGCCCGAAGCGCTCCACAGCAAGCCCACCGACTTCCGCTCGGACGAGTTCAGCTACTGCGTGGCGCTCTACGAGGCGCTCTACGGCTACCGCCCCTTCGACGGCACCACCCCCGGAGCCATCGCGGTGGAGATCGACGCCAATCGCGTTCGCGCCGCTCCCGCCGACAGCAAGGTGCCCCGGCGCATTCACCAGCTCATCCTCAAGGGCCTGCGACGCGCCCCCGAGGAGCGCTTCCAGACCATGCGGGCCCTGCTGGTCCAACTGGGGCGCACCCGCGGCAACGCCCGTCGCGCACGGACCTTCTTCGCGGTCAGCGCCATCGCGCTGGGGTCGCTGCTCGCGTTCGGCTGGTTGGCGCACCGCGAGCGGAATCGGTGCGCGCATCTGGATGATCGGCTCGCCGGCATCTGGGACGACGCTCAACGCCAGGCGCTCGAGAAGGCGTTCCTGGCCACGGGTCGGCCCTGGGCCGCGGCCGCCGCTCGCGACGTGACGCATCGGCTCGATCTGTACCGCGCGACGTGGCTGGGCCTGCGTCGGCAGGCCTGCGAGGCCAACGCCTCAGCCGACGAGGCCGAAGGCCAGACGCTGGTCTGTCTGGGCCGACGCCGCGCCGATTTCTCGGCCGTAGCCCAACTCTTCACCCACGCCGACGGCGAGCTGGTCGAGCGCGCGGTGGCCACCGCCAGCGCCCTGCCCCCGCTCGACACCTGCACTGCCGCCGTACCCCTTCGCCGTCGCGTCGATCGTGACGAGCTGCGCGCCGGGTTGGCCTCGGTGAAGGTGCAGCTCGACGCCTCGCGGTTCAAGGGCGCGGCGGAGTCGGCGAAGGACCTGGTGGCGCGGGCCGCTGGCCCCGACGATCGCGGGGCCCGCGCCGAGGCCCGCTTTCTCGAAGGTGTGGCCCAGGCCCGCCTGCAGGACTACGCCGGCGCCGGGCAACTGCTCGACGAAGCGCTGCTCCAGGCCACCGAGCTGCAGGACGACGAGCTGGCGGCGAAGGTGTGGGTCGAGCTGGTGGGGGTCGCAGCGCTGGCCAACCTGCCCGACGCCGATCGCCGCGTGACCTTCGCCGAAGCGTCTCTCGCCCGCCTGGGGTCGCCCATCGAGCTCGAGGCCTCGCTGGCCAACAACCGCGGCGTGCTGGCCTGGTCGCGTGGGCGCTACGACGACGCGGTCACCGCGCACACCCGGGCCCTGGGGCTGCGCACCACGCTGCTCGGTGATCAGCACGTGCTCGTCGCGCGCTCCCACGCCAACCTGGGCACCGCGTGGAAGGCGCTGGGCCAGTACGATCAGGCCATCGCCGAGTACCAGCAGGCCCTGGCCATCGAAGAGACGGTGCTCGACCCGTCGCACCCGGCGGTCGCCGAGACGCTCAACAACCTCGGCAACGCGCTGCAGGGCAAGGGCGCCTACCCCGAGGCCCACGCGGCGCTCGAGCGATCGCTGGCCATCAGGGAAAAGGCCTTCGGACCGACCTCGATGCCGGTGGCCATCGCGCTGGGCAACCTGGGCGTGCAGTTGTTCGAGACCAACGAGCTGAGCGCGGCGCGGGCGGCGCAGACCCGGGCCCTGGCGATCAAGGAGCAGTTGGCGCCGGGCTCACTGTCGCTGGCCATCACCCTCACCAACCTCGCGCGCGTCGAGCAGGAAGAGAAGCGCTGGACCGATGCGCTGGCCCACGATCGACGAGCCCTCGAGCTGCGTCGCGAAAAGCAGGGCCCGACTCACGCCGACAACGCCATCAACCTGGCCGGCATCGGGGCTTCGCAGCTCGAGCTGGGTCAGGTGTCCGACGCTCGCGCGACGCTCGAGGCGGCGTTGGCCCTGCAGAAGTCCACCTCCCTCGACCGCGCGCATACCGAGTACTGGCTGGCGAGGGCGATGCGCCAGGCCCCGGGCGCGAACCCCACGCGCAGCAAGGTGCTGCTCGAGGCCG
>CAIWFK010000030.1 GCA_903911905.1 uncultured Myxococcales bacterium
CGATGGTCGACGCGGTGGGGGGGCGGGCCGACTTGCGGCCGATGCTCGCCCACCTGGCGCAGGTGTTGAGTCTGCTGGCGTTGACGCAGGCCACGCCGCGACCGACCTGAGTCAAACCTCGGTCGTGACCAGAAGTGGCAATCATCGGCCACAGGAGTGACGAATTTCGTCACTCCGACATCGCAACCCAATGAACCATCGGTCAACTGGACGCGGACGGTTTCTTGCATGGCCCAGCGCCAATGCGCCGCGGGTTCACGCTGGTCGAATTGATGATCGTGGTCGCCATCATCGGCATCCTGGCGGCGATCGCGATTCCAAACTTCCTGAGGTTCCAGGCTCGGGCCAAGCAGTCCGAGGCCAAGACCAACTTGAAGGCCATCTTCACCGGGCAAAAGTCCTTCTACGCCGAGCGCGACGCCTACACCGTGGAAACGGGACTCGTGGCCTTCGCGCCAGAGCGCGGAAATCGCTACCGCTACGACCTGGGCAACAACACCGCCACCGCCCAGAACGGCGCAGCGACCGACAACTGCGCCACCATGACCCAGCGCACGGCGGCCATTCCGGTTTCGGGGGGCGTGGAATGTGGCATCACCGGCGACATCTTCCGCTACGGGGTGAACATCACGCCAGCGAGCCTGGTCGGTCGCTCGCCGATCACCTGGACCCTGACGGTCAACGGAACCGCCGTATTGGCGGCCGACGCGGTGGGAACCGACGCGGCAAACTGCCCCAACTGTAGCTTTTCGGCCCGAGCGGTCGGGAACATCGACAACGACCCGGGTGGCGACGAGTTCTTCGTGGGGTCGATGTTCGGGTCGACCATCAGCGCTCCGTGCGCCGAGGCGCTCCAGGACCAGCCGGGCGCGGCCATCAACACCCACAACGACATCAACTGCGAGTCGTAGGCCTGGCCGAACGTCGGTCGCCTGATGTCCCACCCGCGAGGCGGCGGGTGTCGAAGCATCATGACGACCCACCCTGCCCTGATGACGTTGGTCCTCTTCGGCCTTGGTTGCGCGCCGATGAGCGAGCCTGCGTTTTCGCCAGGCGATGCCGGTTCAGCCGATGGGGGGCTCTGGCCCGTCGAGGGCGCGAGTTCGCTGCAGTTCACCCAGAGCGCTCCGTACTTCGGCAACGTTCATTGTGACCTCGACGGCGGCACCGTGGCGCAGGGCGACTCGTTCCACCTCAGCCTGGCTGACGGGGCGCTCGCCTCGACCATCTGCGACAGCGCCGGGTACCGAACGGGACACCGGGTGCTCTCGAGCGACGAGCTGGGCCTCGTCGATCACGCGCTGCGCGGGGTCGTCGCGTCGTCGGCCTTCGGCCCCTGCGACGGACCGGAATACTCGCTCACCACCGCCACCCCCGCCGGGCCTGTGAACTGGCGGGACGTGGCCTGTGGCGCCCCCAGCCCGCCGATGACCGTCGGCACGCAGGGGCTCGAGGCCGTCTTCGGGGTGCTCGAAGGCCTTTCGCCCTGAAGTGATCGCTCTGGTGGGCTGCCTCATACCAGTGCGTCGGGAACAGGGGGCGACATGACGGGAGCGGTTACGCAGCGAGGGGCTGGGCTGGTGCGAAGTGAACTGTTGGGCGTGGCGATGGCCGCGCTGAGCGCCTGCGCGCCGTCGATCGACGGCAATTGGACGCTCCAGTTGAACAGCGACTCCGGACTGGGGCTCTTCGCGCAGGACGGCGAAGTGGTCACCGGCGTCTTCCACTGGGAGGGGTTCACTGGCCAGGTGAGCGGCAAGGTGAGCACGGCGCAGAAGGACAACGTGACCCTGCGCCTGGACTACGGCGGCGGCGCGTACCTCGACGTCACGGCGACGACGACCGACGACCGGCACCTCGACGGTCACGCCGCAGGCACACTGCCCAGCATCTCGTATGCCTTCCTGGGGCCTGATTGGAAGTTCTTCCCCGTCGGTGGTGGCGCTTCGCCGACGGTCGATGCGGTGTTCACCGCGTACAAGCCGCCCTGAGCGCGAGGGCTCGACCCGAGTTGCCGAGGGCACGTCCTCCGAGTTGCAACCAACGAGATTGTGGCTTTGGTAAGCGCATGGCGGAGCGACCAATGAGCCTTGAAGTCTGGCCCACTCCTGAAGAGGTCGAGGCCC
>CAIWFK010000031.1 GCA_903911905.1 uncultured Myxococcales bacterium
TGGTGACCACGTCGGCCAGCCGCACCGGCCCGGCCACGTCGATCAACTGCTGCAACAGGAACGGGTTGCCTTCGGACTCGCGGGCCACGGCCTCGGCGCGGGTCGCGTCGCCCAACGCCGCGAGGGCGATCGACGTCGCTTCCTCACCCAGCAGCGGCGTGAGCGGCAGGTCGACCGGCTCGACGCCCAGGCCCACCATGGCCGACAGGTCACCGCGCGAGGCCACGATGATCAGCACGCAGGGCGGGTCGTCGCCCTTGAGCATTTCGCCCAGCACCAGGGCGCTGTCGGCGTCACCCCACTGCGCGTCGTCGACCATCACCACCAGGCGACGGCGATCGGCGATGCGCGCGAACAGTTCCCTCAGCGCCGCGACGCCACGTCGGCGCACCTCGCTGGGCTCGCGCAGTTCGCGCACCGGGGCAGACCGGAAGGCCGCCACCCGGTTGAGCACCGGAAACATGCGGGCCAGCGACTGGGCGTCGCGAGGCAGCACCGCCTCGACCCGCTCATGGGGCTCGGCCGTCAGGAAGCGCGCGAGCGCATCGACCACGCTGTCGAGCGCCTTGAAGGGCACCTGTTCCCGCTCGTGGCACCGGCCGGTGAGCACCACCGTGCCGCGCTGCTCTTCCTGCTCGGTGAAGCGGCGCAGCAGCGCGGACTTGCCGATGCCCGACTCGCCGATGATGCGCGCCACCCGGGGCTGGGCCCGCGCCTCGTCGGCGAGGGTGCGCAGGCGTGCCAACGGCACGTCGCGGCCGATGAAGTCGAGTTCCAGCCGTCGGGCCACCGACGCCGGAGCGCCAAACTGCTCGAGCAGCTCGCCTGGCGGACCACGGTCGGCCGGCTGAATCGACAGCAACCGCCGACAGAGCGCACCGAGGGTCGGCTCGCCCGAGGGCTCGGGCGCGGGCAAGCGTTGCTTGTCGACCAGCACCTGCGCGACCGGGCCTTCGAACGGCACGCGCCCGGTCAGGCACTGGAAGAGCATCACGCCCACCGCGTACCAGTCGGCCGCCGGGCCCACTTCGCTGCCAGCCGCCTGCTCGGGCGCCATGTAGGCCGCGGTGCCGGCGATGGTGGCCTCGGTCTCTCCTTCGGCACGCTCACCCGCTTCGGTCACCAGCCCGAAGTCCAGAATCACCACCCGCCCCTCGGGCGTCACCAGCACGTTCGACGGCTTGAGGTCGCGGTGAACGCGGCCGGTCGAGTGCAGAAAGGCCACGCCTTCGGCCAACTGGCGAAACGCGTCTCGCAGGCGCGCCAGGTCGACCGACGGACCGCGGGTGGGCGAGCGAATGGTGTGATCGAGATCGGCCGTGGGCACCTCGCTGGACCGGGCTCCGGGCCGCAGCCAGGTCACGAAGTCGGTGCCCTCGACCAGCTCGAGCGTGAAGAACCAGGCGTCGGGTTCGATCACCAGGTCGTACAGCGAGACCAGGTTCGGGTGGCGCACGTCGGCCAGGGCCCGGAACTCGCGTTTGAGCCGCAACAGGGAATCGGCGTCGCGTTGCTTGAGCACCTTGAGCGCGACCCGGCGATCGCCACGCTCGTGATCGATCGCCTCGTAGACCACCCCCATGCCCCCGGTGCCCAGCTCGCGGACGATTTCGTACCGGCTGGTGCCCCGAAAGCCGCTCATCGACTCAGTCGGCCTTCTTGCGCGCGCGGGTCAGCCCGTATTCCTGCAGGCGACTGACCAGCGTGCGGCGCGAGACCCCGAGTAATTCGGCGGCGCGGGTCTGGTTGCCGTGCGTCTTCTCGAGCGCCTCGATCACCGCGCGACGCTCGGCGGCCTCCCGTTCCTCGCGCAGGCCAGCCGCGGGAGCCGTCGCCGGCCGCGAAGTCACCTCGCCCAACCCCAGCGCCTGCGCCGACACCGAGGCCTCACCGGCCAGCAGCAGCGCGCGATCGATCACGTTCTTGAGCTCGCGAATGTTGCCCGGCCACGACCATGCCCGCATGGCCTCGAGCGCGTCGTCCGAGAACTGCGGCGGGGGGCGACCTTCGCGCGCAGCGGCGGCAGCGAGGAAGCTGCGGGCCAGCGGTTCGATTTCCGAGGGCCGCTCGCGCAACGGCGGAATGATCACGGAGATACCGTTGACCCGGTAGTACAGGTCGGCGCGGAAGGCTCCGCGCGCCACCTCGGCCTCGAGGTCGCGATTGGTGGCGAAGACGAACCGCACGTCGATCGGCACCGACGCGGTCGCCCCCACCCGCATCACCCGGCGCTCTTCGAGCACCCGCAGCAACTTGGACTGGGTGGCCGGCGGCATCTCGCCCGTTTCGTCGAGGAACACCGTGCCGCCGCTCGCCGCTTCGAGCAGTCCCAGCTTCTGCTTCACCGCGCCGGTGAACGAACCCTTCTCGTGACCGAACAGCTCGGACTCGAGCAGCGACTCGGTCAAGGCCGCACAGTTGAGCTTCTGGAAGGGGCCGGCCGCGCGACGCGAGCGACGATGGAGTTCCTGCGCCAGCACTTCCTTGCCGACGCCGGTCTCGCCCAGCAGGAGCACGTTGATCTGCGAAGGCGCGACACGATCGATCACCTTGTAGAGTGCGGCCATCGCGTCGTCGGCCACCACGAACCCCGTCGGCTGCACCGACGACGGCCGCACGCACGCCGCGAGCAGCGCGTCGACGCTCGCACCGTCGGAAGGAGCACACGCCACGCCCGCGCGCACCCGGGCCCCCGCGGCCACCAGTCGGGCCGAAA
>CAIWFK010000032.1 GCA_903911905.1 uncultured Myxococcales bacterium
CACCGGTGCCGTGAGCTATGCGGCGATGCCTCCCGCACTCTTCGTTCGCACCCAGGTGCGCGAGCCGAAGATTCGCTCGCTGGCGCTCAAGTTGGTGGGCGGCGCGTCGGGCAGCGACGGCGTGCTCTTGTCGACCGAGGCCTCTGGCATCGCCACCATCGCCGACCTCAAAGGGCGCACGCTCTGTGTGCCCGACACCGAGTCGACCACCGGCATGCTCTTTCCGCGCATCGCCGCGCGCAAGGCCGGCCTCGACCTGATGAAGGACGTGACCATCGTGGTCAGCGGCAACCACCTGACCGTGCTCCGCGACTTGAACGCCGGGCGCTGTCTGGCCGGTGCCACCTATTCTGCGGTGTTGCTGACGGCCGCGACCCAGGGCATCGAAGTGGCCGGGCTGCGCCAGGTCGCCATCACCGGCCACGCTCCGCAAGACTCCATCGTCGCGGGGCCCGCGGTGAGCGCCGAAGACGGCGAGCTGTTGCTGCAGGCGCTGCTGCGCTACCGACCGCCGGCCGATCGCCCCGGTGGCTCGGGCGCCATGGAGCGCGTGTCTGGCTTCGCCACCGCGCGACCAGAGGACTACGCCAGCATTCGCGAGCTGGTGCGGCTCGACGAAGGCAGGCACTGACCACTCGGCGTCGGTCACCTACTTGCGCAGTCGTTCCAGGTGATCGGCGTCGATGCCCTGCATGGCCCGCTCGACCTCGGGAGAGCGACTGAAGACGAACTCCACCAGCGGTCGCCCGTTGCCGGTGACCTCGGTCTGTTCCATGCGCAGCACCGGCGTCACGGTGATGACCGTCTCGCCGTCCTTCTCGGTCACCGTCGCGCTGCGCCAGGTGTCGGCCTTGTTGGCGTTGGCGATGGTCAGCACCCGCGCGCCGCTCGCGCCCGTCACCCGCAGCGTCACCTGGCTGCGGCCCTTGAGCTGCTCGTCGTAGAAGGCGCGCACCTTCTCGAAGCGCCACGGCAGGCGGAACACCTTCTGCTCGGCGGTCACCGCCAGGGGCTTCTGGTCGATGGTGGGCAGCGGGAACGACGAAGCGAGCACGGCCGTCAGCGCGAGAGCGAGCATGGCTGCGGGCAGAGGCTACTTCTTCTTGTGCGACAGCTCTTCCTGCAGGCGCCGTTTTTCCAGCTCGAGCGTCAGCAACTGCTTCTTGAGTTCACCCACGCTCTTCTCGGTCTGCGCCGCCGCCGTCTTCTGCGCGTCGAGCTCGGACTCGAACGACTTGAGCCTGGCCTTCAGGTCGTCGTTGGCCTTGAGCGCGTTGGCGGTGCGGGTGCGCTCTTCTTCCAACCGGGTTCGCCCCAGCGTCAGCACGCCCACCGTCAGGGCGATGGACACGGCCAGCAGCATCCACGGCAGGGGGCTGGCGCGCCGGACCCCGACGGCTGGCATCTCGAGCGATTCGCGACGAACGTCGTCCCACGGGCTGGCCATGAACGACTGACAATCTACACCGTCCGTGCGGCTACAAGAGGCTCAACTGCACCACCGTGGCCGGCTCGAGGCAGCGGGGGTCGTCGTGTTCGACGTGGTTGACCAGGGGGCCCACCTGTCGCTCTCGCAGCTCGCCCGCCCAGGGCACCAGCAGGCCGGGGTCGCCCTCGTGCAGCCAGCGGGCGCGATGCTCGGGAGCGATGAAGACCGGCATGCGATCGTGCAGGGTGCGCATCATCGCGTTGGCCTGGGTGGTGATGACGGTGAAGGTCGTCGCCTCGAGGCCGTCGGGGCTGCGCCAGGCGTTCCACAGGCCCGCCATGGTCAGCACGCCTTCGTCGGGCGCGAACACCCAGTGCGGCGTGCGCGCGCGACCGTCACGAAGCCATTCGTAGAAGCCGTCGCAGGGCACCAGACAGCGGTGCGCTTCGGACCGGGCCAGGGCCTTGAAGGCCGGCTTGTCGGTCAGCGTCTCGGCGCGCGCGTTGATGAGCTTGCTGGCCAGCGAGGCGTCCTTCGCCCAGCTCGGCAACAGCCCCCAGCGGGCCACCGTGAGGGCGCGTGGGGCGAGCGCGGTGACGATGGGCGCGGCCTGCAGCGGCGCGAGGTTGTAGCGGGCCGTCAGTTGCGGCACCTCGTCGAGCGCCAACGCTCGACACAGGTCGATGGACGATGCCTTGAGGGAATACCGCCCGCACATGAGGCCTTTCATGCTGACACGTGACCACGCTGAAGTCAGGTCGCGCCGGCCCATTCGTCTCGTTGAGCCATGAGGTCGAACCTGGTGATCATCGATGGCAGCGAGGGCGAGGGGGGCGGCCAGGTGCTGCGCTCGGCGCTGTCGTTGTCGATGATCACCGGGCGACCGTTTCGCCTCGAGAAGGTGCGCGCGAAGCGTCGGCCGGCGGGGCTCAAGGCCCAGCACCTGACCTGCGTCACCGGGGCTGCGGCCATCGCCAACGCGGCGGTCGAAGGCGCGCAGTTGGGGTCGAACGCGATCGAGTTCCACCCGGGCGACATCTCGACCACTCCGCGCACGCTCGAGGTCGGTACCGCCGGCGCAACGTCGCTCTTGCTGCAGTGTGTGTTCTACCCGCTCGCCCTCGCGGGCGGTGCGCACCTGTCGCTGCACGGCGGTACGCACGTCACCTTCAGCCCCAGCTTCGATTACGTGCAGCGGGTGTGGCTGCCCATGGTGCGGCAGTACGGGCTCGACGCCGTGCTGCACCTCGACGTGGCCGGGTTCTTTCCGCAGGGAGGCGGGCACGTGCGCGCCGAGATCGCCAAAGTGACGCCGCGCGAGGGCGCCCTGTCCTTCGAGGTCGCGAAGGTCTCGCAGGTCGAGGTGCTCTCCACGCTCGGTGGGCTGTCGCTCGACCTCGCGAGCCGGCAGAACGGCGCGGCGCTCGAGCGCCTCGGGCGTGCTCGGCTGCGTGGTCAGACCGAAGTGGTGTCGCCGAAGACGAAGCACTCGAAGGGGTCGGGGTGTCTGGTGTGGGCGGCGCTCGACAATGGGCTGGTCGCCGGCGCGAGCTGGCTGGGCGAGCGCGGTGTCCGGGCCGAGGACGTGGGTCGAACCGCGGCCGAGCATTTCCTCGAGTTCGCGAGCGCCGAGGCCAGCCTCGACGAGCACCTGGGAGATCAGGTGCTGTTGCCCGCCGCCCTCGCCGCGGCCGGGTACCTCGGGCCGGCGCGGTCCACCACGTTCACCGCGCAGGCCATCACCGATCACCTGACCACGCATGCCAACGTGCTGCGGGCCTTCCTCGACGTCGAGGTGCGAGTCGATGGTCGGCGGGTCGAGGTCGTCGGCCGGGCGTAGGGAGCCCTGGGCGGCAGGTCGCGGTCGGGCGCCTGGTCCGTGACCTCGGGCTGCGGGGCGGGCAGGGCCCCCGCGCACGCACCGAGGACGAAGGAGCACCACCACCAGCGCAGACGCATGGGACACCCTCGGAGCTGAACGCGGGACATCGAGCGCCCATCATGGTCAATTCCTTCTGCGTGGTCGCCCCATGAGGAGCTGATTCATCGTGATGCGTCGCACCCGCCGGCTCTTCTTCACCCTCTTCGGCCTGACTGCGCTCGTCGCGGTCGGTTCGTTCTGGCACCAGCTCGGCGGGCTCTCGGGGTCGAACGGCATCGTGCCGGTGGCTCGGTACCTCGAGCAGCTCCGTGCCGAGCCGGGCGTCGGCCCGCTCGAGGTCCCCACGCTGCTGTGGCTCTCGTCGTCGGACCTCGCGTTGAACGCGCTCTGCGCGGCGTGCGTGTTGGCGGGCCTCGCGCTCATCTTCAATCGCGCCCACCGCGTGGCCCTGGTGGTGCTGTGGGCCTGCTGGCTTTCGCTGGTCACCGCCTGTCACCCCTGGCTCGACTTCCAGTGGGACCTGCTGCTGGTCGAGGTGGCCTTCGTCTCGTTCTTCTTCGCGCCGCCCGGCTGGTTCCGCCCCCGTGAACGCGAAGAGCCCTCGCGCGCGTCGCGGTCGATGGCGATCTGGCTGTCGGCCACGCTCACCTTCGAGTCGGGCCTGGTGAAGCTCGCATCGGGCGACCCGACGTGGAGGGACTTGAGCGCGCTCACCTTTCATTGGTGGACGCAGCCGCTGCCGACCTGGTCGAGCGTGTGGCTGGCCCAGCGGCCGCTCTTTGCGCAGCAGGTGCTCTGCGGGGCGATGTTCGTATTCGAGCTGCTGGTGCCGCTGCTGGCCGTCGGACCCCGTCGCGCGAGGCTGTGCAGTGCGTTCGGGTCGATCGCGCTCCAGCTCGGGCTCTTCGCGTCGGGGAATTACAGCTACTACAACCTGCTGACCGCAGTGCTGGCCGTGCCGTTGCTCGACGATGCGGTCTTCACCATGGCGGCGCCGCCGTCGTTGCCGCAGTGGTCGCGCTGGCCTGGCTGGCACGCTCCGCTGGCCGTGGGGTTCGTGCTGATCACCGGCGCCGCGTTCCTCGAACGGGTGATGCCGCTCCCCATTCCCGTGGAGCGCGCGCTCGACGTCGTTCGGCCCTTTCGCACCTTCAACGCGTACGGCGCCTTCGCGGTGATGACGAAGCAGCGCACCGAGTTGATCGTCGAGGCCACGAAGGACGGCGTGACCTGGGCACCCTACGGCTTCGTCGCCAAGCCCGCGGCGCTCGATCGCCGGCCGGGGTTCGTCGCCCCCTTCCAGCCGCGACTCGACTGGCAACTGTGGTTCGCCGCCTTCTCGAGCTGCCAGGCCACGCCCTGGGTGCGCTCGCTGG
>CAIWFK010000033.1 GCA_903911905.1 uncultured Myxococcales bacterium
CGGCCGTGAGCGCGACCAACCCCTGGTCGGTCGCCAGCACCACGCGGCCAGCCAACAGCGCCGCGTGCCCGGCCACGCCATCGGTCGACGCCGCGAGCAGCGTGCCTTGCTCGTCGAACAGCCAGCGCCGTACCTGGTCGCGGCCGTTCACCTCGAGCGTCACCGAGAGCAGCGCGTGCCGGTCGTCGAACACCGCGTCCGCGTCGACCACCCCGGCCCTGCCAGGCGACCTGCGGCAATTGCTTCAAGCCCGCGCGACCATGCCGCACCAGGAACGCCACCGTCAGGCCGCCCACCCGGTAGAAGCCCAGCGCCAGCCGGTCGCCCGACCACAGCCAGGTCTGCCCTTCGAGCACCTGCCCCCACCCGCGCTCCCGTCGCCTGGTCGACCAACCAGTCCTCTTCCTGTCGGTACTGGGTGCCCAGCACTGGCTGCTGGCCCTGGCGCACCGCGGTCTGTGCGCGCTCGACCACCCGACCGCCCACCACCTTCTCGACCCGCCCGCGCTCGTCCGCCACCCAGGTGGTGCGCCCAGCGATGGCCCAGCGCGCGTTCGGACCCCGGCCGTGGGTGACGACCTCGCCGTCTTCGCGCTTCACCACGCCCGCCTCTTCACAGAGGTAGCGCAGGCCGCCCGACATCGCGGCGTACAGCACCCGCCCACTCGTCTCGAACGCGGTGCGCGCCGTGCAGCGCCCCTTCACGCGCAAGACCTGACGGGCCACCAACGGCCCCAACGCATGGCAGGCCGGGCAGACGCTGCGGGCGTGCTCGACGCCACAGGTGCAGGTCGCCCAGGGCAGGTCGAGCAGCGCCAGAGGGAACGGCTGGCGTGCGTCGCGCTCGAACACCGCGCGGAACCAGTGGTTCAGATCGTCGGGCAGCACCGTCACCGGCGTGGCGAGCCGGGGCAGCATGACGTCACTCTGGAAGACGGAGTGGCGGGCCTCGGCGCGCCGCAGCAGCGTGGGCAGGTTGGCGTGCGTGCCGCCAAAGGGGTGCACGTAGAGCAGGCTCGAGAAGAGCAGCACCGCGAAGGCGTACCAGTCGCTCCCCTCGGTGAAGCGCGGCGCCTGGGCCAGGTCGACCCCGTACAGCCGAGGGTCGAGGAAGCGCTCGTGCGCGACGGGGCACGCGTAGCTGCCGAACTGAAAGGAGTCGGCGTCGATCAGGTGCGGGCCGTCGTCGGCCAGCAGCACGTTGCCGTCGTTGAAGTCTCCCACCAGCACCGCGCGGGCGTGCACCGCCTGGAGCGTGCCGTGCAACTGCCGGAAGACGTGCATCAGCGCCGTGTTCCCCAGCGCGCCCTGCCGCCACTTGCGGTTCGCCAGCCGCGAGAACTCGGTCGCGCCAGGCACCAGGGGCATCGCGTAGCCCAGCACCTCGCCGCGCGCCGATCGGGCCAGCTCGAGCGGGGCGACCACCGCGCCGGGCAGCCCGGTCGGGAAATGCGTCAGCTTCGCGAGCTTGCGCCCAAGGAGTGCTCGGGCCGCCGCGTCGGCAGGTGCGTGGAAGAGCTTCACCGCGCGATCGCCCAGCCGGTACACGCGGGCCTCGCCTCCCTCACCGAGGAGTTCGGCGTCGGTGCAGCGATGCCGTTGTCCCTGGAGGTAGACGTCCATGGCCTGCGTCCTTTCCGTGCTCGAGGCGCTTCGTCACACTGGAGCTGCGTGCGGTCCTGGCAACCACCCTCACCCTGGGCGGCGACGGGAACCGCCGGCCCTTCGATTCAATCGGAGTCGTCAAGCCCGTCGGGCCCGCTCCACCGACGCAGTCACCCTCACCCCGAGAGCACCACCACCGTCGCGTCGTCGTGCAGCCGCCGACTTTCAGCGAGCACGTTGAGTCGGCGCTGGACCGCCAGCGGGTTGCTCGCGGGGGCCACCAGCGCCTCGAGCTCGGTGTCGGTGGCCTGGTCGAGCCCATCGGTCATCACCGCCACGCGATCACAGTCGCCCTCGAAGTGGACCTGGGCACGCCCCTTCGCCGCGCTGGTCAACCGGTAGGCGCCGTAATCGGGCGCGTTGTCGACACCGGCGTCGAGCCGGGTCCTCACGCCGTCGACCCACACCCCGCCGTCGCCCGCCCCGAAGACCAGCGTTCGCCGCCCTTCCCTCACCACCGCCAGCACGGTGAAGAGGAAGAAGGTCTCGACCGCCCCCGCTCCGAGCTCGGCCGCCACCCCGCCCACCCACGCCGCCAGCGCCCCCACCGCCCGGTCCGCCAACGACGCGTCGATGGGCTGGTCGACCAGCCACTGCGCCAGCCACTGGGCGCCCAGTCGCGCCCCCACCTCGGCCGACGGCTGCGAGCCGCACCCGTCACTCACCACCCCCACCACCCGCTCGCCCTTCGAGCGCACGCAGAACGCGTCCTGGTTGTTGCGGCCCAGCCGCACGTGCTCGCGCCCCACCGCCGACCCGCCGAGCGCCCGCGCCGGACCCACCACTGGGCGCCCAGTTGGCGCCTCGTTCGCGCCGTTCAGCACTTCGAGCGGGCTCGGCTGCTCGAACACGCCGTCCGCCGAGCCACCCAACTGGGCGCCCAGTACCCCGTCAGCGGTCGAGCTCACCCCGGCCTCCAGTTCTTCAGTTGCGCCACCAACGCCTTCGAGCCTTCCGACAGCACCGCCTTCGCGTCTTCGGGCCGCACGACCTCACGCGAGGGCGCGGCCAGGGGCGCTGCGCCCGTCAGCTCGACGTAGCCCTCGGGCGCTGCCTCGCCGGCCTGCCCGATGACCCCGTACGGGCCTGCGGTTCCAGCGCGCCGACGGAACACCACCGGCACGCCGGGGACCGACTGCTTGCCCGACA
Source organism: uncultured Myxococcales bacterium (assembly GCA_903911905.1). GTDB lineage: Bacteria > Myxococcota > Myxococcia > Myxococcales > Myxococcaceae > Xiheilimnobacterium > Xiheilimnobacterium phototrophicum. The sequence goes on from CAIWFK010000033.1 coordinate 2,815, forward strand.
ACGACGACGTATCGGTCGAGTCATTGCCGAACTTCATCGTCGGCCGCTGCCCGGTCTGCGAGAGCTTGTAGACCGCCGAGACGCGATCGCGCGTCAGCGGGGTCCCCGCAGTCTGCGCCACCAGGTAGCCGCCGTAGCCATACACCTGCTCGTCGGGGCGCAGCCCCAGCTCGACGCGCAACGCTTCGAACCGGCGGGTCTGCGCGGCGTCGAACCCGTCCTCCAGAATCTGCACCGGCCGCACGCCGTGCTGCTTCGAGAGTTCGAACGCCCGCCGGTACTGCGCTTCCTTGTCGCCCGAGTCGTAGCGAATCGAATCGCCCACCTGGCCCCGCTCGCTCATCAGCGCCAAGGCCGCGGGCAGCCCCGAGGTCATGGTGTCGAAGGTGTCGAGCAGGAAGCTCGAGCGCTGGTACCGCCGCTCGACCATCGCGCGGAAGGCGGCGTCGTCGCTGCCGAAGCGCTGAATGTGCTCGTGCCCCATGGTCCCCACCGGCGTCAGGCCCAACACCGAGGCGCCCAGCACGTGACTGGTTCGCGTCAGCCCCGCCCGACGACACCCTTCGAGCGCCAGCAGGTGCTGCTCGACGCAGGTCGCTGCGCGCAGCCCCACCTCGAACAGCCGGTCGGCCGTACCGACGATCTCGACCAGCTCGGCCACCCGCGCGCGCACCCGCTCGACGTACCCTTCACTGTCGACCCGCATCGGCGGCGGGGTGACCTTCACCGCGTCGAGCGTCTCGAGCACCAGGGCCCGCTGCGCTTCGCACGTCAGCTCGGCCACCGCCGCCGGCAGCTTCTCGGGCTCGAACACCGCCAGGGTCGCCACCTGAATGCGGTAGTTGAACTGCAGCGCCAACGGCTCGAGCCACGACACCAGCGCCGAGGGCCCGGTCACCGTCATCACCGGCTCTCGCTCGGCGAACACCGAGAGCCGAGGCAGCGCCCGCACCGTCAGCTCGGGCTTTTCCAGCACCGAACGGAAGGCCGGCCCCATCTCGTACTGGTTGCGCGCCAGGAAGGCCCAGTCGCCGTCGGCGACCTCCGGCAGCGCCCGCTTCACCTCGACCTCGACGTCGAAGGGCAGCACCTGCAGCCCGCCCTTGCGGTGCGACAGGTAGAACGTCTCGCGGCGCAGCGGCCAGCCCGCTTCCGCCATCGAGAACTTGTAGCCGTCGGTCGCCAGCAGGTTCGCCGCCATGTCGTGCCTCACCCCATAAGAGTTATAAACACAAAACAAAGAGTCGTCAAGACCCATTCATCGCTTCGCGCCCTGGCGTCGAAGGTCGTCCGGCGTGGCGTCTTTGGTGCGAAGCACTGAATTTCACGGGCATTTCCCCGATCGGACGCGATGGCGGCGATTCTGCTCAAGGCCAGAAAGCCTCGGGACTGCAGACGATTTCCGGGCCGGTGGAAAGGACTTTGACGCCCGGAAAATCGTGACTGGAGCAACCGTGAACCCCGACCGACGACAACAGCGCAACTGCAGCGCGCTTCACGCCAACTTCAAGGGGACCCTCCGAACATGACGAAGCCGACGGTCGAGCAGCTGTACGCGAAGTACGGACCCACCATCTACTCGCGGTGCAAGCGGCTGTTGAAGAACCCGACGGCGGCGGAAGACGCCACGCAGGACGTGTTCCTCAAGGTGCTCGCCCACCTCGACGCAGCGCCGGCCGAACTGCTGCCGTGGATTCACCGAATCGCGACCAACCACTGCCTGAACGTCATTCGCGACACGCGCCGCCACGCCGAGCCGGTCGAGCACGTTCCCGAGCAGGTCGACGATCAGTTCGAGCAGGACCTGGTGGCGCGCAACTTCGCGGCCCACGTGCTCGACCGCACGCCCGCCGAGCTGTCGGCACCCGCCATGCTGTACCACGGTCGGGGCATCGAGCAGGCGAAGGTCGCCCAGACCCTGGGCGTCTCGCGCCGCACCGTGCTCTACCGACTTTCGGAGTTCACCAGCCGGGTGATGGCGATGCACGCCCTGGCCGAGAACGTCTGAGCGCTCAAGCGCCGCGCGCCCGCCGCGAACGCACCAGCGAAGCGAACTCGCCCACCGTGCGGACCTCGCGCACGTCGTCGAAGGTCCAACGCACCGGCGAGACGTCTTGCAGGTCGAGCGCAATCAGCACCCTCCCCACCACCGACAAGCCCAGGTCGCGCGAGAGCTCGAGCCCGGGGCCGATGGCGTCGACCGGGCGGCCGACGAGGCTGGCCACCACGTGGCGAACCAGGGTCAGCTCGGGCTCGCAGCGCTCGGCGACCGGGGAAACGGGGTCGTCGGCAGCCTCGAGGTCGAAATCCAGGTCTTCGCGCATGGCAGAAACGAGAACACCAGCCGCGAGGGAATTCCTCCCGTGAAGAAGCGTGACGTTGTGTAACGTTGGAGTGGTGAGGCGGTTTTCCCCCGTCATCTGGGTGCTGGTGGCCTGCTGCTCGACGCAGCGGGCGCCCGGACCTCCTGCTGATCTGCCTCCGGACATCGCGCTGTCCGGCGTCACGGTGCGGCAGTACCGCGGCAGCCAGACCCGGCTGGTGGCGACCACCCCGTCGCTCGGGTTTCATCGTGAAGGGCGGCTCGCCGGGCAGTTGCGGGCGGACCAGGTGGTGGTCGACTCGCTCGTCGATGGCCTCCACGTCGAGGCCGATCGGGTCTCGGGAGACGCCCTCGGCGGCGCGCTGACGGGGACGACCGTTCGCGCGCGAACGACCGGCGGGACCGTGGTGACCTCGCCGGTCGCCACGTTCCTGCAACATCAGGGTGAGAGCGGAACGGCCAGCACCGATGCGGGCGTGCAGGTCGTGGCGAAGGCCTTCACCCTCGAGGCGCAGACTGGCACCGTCGACCTGGCCACCGAGCAGGCCGAGTTCGAAGGGGTGACGACCCGCACCACGCCGTGACGGTGCGTCAGGTGTCGGGCACCTCGTACCGGGAGTCGAGAAGGTGTCTGCGGCGCTGACCGGCGTCGTCTCTTGTTCGGGCGCTTCGTGGAATTGCCAACTGGAACGGGGGGAATTGGCAATTCCACAAATGCCGCTCGTCACCGACTCACGGCTTCCCGCACGCGAACGTCACCCCCGCCTGGCACGCCCGCTCGAGCAACGGCCGCGCCGCCACCGGGTCGGTCTCACCCACCATCAACCCCTGCAACCCGCACGCGCGGGGCAGCGTCTTGCACTGCTCGTCGAACACCCCGAGCGCCTTCGTTCGATCCTTCGCGACCCCCAGGCCATCGCGCAGGCACACCCCGACGTTGGTGCACGCCTCGGCATTCTTCGCCCCGCACGCCTTGTCGAACAACGCGTAGGCGCGGGCCTCGTCCTTCGCCACGCCCTGGCCGTACAGCAGGTGCACTCCCAGCGTAGTGCACCCGCCCAGGCTGCCCAGGCGGCACGACTTGTCGGCGAGCGCGACCGCCAGCTGTTGATTGGGCACGGTGCCCCGACCCAGGTTCACCAGTTCAGACGCGTTCCAGCACCCGCGCGCCGAATCACCTCCACAGGCCCGGCTGTAGAGCACCCACGCGCGCGCCGCGTCTTCTGGCGCGCCGCGACCATGGTCGTACGCGAAGCCGGCCCCGTTGCAGGCACTGGAGTCTCCGACCGCGCACCCCCGCTCGTAATACGAGAGCGCCAGGGGCAGGTCGGCTGGCCCGCCGAGACCGTCGTTGAGCAGGTTGGCGGCATCGAGACACCCCGCTCCTTCCGACACGTCACAGGCCCGCCGATAGAGCCGCGCCGCACCGGCGTAGTCCTTCGCGCGCTCGAGCTCGAGGCCCTGATCGACACACGCCTCGCCCGCGCCCGACTCACACGCACGCGACCGCAACGCCGCCGTGCGCACGTCATCGCGCGGCGTGATCGACCCGGCGACCCGCCACGCCTGCAGACACGACGAGGTCGAATTCAACGAGCACCCGTGCTCGAACACCCTGAGCGCCGACGACAGGTCCTTGCCGGCGCCGTTGCTCCCGTACTGCAGTGCGAAGCCACCCTTCCAGCACGCGTCACCCGACCCCACGAAGCACTCGTCGACGCACGAGAGCGGCGCCGCCTCGGAGCACGGCACGCGCACGGCGAGCACGCGCTGCGCCCCGAGCTGGGCTCGACCCACGCCGCGCAACGCGTCGACCACCCCGAAGCCCACCAGGCCCATCGCCGCGCCCACCCGCAGCCACCTCGGGCCTGAGCTGCGCAGCAGCGCCAGCCCCAACCCGACCACCGCGACGCCGACCACCAGCGCCACCTGATCGCGGAACACCGGCCCCGCCCACCCACCGGTGTGCAGCAGCCAGGGCGCGAGGGCCGCCACCACGCCCACCGAAGCGCCAACCGGCAACCACCACCACGGCGCCTCGTTCGCGCTGCCCGGGTCTTTCACCACCGGCCCCATCAACCATTCCACCACGATCCACTTCTTGTGCGAGTCGTCGAGCGGCACCGCCCGCGCGCGCACCCGTTCGGGCCAGCTCGCCTGCGGCTGGGGCGCGGCGTCGAAGGCCTCGAGCCCCCCCACCCACCCCGTGCGAGGGGACCCCGACGCCCACCGCCCGTCGAGCACCGTCACCCCCACGCCTTCGGCCAGCGCCGCCGCCCGTCGCCGCAAGGCCAGCGCCTCCAACACGGCGGACCCCGGGCCCACCGACAGCAACGCCATCAGCCCGGCCCCCAGCGGCGTACTCATCGACAGGGAACGAACGAGGTACGCGCCGAACGCCAGGGCCAACGCCAGGTACGTGGCCCATTCAGCCAGCCGACGCGCGGCCTGCGCTCGCACCTGCTCGGCTTCGGCCGAGGACAGCACCGGCGAGCCGTCACCAGGGAGCGCGACCTCGGCAGGCCTCGTGGCCCGAGCGGAATCGACCTCGACCCGCATCACCGCCCCCGACCCGCGCAGCGAGCGCACCCGCACCCACGACCCGGGGTGCAGCGTGTCCAGCTCCTTCGCCGACAGATACGGCACTTCCCACACCGACGTGCCAGCGGCGAAGCGGAACACCCGGTACCCACCGTGCTGCCCCGGCACGTGGGTCAGGTGGCAGTGCTCGAGCGCGCCTTCCCACACCACCGCCGGCGTGAAGACGTCGACCACTTCCTGCCAGAGCGTACTGAGCGGCCAGCTCAAGAACAGCGAGGAGAGCACCAACTGCAACAACGTCGCCTGCCAGGTCTGCCCGAGCGACCACGAGCCCGGTCCGCTGACCAGCGCCATCACCGCCGTCACCACGCCGCCCAGGCCGATGAGCGCGAAGAAGGTCTCGACCACCGCGCCGTACACCACCTCGAACAGCCACCCCACCATCGAGCGCTGGTACCGCTGCGTCCAACCCGCGTTCCCCATGGGCCGCGACCTTCGGGCCCGACCCGCCTTCGGTCAAGCAACTCGGCCGGGCTCTGGTATGCACGCAGTCATGTCGCCGGTGCTGCTCATCTGCCTGCTGGCCGCCACGCCCGATGCAGGGCTGCTGGCCCGCCGCGTCGACCTCTCGGCCGACCACCTTTCGCTCGACAGCAAGGCCCGGGTGGGCACCTACACCGGCCACGCCAGAGCAGTGCGCGATCACACCACCCTGACCTGCGATTCGCTCGAGGTCGCCTTCGACGCCCAGCAGCAGGTCTCGACCATCACCGCCCGCGGCAACGTGGTGGCCATCGACGGCGATCGCGAAGCCCACGGAGACGAAGCCACCTTCGACAACGCCACCGGCGTGCTGGTGGTGCACGGCCACCCCTGGGGCAAGCAGGGCCCTCGCGAGGTCGAAGGCGAGACGGTGACCTTCACCACCGACACCGACACGCTGGTGGTCGACCAGGCCCACACCCGCACCAAAGACGTGAAGCCCACCGGCAAGGCCGAGCAGCGGGTGGTCATCGACGCCGATCAGCTGGTGCTCGAGCAGAAGAAGGCCACTGCGGTGTGGAAGGGGCACGTCAAAGCGGTGCGCGGCCCGACCACCATTCTCGCCCCTGAGCTCGACGCCACCTGGAACGAGGCCGGTGACATCACCCGCATGGTGGCCCGCGGCGGCGTCGAGGCCATCGAACCCACCCGCCAGGCCCGGGGCCGCACCGCCGACTTCGACGTGGTGCGCGGCGTACTGGTGGTCACCGGCAACCCCGAAGCCACCCAGGGCAAGAACCACATGAAGGGCTCGAAGGTCACCTTCTTCCCCAACTCCGAGTACGCCGAGGTCGACAACGTCACCTCGATCATCGCGGTCGACAAGGACAAGAAGAAGCAGGAGAAGAAATGACCGAGCTCGTCGCCACCGGCCTGACCAAGGTCTACGGCAAGCGCCGGGTGGTCGACGGCGTCAGCTTCCGCGTGCGCGCCGGCGAAGTGGTGGGCCTGCTGGGCCCCAACGGCGCGGGCAAGACCACCTCGTTCTCGATGGTGGTGGGCCTGGTGCAACCGGACGGCGGCTCGGTCTCGCTCGACGGCAAGGAACTCGCCGGCAAGCCCATGCACCTGCGCGCCCGCGAAGGGCTGGGCTACCTGCCCCAGGAAGCGTCCATCTTCCGCAAGCTGACCGTGCGCCAGAACCTGCTGGCGGTGCTCGAGCTGCAGAAGCTCACCGCCGCCCAGCGCGACGAGAAGGCCACCGCCCTGCTCTCGGAGTTCGGGCTGACCCACGTCGCCGACTCCGCTGGTGAAACCCTGTCGGGTGGCGAGCGCCGCCGCGCCGAGATCGCCCGCTCGCTCATTCCCAACCCGCGCTTCATGCTCTTCGACGAGCCCTTCGCTGGCGTCGACCCCATCAACGTAGCGGAATTGCAGAAGGAAATCGCCCGGCTCAAGAGCAAGGGGCTGGGCGTGCTCATCACCGATCACAACGTGCGCGACACCCTGCGCATCTGCGACCGGGCGTCGATCATCGCCGCGGGCAAGATCCTCCTCGAAGGCACCCCCGCCGAGCTGGCCGCGTCGCCTCAGGCCCGGGCCACCTACCTCGGCGAGCACTTCACGCTCTAGCGGTCAAGCCCTGTGCCAAGGTTTTGGCACGCGGTTCGCGCAAGAAAAATGCTCATTTCTTCAAGGCGCTTACGAGCCCACTTGAGAATGAACGTCGACGCGCCGATATCCATTCGTTAGCCTTGGCATGCGTTTTGATGTTCGCGCCTGAAGTTGATGGCGGGAGGGTTGCATCTCATGGGTATGGAGCTTCGACAGAGTCTCAAGATGTCCCAGACGCTGGTCATGACTCCCCAGCTGCAGCAGGCCATCAAGCTGCTCCAGCTCTCGCGAATGGAGCTGATCGAGCAGATCCGCGAGGAAATGGAGCAGAACCCGCTGCTCGAGCAGCCCGACGAGACCGTCGAGGGCGACCTGCGCGACAAGGCGCCCGGCGAGGCCTCGCTCGAGGCCGCCAACGCCGAGCAGCCCGCCGACTTCGAGGCCCGCGTCTCGGACAACGCGCAAGAGGTCAAGCCCGAGAACGCCCCGACTGAAATCGACTGGGACAGCTACCTCAACAGCTACCAGTTCAACGAGCCGACCGTGCCCTCGAACAAGGGCAACGTCGACATGGAAGACCTGCCCTCGTTCGAGGCCAACCTGGTCAAGCGGGAAGACCTGGTCGACCACCTGCACGATCAGTTCTCGGGCCTGACCATGAACGACGCCGAGCAGCGCATCGCGCAGCTGATCATCGGCAACCTCGACGACGACGGCTACCTGAAGCTGCCCGACGTCGAAGGCGACCCGCTCATTCGCCTGGCCAACGAAGCCGACGTGCCGATGCGCATCGCCGAGCGCACGCTCAAGACCATTCAGCACCTCGAGCCCACGGGCTGCGGTTCACGCGACCTGCAGGAATGCCTGCTCATTCAGGCCCTCGCGTTGCACGAGCCGCACGCGCACCTGCTGGCCACCATCATCAAGAAGCACATGAAGCTGCTCGAGTCGAAGAACCTTCCGGCGATCGCCCGCGATCTGAAGGTCACGCTCGAAGAGGTGGTCTCGGCCACCCGCCTGCTCACCCGCCTCGACCCCAAGCCCGGCCGCAACTTCTCGGGCGAAGACGCGCAGTACATCACCCCCGACGTCTTCATCTACAAGATGGGCGACGACTACACGGTGGTGCTCAACGACGACGGCCTGAGCAAGCTGCGCATCAGCGACGGCTACCGCCAGGCGCTCAAGGGCGGGCAGCTCAAGCCCGGCGTCACCAAGGAATTCGTGCAGGACAAGCTGCGCAGCGCCATGTGGCTCATTCGCTCGATTCACCAGCGGCAGCGCACCATTCACAAGGTGACCGAGAGCATCGTGAAGTTCCAGCGCGAATTCTTCGACAAGGGCATCGCGCACTTGAAGCCGCTCATCTTGCGCGACGTGGCCGAAGACATCGGCATGCACGAGTCGACCGTCTCGCGCGTCACCACCAGCAAGTACGTGCACACGCCCCAGGGCATCTTCGAGCTCAAGTACTTCTTCAA
>CAIWFK010000034.1 GCA_903911905.1 uncultured Myxococcales bacterium
GCTGCCCGCCGAGGTGCAGCGCAACATCGTGGGCGCGGTCGACCTGCACCAGGTCTCGCACTGGCTCAACCACGCGCGCTCGATGCTCGAGCTGCTCGACACCGCCGAGGTGGTCGACGTGAAGGACACCAACCTCGACCAGAAGCCGGCGAAGGTGCTGACGCTGAAGATCAAGCCCGAGCACGTGGAAGAGGGCGGCGCCGAGTTCTCGACCGAGAGCACGCTGCAACTGTGGGTCGACGCCGAGCACCTGCCGCTGGCCACCCAGTTCGTCGCCGATTCGTCCGGCGGCATGCTGATGATCAAGGTGAAGAACCGCCAGAAGGTCGAGCGCAAGTACGTGCGCGTCGCCGATCGCCTGGTGGTGGTCGAAGAGACCGAAGAGAACGAGACCAACACCATGGGCCGGGTCATGCAGAGCCGGCAGGTCGCCAGGCTGACGCTGAAGTGAGCTCGCGCCTGCGCGTCACCGACACCCGCTGACCTGCGCGCGCCGCAAGGTCTCCTGCGCGCGCTCGAGCGCCGCGCGGGCAGCTTCGAGCCCCGCCTGGGGGTCGGGCGTGGCGTGCTGGGCGCCCATGCACAACGCGTACGCCTCGGCACCCTGGCGTTGGAGCACCTTCATGCAGGGGTTCACGGCAGGCGGCGCCTGCTCGATGGTTCGCACGGCCTGTTCGGCGCGCGCCACGGCCTCGCGACCCAGGGCACACGTGTCGACGACGGGGCGCGGTCGCTCCATGTCAACGCGGTTCGCCGGCGGTGAAACCGCCTGTCCGAGCGGTGGCGGGTCGTCTTCCGTGCGTTGGAGCGTCGTCGTCGGCGGCTCGCCTGGCTTCATCGGCACCGCCCGCAGAGACGGGCCATCGAAGCCGAAGTGAAAGGGGCGGCCATCGGCGCTCGTGCCGTCCACCCCCAGCCCATCGGCGGCAAGGGCCGGCTCGGGTTGGTCGGTCAGTCCGCCTGTGCCCTGCGCCCAGGCAAAGTGCCCGCCGAAGAAGACCAGCTTCGAGGCCTCGTTCACCAGGTCGCCCGCGGTGGCGAAGGTCGAGGGCACTCCGCGATTGACGAAGGTGACCACTGGCGTCGTCTTCCAGGTGTCCTTTCCGCCCGTGGCGATGGTGTCGAACCGCAGCACCGTCGCGCCGGTGGGGTTGACGAACCAGGTCGAGAGCGCGTCTCCCAGACAGGTGTCGACCTTCCAGGCGACCGCTCCGCCCGTCGAGGTCACCACGCAGTGCGTGGCGTCACTCGCGGTCTGGGTGACGATGACCTTCCCGTCCTTCGAGTAGGCAGTCCAGGTCAGTCGCTCGAGCTCGGCGGTGCGGGGCGGTTGGGCCGCTTCGGAGGGAAGGGTGGGCGTCGGCGGCGTCGGCGGCGCGACCACTGGCGGCTGAGGCGGCCGTTGCTGGCAGCCCAGCAGCAGCAGAAGGACCGCGCCCTGCGTCAGTCGAACCTGGTTCGCCACCCGAGCCATGGCCCGAAGCCTAGCGCAACTGCCCTGACGCACTCGTGGGGCGTGCGTTCAGCCGAACGCGTCTTCCAGCGCCACCACCAGCCTCTGCACGTCGGCCGCGTAGAAGCCGGCGGCGTTGAGCGTGTTCAGCTCGAGCACCTTGAGCCCTTCGTCGAGTTCGCAGACGTCGACGACGAAGGCCTCGTGCGGCTGCCATTCGGCGACTCGGGCCTTCACGAACGCCTCGATTCGTTCGTCGACCTCGCGCGAGACCAGCAGCCGTCCGGCGCGCTTGTAGAGCGAGCTGCGTCAGGCCCTCGGGCGGCGGAGGGACCAGGTCTCCGACGAACGGCACCACCGCGTGCACGGAATGCGGCACGCCGAAACGCTCCAGCGTCGTCACCAACTCGTCCCAGCCGGCTTCCGAGAACAGGTTCTGCTGCAAGACCCAGTGCAGGTGCTCTCCACGCGCCACGACGGCTTTCCCTGACCCCTCAGCGGGTGCAGAGGAACTCGACCGCCCGGGCGATGACCTGCGCGGCGCTCACGTCGAGCGTCAGCAGGTGGTCGCTGTCGACGAACTGCAGCACGGACCCGGGCAGCCGCTGGTGAAGCCACGAGGCCCCAGAGGGGTCGACCACGGTGTCGCGTGCGCCCTGCAGAATCAGCGGCCGTGCGACGGGGAGCTGACGCTCGAGGTCGGCGATGAGCTCGAGCGCGCTCCTGGTGGCGCCCAGGCTGAAGGTGCGAAAGCCGCTGAGCGCGTCGAGCTCGGCGCGCAGCGCGACGTCGCCCAGCGGCGGCCGACGTCGTGGCACCTGCTTCAGGAAGGGCGCGGCGCGCAGCAGCGCCTCGGGGCGTACCGGAGCGAAGGGCGGGCGGTACACGCGGAAGAAGGGCGCCAGCAGCACCAGCCGGGCCTGCGTCAGGTTCCGCTCCCGCGCCAGGTGCAGCACCAGCGGCCCGCCGGTCGAGAAGCCCACCAGGTGCACCCGCCGGTGACGGGAAGCCAGCGCGTCGTACTCGTTCGCGAGCGCCACGCTCCACTGCACCCACGTCGAGTCGGGCATGCGGCGGCCCCGCACTTCGTGGCCTGGCAACACCAGGCAGCGCGCGGTCAGCGGCAACGTTTCGGCCAACCGCTGCACTTCGTACGGCCCGCCACCCAGTCCATGCACCAGCAGCACCGCCTCGTCGGTGCCCCGCTCGAGGGTGACGTTTTCGCAGGTCAGGCGCGGCGACACGGTCGACACTCTGCCAGACATGACCCGGGAGGGCCGGCTGTCCATGCCGACCCTCCCGCGATTCCCCCCGGACGGTGTGGTCTAGAAGGTCGTGCCGTTGGGCGGCGTGACCTGCAGCAGCAGTTGGTTGCCGTTGTTGGCGGCATCGGTGCTCAGCACGAACAGGCCACCGCCCGCCCCCGCCGCGAAGTCGAGCGCGTAGGGGTTGGTGAGCCCCGAGACGATGGTGGTCGCCGCGCCCGCAGGCGTGATGCGCACCACCGAGGTGCCGGTCAGCACCGCCACGTCGCCCGAGGGCAGCGCGGCGATGTCGACGCAGGTGCCGGGCAGCGCCGGCGTCACGGTCAGCGCGGTGGGCGCCGCAGGCGTGCTGCCAGCGGTCAGCGTCGAGGTCGTGCTCGACACGCCGCAGGTCGCCGACAGCAGCCACAGCGCAGAGGTGCCGGCGGTGGCGGTCGGGCCCACCGCGAGGCCTGCGGTGTTGCCGGTGGTGGTCACGCCCGCGAAGAGCTGGGTCAACGCGTTGGTGGTGGGGTCGAACGAATAGCAGGCGGTGCTGGTGGCGTTGCCGATGCGCGCCGCGCAGAGGGCCTTGGCTGCCGGCACGTACGCCAGGCGAGTCGGCGTGCTGGCGTTGCTGGTCGCCGCTTCGGCCACGGGCGTGGTGGGCAGCGAGGCGGGAATGAAGTCGACGCCGGCCGAGTTCGGCGCGCCGCCGCCGTTGGCGCGACCGAGGAAGAAGTCGCCCACACCCGTCACCGCGATGCCGCCGAGCGTCTGCCAGTTCTGGTTGCCGTTGCCGTAGGTCTGCCCGGTGTTGTCGAGCAGGTTGGCACGGGTGCGGTCGGGCAACAGCACCGTGATGCGCGTCGAATTGCTGCTGGTGACGTAGGCGATCTGCGTCGACGGGTCCCAGGCGAAGTCAGAGGTGACGGGGCCACCGCCACCGCCCACCGCGCCCTGGGCCAGCACCTTGACGCCGTAGCCCGCCGCGCCCGCCAGACCGCCCAGGCTGACGTTGCTGACCGACAAGGTGCTGTTGGTCGCCGAGAAGCCCTGGTTGCCCGAGGCGTCGACCACCACCACGAAGAGCGAGACCACGTCGCCCGCGAAGGCGCACGCCGGCTCACGCAACGAGACGTTGGTGGTGGTGGTAGTCGCGCCGTTGAGCAGCAGCACGCTCGAGGTCGCGGTGCACGCCGGGTTGCCGCCGAAGATGCCGTACAACTGCGCGGTCGAGAGCGACTTGTTGTCCTGCAGCGTGACCTGCACCTCGACCCGCGCGTTGGTGGTGCGGGGCAGCGAATTGGTGCCGGTGGGGTACACGATGCTGGCGATGGTCGCCGTCGGCGCGATGACGTCGGGCGCGTCTTCCACCAGCACGTACTGCGAGGCGGTGGCCGCCGGGTTGGTGCCGTCGTCGTAGCTCGCGGTGATCTGGTACACGCCCGCCGAGGTGATGGTGAAGGCGTTGCCCGCCTTGCTGCACGCGCCCGCCGGAGCGTTGGCCGCCTGCGCGGTGCAGGTGAGCGTCAGGCCCATGCTGGTGCCGGTGGTGTCGTCGATGATGACGTTGTCGTACAGGTCCTTCACGATGGTCAGCGCCGCGGTGGTGTCGCCGGTGGCGAGGCGCGCGAGCGTCAGCGTGGTGGTGACGTACCGCTGGCCCGCGGCAGGCGTGACCTTGATGGGCACCACCTGCTTGACCGCCGAGGTGCCGGCGGCGCGCGCGGTGATGGTGTAGTCGCCGGCCCGGGTGAAGCCCATGATGAGGCCGTTGCCCGAAATGCCGTCGTCGAAGATGGTGGTGTTGGGCGCGCTGGCGATGACCTCGAGCGGGTTGAGCACGCCGCCGTCGTAGGCGTCGGTCACGTGGTAGCTGTAGGTCACGTCGGTGCCGGCCGGCACGGTGCCGCTGGCCGCGGCGCCGGTGAGCATGAAGGCCAGGTTAGCCGGCACGCCAGGCTCGGGCCCGAAGAGCACGTCGACCGTGGCGGCCTCACTGGTGTTCCCTGCCGCGTCGGTCGCGGTGACCGACAGGCTGTTCTTCACCGAAATCGACCCCGAGGCGATGGTGGTGTTCAGCGCCACGTCGGCGCGGAAGCGCGCGGTGTAGGGGTCGGCGGTGACGGTGACCTCGGCCGCGCCTCCTGAAATCTTCACCGTCGAGCCGAACTCGGCCGAACCGGTGACCTCGATGGTCTGCTTCGAGGTGGGCGAGGTGAGGGGGTCGAGGTTCGGCTTGCCCGGGGCGACGGTGTCCTTCTGGGTGCAGGCGGCGAAGGCCACGAGCGCCAGCACGAGCGCGCGGCTGGTGAACGGGGTGACGGGGCTTCTCATTCGGGGTTGGTCCTTTCGGGGTTCGGAAGTCTTGAAAGCGGGAGCGTCAGAGGCCGAAGGCGAGGCCTGCCGAGACGCCGAACGTCTGGTACCAGGGCAGCTCGATGGTACTGGTGCGCAGGCCCACCGCGGTGTGGCGCACCGCGTACCGCAGCCGCACCAGCAGATTCACCGGGCCCAGCGCGCGGGTGTAGCCGACTTCACCGAGCACCTCGTGGCCCACGCCTTCTTCGACGGTGGTCGAGCCCAGCGCCCGGGTCTGGGTGGTGGTGGGCACCACGCCGTAGCCCGCCGACAGCGCGAGCCGGTTCGCGTCATCGCGCCAGGCCGACCAGGCCACCGCCAGCTCGATGGGCACGACCGCCTGGTTCTCGATGGCGGCGGGGTCGAGGCCGCCAGCGGGCGGCGCGAAGAGGGTCGACTGCACCGCGGTGTGTTGCTCGAAGGCCACGTTCAGTTGAAGGCCCAGCGGGACCGCCCCGAAGTGGTACTCGCCGACCAGGCCGACCCGCTCACCGGTGGTCAGCACCGAGAAGGGCGTGACGATGCCGCCGAGTGCGCCGATGAGCAGCCTGCCGGGCGAGCTCGTCGGTGCAGGCGGTGGGGCCGGTCGCTGGTCGACGACCGCCGGAGCCGGAGCCTGAGTGACGGGCGCGGGCGCGGGCGCGGCCACCGGCGCCCCAGTGGGAGCAGGCGCGGGCGCTGCGACGGGAGCTGGCGTCTTCAGCTCGGCGGGGGGGCTGGCCGTCGTCGAGCTGGCCGCAGGCTCGGTCTTCGCCGGTTCGGCTTTCGCCTTCGTCGACTTCGCGGGTTTCTTCTTCGCCGACGCAGGAGGCGTGGGCGTCTGGGCGCTGACCATCGTCGCCAGCGCAAGCGAGAGCAGGAGCATGAAGGGGCGGGGGAAGGCGGGGGACATTCGACGACGACTGAAATCGGCCCGTGACGGAAGCTACGACTCGCGCAGCTTCGCGCCGGCCACCGGGCTTCACCTTCGTGCCCTCGAATGTGGTGGCAGGTGTGAGCGTTCGCCACGAATGGTTCTCCGGTTCGACGCGGCGCGGCTACAGTGTTCGGCGTGAAGACCTGGTCGACGATGCTCGTGGTGCCCCTGCTGCTCGCCGGCTGCGTGGGTCCGCCCGCGCCCGACGTCGAGATCTGCCGCGACGTCATCGCCCGGGTCTGCGCCTCGCCCGTCTGCGACACGGCGGCCAGCACCCTGGGCGTGAGCGACGATGGCACCTGCGAGGCCACGCTGCGCACCCGCACCGGCTGCTCGAGCGACACCTTCACCTTCACCCGCTTGAGCCGCAACCGCTGGCTCGAGTGCCGCCTGTCGCTGGTGCACGACTCGACCGACGTGACCTCGAAGCCGAGCTGCCCCGAGGTGACCGAGTTCCTCTCGAACTGCCCCGACGTGGGCGATCTCCTCAAAGGGCTCTAGACCATGCTCGTCACGCTCCTCGCCCTCAGCCTCGCCCAGTCACCGGTGTGGGACTCGCCGGTCTTCAGCAACCCCGACCCGTGGACCTCGTTCGAGAAGGGGCCGCTCGTGCTCGAAGGCCGCGAGGTCAAGGGCACCCAGTTCAGTGAATACCGCGTGACCTTCGAGACGAAGGACGTGACGGTCGAGGCGCTCTGCGCCGCGGTGTTCGAGTGGGGCACGAAGGAAGCCGACTCGCCCGGGCTCATCGCCTCGAAGGTGCTGCGCGACGGCGACGACGAGCGGGTGGTCTACAACCAGATCGAACAGCCCTTCGTGTCGAACCGCGACTACGCCATGACCGTGGTGCGCAAGCGTGACGACCAGGGGTGCGGCATTCGCTTCAAGGCCACCAACGACCTGGCGCCGCCCAGAGGCGAGGCCACCGTGCGCATGGACCGGCTGTGGGGCAGTTGGCGCTTCACCCCCGTCGAGGGTGGCGCGGTGCGCATCGTCTACACGCTCTTCGCCGACCCCTCGGGCTCGGTGCCGTCGTTCGTGGTGCACGGTTCGCAGCGCTCGGCCGCCAAGTCGAGCGTGAAGAAGGCCATCGCCAAGGCCCAGGCCCTGGGAGTCAAGAAGTGAGGCCGCTCGTCGCCCTGCTGACACTGGCGCTTTCGGGCTGTACCACCGTCGAAGCCACCAGCCGCACCGAGCGTGGGCCGCTGCTGCGCACCTTCCACCGCACCCAGACGCTCGAGGGCGGGGTCAGCGCCGAGGCGCGCGTCGAGTGGCCGACCCTCAAGCTGACCATGGTGGGCCACGACACCTGCCGCGACGAAGCGGTCGAAGAATACGCAGAAGACACCATCACCGAGCGCAGCACGCCCAGCGCGGGGCCCTCGTTGTCGGTCGGCGTCATCGGCGTGGGCGCGGCGGCGGCGCTCTTCGGCATCTCGTACGCGGTGTCGAACACGCCCGACCGCTCGCACATCGACCAGGCGGGAAACTACGGCCCGTCGACCGCGACCATCATGCGCGGCTGGTCGCTGGTCGGGCTGGGCGTGGGGCTGCCCGCGGTGGCGGTGGCCATCATCAGCGCGGTGCGCGGCGGCGAAGACACCACGCGCGCGAAGAGCGAGCAGGTGGCCAGCCAGCACGACGTGGAATGCAACGCGCGGCCGGTGACGGGCCCGGTCACCATTCAGTCGGACCGCGGGGCCCTGGCCAGCAAGCCGGCCATCGACGGCGCGGTCGACTTCGCCGCCAGTGAGCTCAAGGGGCTGGGGGAGGTCGACAGCGTGGTGTTCTATGGCCGCGCCGCGACGCTCGACGAAAAGGCCCGCGCCGCGCTCGACGGGTTCTGGGCGTGCGTGCAGGCCGAGCCCGTGCTCGACCTGCCCACCGCCACCGAGCAGGCGCTGCTGCGCCGGGTCGAGCTGTTGCGCACCTGCCGCACCGTACGCGCCGACGTCGAGCCGGCCCTGCAGGCCGCCGAGGCCGAACTGGCCCATCGCCGAGAGGGAGGGGCGGCGCCGCCTTCGGCGTTCAGCCCCCGCGCCGACGTGGCGAGCTTCGAAGAAGCGGTCTCGGCGTGGAACCCTCGCCTGGTGTTGCGCGCCGATTCTCCCGACCTGGCCCGGCTCGAAGACGTGGCTGCGCTCGAAGGGCAGGCCGCGCTGGTGCAGGGCGTGGTCAGCGACGGGTTGGCCCAGAACATCGGCGTGCTGCAGGTGGGCGCGCGCTCGCTGTTCGTCTTCCTGCCGCCCAGGCGCTCGTGGGGTTTCGATTTCGGCAACGGCACGCGGGTCGAGGCGGTGGTGGTCTTGTCGGGCACGCAGACGGTGGGCGAGCGTACGCTGCCCCTGGCCCGCGCCATCTGGATGCGGCCTGCGTTCTGAAGCGTCACGGAGCCCGTCGATGACGCCCGACCTCGGAGCCACCTGTGCCCAGCACCCCGGCCATGCCGCGGTCGCCATCTGCTCGCGCTGCGGCTCGTTCGCGTGTCGACAGTGTGCGCGAGTCGAGAACGACGCCTGGTTGTGCTCGAAGTGCGGCACCACCCGGCTGCCCCGCGCCAACCTGGGCAATCGCTTCGTCGCCAACCTGGTGGACAACGCGGTGGTGGTGGGCCCCCTCTTCGTCGGGGCCGCGACCCTGGTGGCGGCGGCCATTCCGTGGAAGGGCGACTCCGAGAACCCGACCGCGCTCATTCTGGGCGGCACCATCATGGTGCTGGGCATGCTCGGCGCGATGGCCGGGCAGATCGTGGCGCAGCTCGTCTGGGGTCAGTCCATCGGCAAGCGGTGGATGAAGATCAAGGTCGTGCAGGTGAACGGGCAGCCAGCCGAATGGTGGCGGGTGGTGCTGGTACGCAACCTCGCCTTCCACGCGGTCGCGCAACTGTGCGGCCTGGTGGCGCTGGTCGACCCGTTCCTCATCTTCGGCGCCGAGCAACGGTGCCTGCACGACTACCTCGCCGGCACCATCGTGGTCGACGTGACCAGCGAACCGCCCTGATTCGTTCTCGAAACCCCCGTGGGTCGTGGGGCAGAGTGCAACAGCGGGCACGCAGCGTGCAGATGTGGTGAATGTGGAGCACCATGGCCGCGTCAGACGGCTATCCCGGAGGTGTTCCATGAAGTCACTCCTCGTGGCGTTCAGTCTCATCGGTGCCAGCGCTCTCGCGCAGGTGCCTCCCCCCATGCCTCCAGCCGAGCAGCCGGGCATGCAGGACGAAGGCGACCAGTACGTTCCGTACCCGGGCGATCAGACCGCCGAGCAGCAGCCGGCCGAAGGTCAGTACGTCGACCAGTACCAGCCCGGCGAGCAGGCGCCGCCCACGCCGCCTCCCGCAGATGACGCGCAGCCCGTCGAGATGACGACCGTCGCGTCGGTGCAGGCCTTCGAGCCCGCGCTCGCGCCCTACGGCGACTGGGTCAACACCAACGGCGTGCGCGCCTTCCGCCCTGCGCCGGGTCTGGTGGGCAACGACTTCACGCCCTACGCCTCGCACGGCCGCTGGGTCTCGACCGAGGCCGGCTGGTCGTTCTCGACCTCGCTGCCCTTCGGCTGGGCCACCTACCACTACGGCCGTTGGTGGTTCGACCCCATGTACGGGTGGATCTGGATTCCCGACACCACCTGGGGCCCGGCCTGGGTCGACTGGCGCTACGGCGGTGGCTACACCGGCTGGGCGCCGCTGCCGCCGGTCATCTTCGCCTCGTATTACCGGCCGCGCTGGTTCTTCGTGAACTCGCCGTACTTCTGCTCGCACAATCTCTACCAGTACCGGCTGCCGGCGTACCGCCACGCCGAGTTCCTGGCGTATGCGCTGCCGGTGCCGTACCGCACCTGGCAGGGGCGCACCTGGTACTCTGGCCCGTCGTACCACGAGGTCGCGCGCGTCTCGGTCGTGCCACCGGTGCGCACCTCGATGACCACCTTCGCGGGGCCGTCGTCGCACGGCAGCGCCTTCGTGCACGGCGGCAGCGCCGCGCCGGGCCCCTCGCATGGCAGCGCCACCGTCGGAGGCAGCTATGGCTACGTGGCGCCGGTGCCC
>CAIWFK010000035.1 GCA_903911905.1 uncultured Myxococcales bacterium
CCGCCAGTCTCGAAACTGGTCGCCTGCACCCGCTGTTCGACTCGGTCCGGTGCGCACGCGCGCGCCAGCAACCAAGGAGGCCGCGATCCACTGACCACCCGACAACTACCTTGACGCTCACCGGTACGACTGGGCGACTGGGGCGACGAGCACCCGATCGATCAGTGGACGGTGGAGGTCGATGGGGTCGCCGCCTACGAGCCCGGCCGGTTCTTCGAGCGGGAGCTGCCGTGCCTGCTGGCCGTGCTGCGCGCGCGACCGACGCTTCTGCGGTGCGTGGTCATCGATGGCTATGTCTGGCTCGACGCCCAGGGCACCAAAGGGCTGGGTGCACGCCTGTTCGACGCCCTGGGCGGGACCGTGCCCGTGGTGGGCGTCGCCAAGACCGCGTACCAGGGCTCGCCCATGGCCGCGCAGGTCCTGCGAGGCGTGTCGGTGAAGCCCCTGTTCGTCACGGCCGTGGGCATGACTCGCGACGAGGCCGAGGCCCAGGTGAGACGACTGCATGGCACGGCGCGCATTCCCACCGCGCTGGCGGCGGTCGACCGGCTCGCGCGGGGGATGACGAGCTGACCGGCCTCACCAGCCCCTCGAGCGACGATCGGCGTCAGCGGCTGAAGGCCATCACCGCCTCGACGTGGTGCGTCTGCGGGAACAGGTCGAAGAGCTGCAGCGCGACCGGCGCATACCCTTCCCGCACCAACTCGGCGGCATCGCGCGCCAGCGACGCCGGGTCACACGCCACGTACACCACGCGCGTGGCCAGCAACTTCGCCGCCCAGCGCCCGGCCCCTTCGGCCCCGGTCCGCGGAGGGTCGAGCAGCACGCGATCGAACCGCTGCCCTTCCCGCACCAGCCCGTCGGCGATCTTCGCGCAGTCGCCCTGAATGAACCGCACGTTGGGCACTCCGTGCTTCCGCCCCGCCTCCTGGGCCAGTTGCACCGAGATCGACGACGATTCCACCGCCAGTACCTGCGCACTGCGTGCGGCCAGCTTGAAGGTGAAGTTGCCGTTGCCCGAATACAGCTCGAGCACCGAGGCGTTCGGCATGGGGTCCAGCAATTCGATCGCCTGGCGGACCAGCGCCCGATTCACCTCGGCGTTGGCCTGGGCGAAACCGTCGGGCCGGTACAGCACCCCGTCTTCCTCGAGCACCGGCTTTCCGAAGGTCTCGGTGCCACCCTTGCCGTGCTCGGGCACCAGCGCCGCCCCGTCGAGCTGCCCGTCGCGCAGCAGCAACGCCATGGCTTCGCGGTGCTTGGCCTTCGCCTGCCCGGTGAGGTGGACCGAAATCGACACCCGCCCCTCGCACTCGAGCAGGTGCACCTCTTCCACGTCCTTGAGCGCGCCCTGGAGCAGCTCGGCCAGCCGACCGGGCAACGCCTCGAGCGACGAGGTCAGCGCCGGGCAGCGATCGACCGGCACCCGCAGGTGGCTCTTGCGCCCGAAGAAGCCCAGCTTGCCCTGCGCGGGGTGCAGCACGGCCCGCCGCCGGTACCCCAGGGCCTGGGGCGAGGTCACGGTGGGCAACAGCTCGTAGCGATCGGCGCCCAACCCGCCCAGGTGCTCGAGCGTGGAGGTGACGATCTGCTGCTTCTGCTCGAGCTGGGTGGACACCGACACGTGCATCCAGTCGCAGCCACCACAGGTCGTCGCCAACGCACACGACGGGGTCAGCCGCGAAGGGCTGGGCGCGAGCACCTCGATCAGCTCGGCGTGCAGGGCCTTGCCCGACTCGGCGAGGTCGACCCGCACCGTCTCGCCAGGCAGCGCGCCCGCAACGAAGACGGCGCGGCCGTCCAGCAGGGCCACGCCGTCACCAGACTTCGACAACCGCTCGATGGTCAGGTCGACCCGACGCACTCAGGGCTTCGACTTGCCCGGCTTGGCGGGCGCGGGGGCTTCGTCAGGCAGTTCCTTGCGGAGCCGGTCGACGAACCGCTCGAGCCGCGCGTGCTTCTCTTCGTCGACGTCGATGAACTCGATGCCCATGCCGGGCACCTGGTCGCTCTCGGGGTCGTACGAATGCGCGCGAATGACGCGGCCGGTGAGATCGAAGGGGAACGCCGCGTCTGGCAGCGAGACGATCAGGCGAACCACGCTTCCCACCGCCAGCGGCTTGCGGGTGTTGATGAAGATGCCGCCGCGGCTGATGTTGACCGCCCAGTCGGTGATGAAGCCGTCGACGGTGCGGTACGCCACGAGCAGCTCGTGCTGGAGCCGCTCGGACTTCCTGACGATCTTCTCTTTGTCTGCTGCCATTGGGTTCTTGAGCCTATACCGAGATGGTCAAAAGGCCATGGTTCGAAGGTCGGGAGCGACTTTCAGGGTGGGCTCGGTCAGCTTCTGCACCGACGCCACCGTCTCGCCAGGCGCCAGTTCCCGCAGCAGCAGCCCCTGCGGCGTCACGTCGATCCACGCCAGATCGGTGCAGATGGCGTTGACGCACTTCTTGCTCGTCAGCGGCAGCTTGCAGGCCTTGAGGATCTTGTAGCCGCCGTCCTTGGTGGCGTGCTCCATGGCGACGATCACCCGCTTGGCGCCCACCGCGAGGTCCATGGCGCCGCCCATGCCCTTGACCATCTTGCCGGGAATCATCCAATTCGCGAGG